>JARRNO010000024.1:0-13978 GCA_037384885.1 Acidobacteriota bacterium
CATCCGGGCATCGGTGACGTTCGAGAGACCATCGGAAGGCTCTGCCGGTCCACCCTGGACTGGTCCCGCATCCTCGAGTGCGCCGCCTCCGCTTCCCCGCTCCCGGTCCAGGGCGCCTCCTTTCAACCGGCGCCCGCGGGAACACCGGTCACCATCGGCGTGGTTCGCGACTCGGCCTTCACCTTTTACTACCCGGACAACCTGGAGGCGCTGGAAGCCGCCGGAGCGCGGCTCGTCTTTCTTTCGCCGCTTTCCGGCGAACGGTTCCCCGACGATTTGCATGCGCTGTATATCGGCGGCGGGTTTCCCGAAACGCACGGCCCCGCGATCTCCAACGCCGCCCGCTGGCTGCAGGGGCTGGCGCGGGCGGCATCGTCGGGGCTTCCCGTCTACGCCGAGTGCGGCGGTCTCATGCTTCTCTCGCGGGCCATCAACCAGGAGGGCCGGCGCTATCCCATGGCCGGCGTCCTTCCCTTCGAAGTGCAGGTTTTTTCCACACCCCGGGGACACGGCTACGTGGAAATGTCGGTGGACAGCCCCAATCCCTTTTTCGCCTTGGGCACGGACCTCAGAGGCCACGAATTTCACTATTCGGCCGTCATCCCCTCAGAAGCGCCTGTGCCAACGGCGTGCGCGGTTGCAAGGGGCACGGGGATCGGGCAGGGGCGTGACGGCGCCGTCGCCGGCAGCGTCTGGGCGGGCTACACCCACCTGCACGCGCAAGCCAGTCTTCAATGGGCGGAGGCCCTGGTGGAAGCGGCTAGAAAGAGAGTCTCTGGAGATTCCACCCTCGCTTGAGTGATTTGGCGCAAGCCGGCCTGCCGCAGGGGGGCTTTCTTGACTCACACGCCCGCGTCCCCTATCAACTAACTGTGGAATAAGTGCAGCCGGTCCTGCGGACCGGCGCAAGGGGGGAATTCTTACAAAGGGCTTTGGCAGCCTGCTAAGCCATGATCAGAGGCGGGCCGCGGTGTGCGCCGGAAACGTCTAAAGCACCGGATCGCCGCCTCAGGAGGTTTGGAATGATCAAGCCGCACGGTTCCGATACGCTGAATCCGCTGTTCGTCGCCGACGGGAAGGAACGGGAGGCGCTCCGGAAGGAGGCCGAAAACCTGCCCTCCGTCGTTGTCAGTTCGGCGGCCGCCGCAAACGCCGTCATGCTCGGCAGCGGCTATTTCAACCCGCTCAAAGGTTACATGAACAAGGCGGACGCGCTGAGCGTCGCGCAGAACATGAGAACCGCTTCGGGGCTCTTCTGGCCCGTGCCCATTCTCAACATGGTGAAGGACGCCTCGGCGATCCAGGGGGCGAAGCTGATCGCCCTGCGCGATCCCAACGTCGAGGGCAATCCGGTGATCGCCGTTCAGAACGTGGAAGCGATCGAGACGTTCACCGACGACGACATGAAGCTCATGACCGAAAAGATCTTCCGCACGCAGGACCCGGAACATCCAGGCGTGGCGGCCTTCAACAGCGTGGGCAAGACCGTCGTTTCAGGCCCCATCAAGGTCCTGAATTATTCGTACTTCGAAAAGGACTTCCCGGAAACGTTCCGCACGGCGCCGCAGATTCGCGATGAAATTTCGAAGATGGGCTGGAACAAGGTGGTGGCCTTCCAGACGCGCAACCCCATGCACCGCGCTCACGAGGAACTCTGCAAGATGGCCAAGGAAGCGGTGGACGCGGATGGCATCCTGATCCACATGCTGCTCGGCAAGCTCAAGAAGGGCGACATCCCGGCCGACGTCCGCGACGCCTGCATCCGCAAGATGGTTGATCTGTACTTCCCGCCCAACACCGTGCTGATCACCGGCTACGGCTTCGACATGCTTTATGCCGGGCCCCGCGAGGCGGTTCTCCATGCGGTTTTCCGCCAGAACGCGGGCTGCACCCACCTCATCGTGGGCCGCGACCACGCAGGTGTGGGTTCCTACTACGGACCTTTCGACGCCCAGACCATTTTCGACGACGAGGTCCCGAAGGGCGCGCTCGAAATCCAGATCTTCAAAGCGGACCACACAGCCTGGTCGAAGAAACTGAAAAAAGTCGTGATGATGCGCGACGCTCCGGACCACACGAAAGAAGACTTTGTCCTGCTGTCGGGCACGAAGGTCCGGGCCATGCTGGCCGCCGGCGAGGAGCTGCCCCGGGAATTCGCCCGGCCCGAAGTGGCGGCGATTCTTATGAAGTATTACCAGTCGGAGGTCAACAACAAGTAGTCCGCTGACGGTACTTCTTCTGCTTGTTTCAATTCATGATGCCCGCCCCTGGTCATCGGGGCGGGCTTTTTTTGGTTCCGGCGCCGTCGGCGCCGGACCGACGGACGTCGGCAGACGGCGGACGGACGTTGGCTGCGTGGCGGCCGGTGGTTAGCCTGCTGTGCAGCCCTACAAGTGAAGACGTGAAGGAGCTAAGGGTTAAGAGGCGTGTTCGGGCATCGCTTTGACAGCAAGAACGCGAACAGCATGCCGATAAGGGAAACCGGCCTCTGCCGGCAAAGGCCGCTGCAGCCGCCGAAGGCGGCTGCTTCCTAACCTCCTAGCTTTCTCGCTTCCCAACCGCCGCAGCGGGTATCCCGCGAAGACTTGTCCGCTGCGCCGGTCCCTGTTCACCCGCTGCGGCCTCGGTTATAATCGTGAAAGAAACGGGCGTGATAGGGACGAACCCGCCAGCGGGATACTGACTTCAAGCCGTCTGCGACTGTGGGAGCCGGGTGTGGGTCAAAGCAAACAGAGATTAAAGGCTGCCGAGATTCGAGCCGAGAGCGATTTTCCCCGCTATCTCGGGCTTCTTCTGGCAGCCCTTCTGGGATTGATCCTTCCCGCGGTTTTGGGCTGCTACTTCTTCCTGGTCTTCCAGCCCGCCACCAGACACGACGCACTCATTCAATGGAACAGCAGGCTCTCCCACGACGCCGGCACGCTAAGCTCGGTTATCGAGCAGTGGGTCAGGGAACGGCGGGCGGACGCTTCCGTCATTGCTTCCTTTCCGACCGTCCGAGAGATTGTGCGGAACGGGCGGCGCGGGGGCAAAAAAAGGACCTTGCCCCAGGAAGAGCATCACATTAGTGATATTTTAACTGAAATGGCAGGAAAGTACGGGTATCGGGGGATCTATATCCTTGGAGGCCAGGGGGAAATTCTCGCGGGTTCAGCGGGGACGACTCAACTGGACGCGGCGACCAACTCGCTCGTCCGCAAGGCCTTCAATACCGGGTTCTCTCAAGTCTCATTGCACGCCTGGCGGGAATCCGGCGTACCCACCTTTACTCTGGTCCAACCTATCGAGGATTCCGGGAAGGGGATTGCGGGCGCCGTTCTAACCACGGTGGACGCCCGCCGGTGGCTCTACAGGATTCTGGCCCCCGATGAATCCATGGCGGGACCCGCCGAAATTCTCCTTGTCCAACCGTCCGGGGGCGGGGGCGTCACCTTCCTCAGCCCCCTTCTGCCTCCTTTGACACGGCCGTTCTTGACGCTGAATCGCGTCAAGCCCTCATCCGTAGAACACGCGGCCGCGCAGGCGAAGGAAGAGATCGGAGCTTTCACAGATTACCGCGGCGTGCCGGTCCTCGCCGCAACCCGTCCGCTGAAGGGAACACCCTGGACACTCCTGGTCAAGGTTGACAGAGCCGGGGCGTTGGCGGCCTATCATGTGGACATCCGCCGGCATGCACTGTTCCTCCTCGCTCTCTATCTCGTGTCCGTTCTCGCCGGCATCGCCGTCTGGAAGCATCTGAGGGCCGCCTATTACAGGAACATGCAGCGAAGAAACGCTTACCTTGCCACCGTGCTCTCTACCGGAAGCGAGGGAATCTGGCAGCTCGATGAATCTTATGTCACATCCTACGTCAATCCAGCCTTAGCGGACATGATGGGCTTCGCCGTCTCCGAAATGGAAGGCCGCCCGCTCTTTGACTTTCTGGAACCCGATGTTCAGCGGGAGGCAGAGGGTTATCTGGCACAGAGGCGGGAAGGACGGCAGGAGACACACCCTTTCCGTTTCCGAAGAAAGGACGGCAGTCCGTTGTGGGCCATGGTTTCGGCCAGCGGCCTCTTCGACGAAAAAGGGCGGTTCGAAGGCGTCATCGCCATGGTGACCGATATCGGCCCGCTGAAGGAGGCGGAGGAACGACTGGTCCGCTTCAATGCTCTCCTGAGAACGATTTCTGAAATCAACCAGGTGTCCCTCCGGACGGACAGCACGGAGGCTTTGTTTAACGAAGCCTGCGGGCGCCTGGTGTCGACGGGCGGAATGCGCATGGCGTGGATCGCCGTTCCCACACCGGTCAGCGGACGGCTCGTTCCTCTTGCACAGGCAGGTTTTGAAGAGGGTTACCTGAAGCAAATCCATATCCGGGCCGACGAATCTCCCCTGGGGATGGGACCGACGGGGAAAGCCTTCCGGATCGGGAAATCCGTGGTCTGCCAGGATACCCTGATAGATGAATCGTTCGCCCCTTGGCGGAGCCAAGCCGTCGAGCGCGGCTACCGTTCGTCGGGCGCTTTCCCGATTCTCCTGCACGGGAAAGTGGAAGGGGTCCTGAACGTGTATCACTTTCTGCCCGGCTTTTTTGAGACGGACGTCCAGCGGCTTGTGGAAGAACTGGCGGCGGATCTTGGGTTCGCCCTACACTCCTACACGCTAAAGTCGGACATGGAAGGCACCATGGCCCGGCTGAAGCACTCCGAAAACCGCTACCGGGCCCTTTTCGAAAACGCCAACGACGGCATCTTTCTCGCCCGCCAGGGTAGAATCGTGGAATGCAACGCCAAGGCTCTTGAACTTTTCGGGTACAGCCGCGATGATTTCATCGGGCGCCATCCGGCGGAAGTGTCTCCTGATCAACAGCCGGGAGGCCGCGATTCCTGGACGGCGGCGGAACTCCATATCCGTGAAGCCCTGCTGGGGCACCCCCAGTACTTCACCTGGCTTCACCAGAAGGCGGACGGCACGCCGTTCGAGGTGGAGGTGACCCTCAACCGGATCGACCTCGGAGAGGATACGGTCCTCCAGGCCATCCTGCGCGACGTCACCGAACACCGGGTCATGGAAGATCAGCTCCGCCAGGCCCAGAAAATAGAAGCCATCGGACAACTGGCGGGCGGCGTCGCACACGATTTCAACAATCTTCTCATGGCCATTCAAGGACCGCTCGAACTCCTCCAGACAAAGCTTCCCGAAGACAGCCCGCTTCAGAAGGACCTGGCGGGAATCCGGCACACGACGGTGCGGGCGGCCGAACTGACCCGGCAGCTTCTGGCCTTCGCGCGCCGGCAGATCATCAGCCCGGAGTCCCTTGACATCAACCAGCTCATTGGCGACCTTTCTCCCCTTCTGCGCCGGCTCCTCCCCGAAAATGTCGACCTTCACGTGGAACCCTGCGGCGAGGGCGGCGCCATTCTCGTCGACCGTATCCAGTTCGAACAAATCCTGATTAATCTCTGCATCAACGCGAAGGACGCCATGCCGGAAGGCGGCAGGCTTTTGATTGAAACCGAAAGGGCGACGGTGGGGCCCGAGTACCTGGCCTCGCACCCCTGGGCCCACCCCGGAGAATACTGCCTGCTCACAGTCACCGATACCGGTTCAGGAATGGACCGTGAGACCCAGGAACATATTTTCGAACCCTTCTTCACCACCAAGAAACTGGGCCACGGCACTGGGTTGGGCCTGGCCAGCGTCTACGGCATCGTGAAGCAGCACGAGGGCATGATCCATGTGTACAGCGAACCGGAAAAGGGGACCAGTTTTAAAATCTATTTCCCCCTCAGCGGCTCGACGGCACAGGCGGTCCCCCCCAGGGAATCAGACATCCCACACGGAGAAGGCGAATCCATTCTGGTGGTGGAAGACGAGGAGGTGGTTCGAACCACGGTGGTCGAAATTCTGCAGTCACTGGGATACATGGTGCGCGAAGCCTCCGACGGAAAGCAGGCGCTCGAAAAACTCGACCAAGGCGGGCCCGTTGATCTCGTGGTTACCGACCTCGTGATGCCCATGATGGGGGGAGAGGAAATGAGCCGGGAAATCGAATCCCGGCACCCGGGCACACGATTTCTCTTCATCTCTGGCTATTCGGAGAAGAGTTTGGACGGCGCGTTCCTGAACGGCAAAGAAGCGTCCTTCATCGCCAAGCCTTTCGGGATGGCGGGGCTTGCCAGAAAGGTCCGCGAACTTTTAGAGCCGCCGGATCCAGCGAAGCTATGACGCGGCGGCGGCACACTAATATTCGGACAGGCCGCTGATTTCGCCGGCCCGCTCCCGCGCGAAATAGCTCTTCGTCTCCCGGGCGATGACCCCTGAAAGGACCAGCAATCCCACCAGGTTGGGCAGGGCCATCAGCCCGTTCATCACGTCCGAGATGCTCCACACGAACGAAAGGCTTCTCACGGCCCCGATAAACACGAAGATTACAAAGGCAACCCGGTATGGGAAGACCGCCCGGCGGCCGAAGAGATATTCAAAGCTTTTCTCGCCGTAATAGCTCCAGCCCAGAATGGTGGAAAACGCGAACATGGCCAGGCAGACCGCCACAACCATCCCGCCCCACTGCCCAGGAAGACCATGGCGGAAGGCGGCCTGCGTGAGGTTGGCGCCGTTGAGTTCCGTGGTCCAGGCCCCGGTGGTGATGATGGCCAGGCCGGTGATGGAACACACGACGATGGTATCGATGAAGGTCTGCGTCATGGAAACCATGGCCTGGCGGACGGGTTCCCGGGTCTGCGCGGCGGCGGCCGCGATTCCGGCCGAACCGAGTCCGGACTCGTTGGAGAAGATGCCACGCGCCACGCCGAAGCGCATGGCCTGCATCACCGCCACCCCGGCGAATCCGCCCACCGCGGCCACCGGGTGGAACGCACCCTTGAAGATCAAGGCCAGCGCCGCCGGAAGGTGGGCTGCGTGGAAAATGATGATGTAGCCCCCCGCCCCGATGTAGGCCACGATCATGAGCGGGACGAAGAAACCTGTGAATCGCCCGATAGACTTGATGCCTCCCAGAATCACCAGGCCCGACAGAACCGCCACGGCGAATCCCGTGACCCACATGGGAACGTGGAAGGACTGTTCCACGGCATCGGCGATGGAGTTGGACTGCACCATGTTGCCGATGCCGAATGCGGCCACCGATGCGAAAAGCGCGAAAAGGACGCCGAGGATGCGTCCCACCTTCTTCCAAGGGATGCCCTGGGTGAGATAGTACATGGGACCGCCGGCCTGCTCGCCCTTCTCGTCGGTGATGCGGAACTTTACCGAAAGAAGAGCTTCGGAGTACTTCGTGGCCATCCCTACCAGGCCGGTCATCCACATCCAGAAGAGGGCACCGGGACCTCCCAGAGCGATGGCCGTGGCCACACCCACGATGTTCCCCGTGCCGACGGTCGCCGCGAGAGCGGTCATGAGGGCCTGGAAGTGCGAAATGTCGCCTTCGGTTCCCGGATCTTTGCGAACCACCAGCGCCAGCCACAGGGATCCCCATAGTTTGCGGAACTGGACTCCCGCTAAACGGACGGTGAGATAGAGCCCCGTCAGAAGAAGCAGCGGAATGAGAAGGTAAGGTCCCCAGACGAAGTTGGAAACAAGCTGAACGAGTTCCGTCAGACTCGGCATGGCCCCTCCCAAGGCTTCATCGATTGTACAAATGCACGGTTCCAGGTCCGTGCGAATGGCGATTCCTGCCTTAGGATACAGCGAAACCAGCTAACGGGAAAGGCGCCGGCGAAATCGCCGCCGCGAGGAAGGAAGCCCTTCTCATTCGATTCTTTAAGCCGCTAGAGGGAGGACATGCCGGCGGAGGATTTTATCCATTCGCCATTCTCCGGGGGCTTGGTGCTGTCAGGATTCCCGCCAGATCTCCCGGAGCTTCGCGGCCAGGGCGCTTACGGTAAACGGCTTGGGCAGGAAGTCGGCGTGGTATTCCCGGGGAATCTCTTCCCGGCTGTAGCCTGACATGAAAACCGCTCTCGGAGGATCTTGAAACTGCAGGAGCTCGCGATAGAGCTCCATTCCCGTTCCATCAGGGAGCATCATGTCCGTCAGCAACAGGTCCACTTCATGATGGTGGGCCTTGAAGAGCGCCAGGCCCTCGCCGATACCTGCGGCGGCCAGAACCCTGCAGCCTAACGCCTCAAGGGCTTCGACAGTGGCTTCGCGTACCTGGCGCTCGTCCTCAACGAGCAGGATGCAGCGACCTCTGAGAGGGTGTTTCTCCGCTTCGCTGAAGCGCCCGTCGGTCGGCGGCTCGGGATCTTCGCCGGCCAGAGGAAAAAGGACCTTAAAGATCGTTCCCCTTCCCTCCTTGGAATAGACGCGGATGAAACCGCCGCTTTCTCGAACGATGCCGTGCACGGTGGCCAGTCCAAGCCCGGTACCCTTCCCGAGCGATTTGGTCGTGTAAAACGGTTCGAATATCCTGTCCTGGGTTTCGGGCGACATGCCTACGCCCGTATCTCCCACGGAAAGCACGGCGTAGCTCCCAGGGGGGGCGGCGCCGTCTTCTGCGTCCGGCACTGTGGCCCCGGCTGTTTCGATCGCAATTTCCCCGCCGTCCGGCATGGCGTCCCGCGCATTGACCACCAGGTTGAGAATAACCTGTTCCAGTTGAACGGGATCGGCGTAAACAGCCAGCGGACCTTGGCCGGACCGGAACTTGAGGACCACTTGTTCACCGATCAGCCTTTCGAGAAGCGTCCCCATGGAGCGGACGACTTCGTTCAAGTCGATCCGGGCGGCACTGACGGGCTGCGGTCTTCCAAACACCAGGAGGCGCCGGGCGATTTCCGACGCCCGTCCCGAAGCGCGCATGATTTCTTCAAGATGGTGCTTCACTTCGACCGGCACTCCATCCACAGCCAAGGACAGTTCCGCAAAGCTGGTGATTGCCGTCAGAACGTTGTTGAAGTCGTGCGCGACGCCTCCCGCCAGGCGGCCGAGCGCTTCAAGCTTCTGCGCCTGGAGAAGCTTTGTTTCCAGGGCCTTTTCGCGCGAAATATCGCGTTTGACCGCCACATAATGGGTGATATTCCCGTCATCATCACGAACGGGCGAAAGGGCAGTAGAATCAGCGTAAACACGCCCGTCGCGCCGTCTGTTCTCGAACGTACCCTTCCATCCTTCGCCTTTGCCGAGGGCGGTTTTCAACTCCTTTAGGACGTTTCTGTCCACCAGGCCGTGCCTCAAAAACAAGGGCCCCTTTCCAAGGGCTTCGTCCCTCGAATAGCCGGTAATCTCCGTAAAGGCGGAGTTGACATACTGGATGCGCGCCTTGTTATCGGCCACGATAATGGCGTCCGGCGTCTGCTCCACGGCGGCCGCAAGCTGCTCCAGCCTCCGTCTCGCTTCGACCTGGCGGGTCAGGTCCAGCACGGTTCCCATCAACATGGGCTCGTTTTCCCCTTCCGGCTGGAACATGGAGACGCTTTCCAGAACCCAGATCGTTTCACTGTTCCGCTTCCGAAGCTTGAGTGGAATATTGCTCAGTTTTCCAGACCGCTCCAACTCGGACAGCAGGTCTTCGCGCCGGCCGGGATCGGCATAGAACTCGCGGATGTTTCTCCCTTTCAGATCGGCGGGCCGGTCAAACCCGAGCAATTTCGCCGCCGCGTCGTTGCAGTCCAGGACCCGGCCGCTCAAATTGGTCAGAAACACACCCGCCAGGCTTTGCTCGAAGAGCAGCCGGTAGCGCCTCTCGCTCTCACGAAGCTGCCGGTCGGAGGCCTTCCGCCCGCGCCTTTCCTCGATCACCCTCAGAGCGTATGCCAGGTCATCCGCCAGCTCGTCCAGAAGCTGGATCTCTTCCTCTCCGAAGCGATGCGCTTCGCTGCTGTATACGAGAAGCGCGCCAAGCACTTCATCTCTGTAGCGGAGGGGGAAACCCGCGGCGCTTCGGATATGATACTTCTCGCAGAACTCCCGCCAATCACCGATCGTGGGATCTTCGGTCACATCGGGGTAGACGATTGGCTGACGCATCTGGATGGCCGTCCATGTGGGCCCGCTTGCTCCGGCGCCCGTTTGAAGCCGGTTGATCACCTCTGCGGCCAGGTCCTCGCCGACTCCCCAATATGCGGCCGGCGTCAACCTTTTACCGTTCGTGGAACGCAAAGCGACCCAGCTCATCTTAAAGCCGCCTCTCTGGCCGAGAATCCGGCACGCATCTCTTAGAAGCGACTTGCCGCCGGCCGCCTTCACCATAGACTGATTGATTTCCATGATGGTGCGCAGAAGACGGTTCAGCTTCAGGATTTCTTCATGACCTGAAAAGGGCTTATCGGTCATCGCGGAGGTCCTGCCGGTTTCCATCTACGGAAGGGAGCGTCCACACCAACGCCCCCGTTATCGAATTTCCCGCCGCAGTTTGAAAAATCTGCCATGTATTTAAAACAGCGCCGGGATTCAAGACATTTCACAACGGGGAGTTCTCCGAACTCGGCTGCGGTTCCGGAACGCTCCAGCTTCCGGTCCCATCCAGATAGGACGTCCTCGATCTTAAACAATCCAGGAAAAGTTCGCAACCGGCATCATGGCAATAGCGGGCAGCGGTGCCTACGCCGGCGCACGCTTTGCATCCAGGACTTCTCTGAGCTTCGAGGACAGGACCTGCCTGGTGAAGGGCTTCTGGAGGAAGGCCACCTTTCCCTCCCGCAGTTTCTCCCTGACCTTGGGATCGGAGGAGTAGCCCGACATGAAAATAATGCCGAGGTCCGGCGCCTGGGCCGAGAGATCATCCGCGAGGTCGCTTCCATTTCCGTCAGGCATCACCAGGTCCGTCAACAGGAGTGCGATGCGGCCCTTCTGCGACTGAAAAAGCGCCTTCGCTTCCTTGACGCCGGCGCACGCCAGAACGCGGTATCCGAGGCTGTCGAGAACTGCGGCCACGACCTCGCGGACCTGGGCGTCGTCTTCGACGACGAGGATTGTTTCCGATCCTCCAGCAACTTTTTGCACCTCGTTTTGGGAGCCTCTCGGCATGACGGCCTCGGCAACGGCCGGCAAGTAAATCTTGAACGTACTCCCCCGGCCTTCCTGCGAATGGACCTGGATCGTTCCCCCGCTTTGCTTGACGATACCGTATACCGTGGCCAGCCCAAGACCGGTTCCCCTGTCCGGCGACTTTGTGGTGAAAAAGGGTTCGAATATTTTGCTCATAAGATTCTTGGGAATGCCTTCTCCCGTATCGCTCACGGTCAACGCCACGTAACGGCCGGCGCGGGCTTCCGGACCGGAATCCGGATAGGCTTCATCCAAGTCCACATTGGCCGTCTCGATGTGAATCTCCCCCGTTCCCGAAATCGAATCCCGCGCATTGATCAACAGATTGACCAGAACCTGCTCCATCTGGTTCGGATCGACCTTGACGCTCCACAGGTTGCGGCCGAAGACGCTGGTGAAGTGGATATTCTCGCCGATGAGACTCTGGAGCATGGACATGGCGGATCTCACGACGGTATTGAGATCCAGAACCTTGTGGCTCGCCAATTGCTTCCGGCCGAAGGCCAGAAGGCGCCGGGTGAGGGAAGCAGCGCGCTCCCCGCTCCGGATGATCTCCATAACCGGCTGAGAGAGGTCCTCATTTAGCTTCCCGCTCGAACGTAACGTTTCGGCGTTGTTCAGGATGGCTGTCAGGATGTTGTTGAAATCGTGGGCGACACCGCCGGCCAGACGCCCCACGGCTTCCATCTTCTGCATCTGCATCAATCTGGATTCCAGTTCGATTTCGCGGGTAACATCTCTCTTGACGGCCACGAAATGGGTGATCGCGCCGCCTTCATCCCGAACGGGGGAAATGGAGGTGTGGTCCTGGAAAATGGTGCCGTCCTTTCTCTTGTTGGTAAAACGGCCGCGCCAGGTGTCTCCACCTTTGATGGTTTTCCAGAGCTTTTCATAGGTCTCGGCGGAGGTTGCGCCGCTTTGCATGAGCCGGGGGTTCTTTCCATAGACCTCTTCGAACGAGTACCCCGTGATCTTTTGAAAAGCAGGATTCACGTACTCGATATTGGCCTCGCTGTCCGTCACGATGATGGCGTCGGCCGTCTGGTCCAGGGCGGCTGCGAGCTGACGGACCCTCTCGTTGGCTTCAACCTGGCTGGTGTTGTCGATCACTGTCGCGAGAAGAAGAGTATCGCTTCGTCCTGGATCCGAAATGACCGCCAGGCTCAATAGAACCCATAGGCAGGAACCATCGCGCCTCCGGGCCCTGACAGGGTAATTCTTCAGCTGCCCTTCCTCTTGAAGGATTCTGAGGACGCGCTGCCTCTCCTCCGGGTTGGCGTAGAAATTCGTGATGCGAAGCCCGCGGAGGTTGTCTGCCTGTTGATAGCCCACCAGTTCCGCGGCGGCGCGATTGGAATCCAGGATGATACCGTCCCACGTTGTGTAAAACACGCCGGCTTGGTTTTGCTCGAAAAGCAGACGGTACCTCTTTTCAGAGCCTTCCAGCGCCTCTTCCGTCCGGATCTGAGCCGTGATGTCCGTCGTCACCCCGAGAATGGTTTGTTCCGCGCCCCGCGCCCCTTGGGCGTGAAAGGACACCAACATGTAGCGCACGTCCCCTTTCGGCACAGCCACGCGGAAAACTTCCGCCTCCGTTTCCTGCTGCAGCGCATTTTGAAAGGACCGGCGGATGCGGTGCCGGTCCTGCGGCGAGACGAAATTCTCAATGGGCCTGCCCACCGCAAGGTCGGGATTGACGCCGGTGATACGAACCGCCGCGGGACTGACATAGGTCACGACACCGTTCAGATCCACAGAGAAGATGATGTCATTGATATTCTCCACGAGCTGGCGGTACCGTTGTTCGGAGCGCTCCAGCCCGATCTGGCTTTTCTTCTCCTCGTGGATATCGGTCACCACACCCCGGATTCCCACCACTTCGCCGCCGACGATCATCTGGCGGCTTGAACTTCTCACCCACCTGGCGCCCCCATGCTTGTCGACGATCCGGTATTCGTCCGGTACAACCTCTCCCTGCAGCGCCGCCCGGAACCGGTCACCGAGCCTGGGTCTGTCTTCCGGATCAACGAATTCCCAGAGAGAGCGGCCGATTACTTCGCCGGGAGTGTAACCTGCCATACGTTCCACCACGGGGCTCGCATAGGTCACGACCCCATCCCGGTCCGCGGTAAAAATCAGATCGTTGATATTTTCCACAAGTTCCCTGTATTTTTCTTCCGAGCGCTCAAGGGCCTCACGCTCGCGTAGCCGCTCCGTCACATCATGCAGGACCGCCGTCAGGACCCGTCTGCCCCCGTATTCAAGGACCTTGGAGCTGATTTCAAGGTTAAGGGACCGGCCGGATTTGTGGTAATGCACGCTCTCAAAATTTCTGCCTTCACCTGACTCCAGGATCTCGCGGATATGAAGTTTTCCCTTTTCCTTGTCCCGGGTCATGACAGCAAGACTCATTCCGACCATTTCCTGCCGCTCTCTTCCGTAGAGTTCGCAGGCCCGGCCGTTGGCCTCCAGGATGGTTTCGTCCTCTGCGTCCAGGACGAGAACGGCGTCGTTGATGCTTTCGAACAGCAGTTCGTATTTTCTTTCAGAGACCTCCAGCCGGTTAACGACCTGGCGCGTTTCAGCCGAACCAACCTCTGTCGTGAGCTTGCGGTGAATACGTCCGCTGTATTCGCGGTAGAAAGCGAGCTCTCCTGGCAAGCCAGTCGACTCGGAGGCCTGGAGAGCCCCGGATTCCTTCTGGCGGATCAGTCTTCCAATCGCCGCCAGAAAGGCCCCCGGCTCACTGGGTTTCCGGATGTATCGCGCCCCGCCGAGGCTCATACCGAATTCCATATCCTCGTCGCTCACGAAGGCGGCCGAATAGAAAACGAAGGGGATGTGCTTGAGCGCCGGATTCGAAATCCAGTTGCGGCACAGCTCAAAGCCGTCCATTCCAGGCATCAGGACGTCGCTCAGCACCAGATCGGGCGGCGCTTTCACCGCCATCTCCAGCGCCTCCTTTCCTCCGCGCGCGCCTGAGACC
>JARRNO010000025.1:0-22809 GCA_037384885.1 Acidobacteriota bacterium
TCAAGCTCGACGACAGCGTTCAGCGCGCCCAGGTCGCGCTGGCAGAGCGCGAACTGGCCGTGGCGGACGCCAGGGCGTCCGAGGCCTGCATTGCCGCGGAGCTCGCCGGAAGGGACTGGCGCCGCGGTCGCGAATTAAGGCGGGACGGGATCATCAGCCCGCAGGAACTCGATTCCCTGGAAAGCCGCCGGGACCAGACCCGCGCCGCATGCCACGCCGCGCGGGAGGCGTTTAAGCAAGCGGGCGCGCAGGTCCAACTTGCGAGGGCCGAGTTCGCCCTGACCGAACTGAGGGCGCCCTTTTCCGGCGTCCTCGCGGACCGAAGCACGGAGGTGGGCGAGTGGATCACCCCGTCGCCGCCGGGCGTTCCCATCCCACCCGTTCTCGACGTGCTGGATCCCCGCTCCATCTACATCAGCGCCCCCATCGACGAGCTGGATTCAGGGCGGGTGCGCGTGGGCCAGGAAGTTCGGATCACCATCGACTCCCGCAGCGGCGAGACATACAGCGGAAAGGTGTCGCGCGTCGCACCCTATGTACTGGACCTGGAAGAGCAGAATCGCACCCTGGAAATCGAAGTGGATTTCGGCAAACCGGTATTGGCGGCCGGCATACTGCCGGGTACGTCGGCCGACGTGGAAGTCATTCTCAGCCGGCGTGAAAACGTCCTCAGAATCCCCAGTTCGGCCATTGCCGAGGGAAAGGCCATCATGGTCCTCAACGGCGGACGCCTCGTCGAAAGGCAGATCAAGACCGGGCTGAGCAACTGGCGCTACTCGGAGGTCCTGGAAGGGCTGAAGCCGGGAGACCTCGTCGTGACGGCGCGCGATTCCACGGCGGTAAAGCCCGGCGCGAGAGCCGTTTCCAGGGAGAAGAAGGCGTGATCGAACTGGATGGCGTCTGGCGGACTTTTCGCGTCGGCGAGAGCGACGTCCAGGCATTGAAGGGGATATCGCTGGCCTTCCAGGCAGGAGAGCACGCGGCGCTGATCGGCCCTTCGGGATCGGGCAAGTCCACCTTGCTGCACATCCTGGGGTGCCTGGACCGGCCCACGCGCGGGCTGTACCGCTTTGAAGGGCGGGACGTGGGAAGCCTCACGGAAGCGGAGCGCTGCCGGCTCCGGCAGAACCGTATCGGCTTTGTTTTCCAGTTCTTCCACCTGCTCGGGCGCTTGACGGCGCTGGGGAATGTGGAACTACCCATGCTCTTCGCCGGAGTTCCGAGAAACGAGCGCAGGAGCCGGGCGATGAAGATTTTGGAGGCGGTGGGCCTCGCCCCCCGCGCCGGGCACAGGCCCGACCAGCTCTCCGGAGGGGAACGGCAGCGGGTCGCCATCGCCCGGGCCATGGTCATGGCCCCCAGCCTTCTGCTCGCCGACGAACCCACCGGCAACTTAGATCGCAAGGCCGCGGCCGGCGTCATGGAGCTGTTGGAGGACATGAACCGCAAGGGCCTCACCCTGGTTGTGGTCACCCACGATCCGGCAATCGCCCAGAGGGCGGCACGCGTCATCCGGATGGACGATGGACAGATCGGAGGAGAACCGGCGTGAAGGCTTCGGACCTGGCGCTTTTTGCGGGGACTGCGCTGTCAGGGCATCGCGTGAGGACGGCTCTGTCTCTCTCAGGAGTGGCGGTGGGAATCGCCGCGGTGATTGCCCTGACGGCGCTTGGACAGGGCGCCAGGGAGTACGTCGTCCGCGAGTTCACGGCCATGGGGAGCCACGTGCTGATCGTCTTCCCCGGCAAGGTGGAGACCACCGGCGGCGGGCCGATCGGCGGCGCCCCGCGCGATCTCACCCTCGAAGACTTCCGGGCGGTCGTGTCCAGGACGCCCGGGATCGTTGCCGCGGCGCCCCTCGCAAGCGGAGAAGAAACCCTGCGGTACGGCGCCCGGAACCGCGCCGCGCTCATTCTGGGAACCACAGCAGAATTCCGTCAGGTACGCCGCGTCAAGATGGGCGCCGGCAGCTTCCTGCCGCGGCGCGACGCCCGGCAGGCAGGCAGCGAGATCGTGCTAGGCGCCAAGCTGGCGCGTGAGCTGTTCGGTCCGGAAAGCCCCCTGGGCAAGGTCGTCCGCATGGGGACATGGCGTTTCCGGGTCGTGGGCGTCATGGCGCCCCGGGGGCGGGCCATGGGCATCGACGTGGACGACGTGGCCCTGGCCCCGATTCAGACCGTCATGGCCGCCTTCAACAGGACCTCCCTTTTCAGGGTTTTCATCGAAGTTCGGGACAAGCGTCTTCTGCCCGAAGTCAAGGAGCGGGTCACCGAGATGTTTCGCGAGCGTCACCGCGCCGAGGATGTCACGGTCATCACCCAGGACGCCATGCTGAGCGCCTTCTCCGACATCCTGAACGCCTTGACCCTGGCCTTGGCCGGCATTGCGTCCATTTCGCTGGCCGTCGCCGGGGTAGGCATCATGAACGTCATGCTGATTTCGGTGACCGAGCGCCGGTCGGAAATCGGCCTTCTCAAGGCGCTGGGCGGAACCGACCGGCAGGTTCTCCTGGTTTTCCTTGCCGAATCGGGTCTCCTCGCATTGATGGGCGGACTGGCGGGCCTGGCCGTAGGCTTGGCGGCCGTGGCCCTCTTTACTGGACTGTATCCCTCTTTTCCAGCGTCGGCCCCTTTATGGGCGGTGGCGGCGTCCATCCTGCTCTCCCTGTCCGTTGGGATCGGCTTCGGCCTCTGGCCCGCCTGGCGCGCCACGAAACTCGATCCCGTCCGGGCGCTCACGGGGCGTTAGCATGCGCGTGACCGATCTCGCCGGCTTTGTGCTGTCATCTTTAACGGGCCACGGCCTCCGGTCGGCTCTGTCGGCGCTCGGCATCGCCATCGGCGTCATGGCGGTCATTCTGCTGACCTCCCTCGGCGAGGGCACGCGCCGCTATATCGTGTCGCAATTCTCCCAGTTCGGCACCAACCTCGTTGCTATCAACCCGGGACGCGTCAAGACCTTCGGTATTCCGGGCGTTTTCGGGGGGACCACGCGAAAGCTTACCATCGATGACGCCCAGGCGCTCCGGCGCATCCGGGGAGTCTCGCACGTCGTGCCCGTGGCCATGGGCCAGGCCGAGGTAGAATCGCCGCTGGGCAGGGGACGCCATGTTTACATTTACGGCGTCAACCACGAAGCAGCAGACGCATGGAAATTCCCGGTGGGCCAGGGCCGCTTTCTTCCCCCTATTGATCCGCACAGGCAGGGGGCCTTCGCCGTGCTCGGCCCTAAGCTCGCGCGAGAGATTTTCGGCGCCAGGCCCCCGTTGGGAGAACGCGTGCGCATCGGAGGCGTCGGATTCATCGTCGTGGGCATCATGGAACCCAAGGGCCAGCTCCTGGGCTTCGATCTGGACGATTCCGCCTACATCCCCGTGGCGAGCGCCATGAGGCTCTTCAGCCTCACGGAACTGCAGGAGATCGACCTGACCGTCGCCGAAAACGAGGCGATTCCAGCCGCCGTGGAGCGGATCCGGACCTTTCTCGCTGCGCGTCACAGTGGGGAGGAGGACTTCACCATCACTTCCCAGCAGGAAATGCTCGACACATTCGGCCGCATCATGGACATCGTCACGATGGCCGTGACGGCCATCGCCGCCATCTCGCTCTTCGTCGGCGCCATCGGCATCCTGACCATCATGTGGATCTCCATCCACGAGCGGACAGGCGAAATCGGCCTTCTCAGAGCCCTGGGCGTGAGCCGGAGGGGCGTGGCGGGCGTCTTTCTGCTGGAAGCAGCGGTACTTTCTCTTGCCGGAGGGCTGGCAGGGCTTGCCGGCGGCCTGGCCGTCGAAGGGCTGCTCTTTCTCTTCGCGCCCGGTCTGCCCCTGCACACGCCCGTTATGGTGATGGCCGCCGCTCTGGCCATGAGCATTCTCGTCGGCCTGGCCAGCGGATACCTTCCCGCCCGGCGCGCCGCCGCCCTCGATCCCATCGAAGCCCTCCGGGCGGAGTAGGCGGCCGGCGCAGCCGGACGGCGGCGGCAGACGACTGACCGCGGACGGCCGCTCAAGATTTGAATGCATGCCTTCGCAAGTCAGGAGATCAAGAATGCGGGCGCTACGCGGCGCAAAACAACGTCCCGCGTAGGAATTCACAAATCAACGACTCACGATTCACCGCGCGTCAGCGCCCCCCTCTGCGGCATTTGCCCCAGAGCGTCAAAACCCTTTCCCGGGCGATTGACCGGAATTGCTTATCCAGTAAATATTACCAATCTGGTCACATTTAATCGCCTGGGAGGGAATCATGTGGACCATCGGAAAAAGCACAGATTACGCCGCCCGTATCCTGCTGCATCTCGCGTCTCTGCCTGAAGGCAGCAACGTTCGCTCCGGCGAGATTGTGGAAAAGCGCCTGATCCCAGCCACGCTGGTGCGCCGGATCGTCAGCCGCCTTTCCTCGGCAGGACTTCTGGAAACGCGGCGCGGAGTGGGCGGAGGCATCAGGCTGGCCCGTCCCGCGAAAGACATCACCCTGCTGGACCTCGTAGAGGCGACCGACGGCCCCGTGGTTCTGAACTGCTGTCTCGATGAACCGGAAACCTGCCCGCTCTCTGCCGGCTGTCCGGTCCGGACGACCTGGGGCGTCCTTTCCCACGCCTTCTCTTCGCTCCTGGCCAGGGTCACTTTCGCTGACCTCGCCTTGGGCAAGGAACAGCCCGTCCCATCTTTACCTGTCCTTGGAGGACTGTCGTGGAATCCTGACATCGACGGCCTCGGCGCGAGCCGGAGCTGCCGTTTCCATAAACAACGACTCGATTCTGAGGAGGCCTGAATGAGTGCATTGCTCTTGGCGCGCATTCAGTTCGCGGTCACGGTCATGTTTCATTACATCTTCCCACCGCTCACCATTGGGCTTTCCGCCATCCTGGTGATCATGGCCACGCTGCGTCTGAAGCGATCCGACCCCGTTTACGACCGGATGTTGAAATTCTGGGTACACCTTTTCGCCATCAACTTCGCCGTTGGCGTCGCGACCGGCATTGTCATGGAATTCGAATTCGGCACCAACTGGGCGCCCTATTCCAAATTCGTGGGGGATATCTTCGGCGCTCCGCTGGCTGCAGAGGGTATTTTCGCATTTTTCCTCGAATCTGCTTTTCTCGGGCTCCTTCTCTTTGGCTGGAACCGGGTTTCGAAAAGAACCCACTGGTTCGCCACGCTCATGGTGGCTTTTGGTTCCATGCTCTCCGCCTTCTGGATCATCGTGGCCAACTCCTGGCAGCAGACGCCCGCCGGCTACGAGATGGTAAACGGACGACCCCACCTGGCCAGCTTCTGGGGGGCCGTCTTTAATCCGTCCACGCTCCCCAGGTTCTTCCACGTCCTGATGGGCGCGTGGATCACCGGAGCCTTTGTAGTGACGGGAATTTCCGCCTACTACCTGCTCAAGAAGAGGCACCTCGAGTTTGCCAAGAAGTCCATGGCCATCGGCATTATTTTCGCTCTTATCGCCATCATGGGATCGATCTTCTTCGGGGACATGCAGGCCCGGCAGGTCGCCCATCACCAGCCTGAAAAGTTCGCCGCCATGGAGGCGCTCTTCCGCACTCAGGCCGGGGCGCCGCTTCTCGTTTTAGGCTACCCGCTTCCCAACTTGGGTATCAACAAGCTGCTGAGCTTCATGGTCTACTTCAATTTCAACGCCAAGGTGACGGGCCTGGACGCCTTTCCGCCCAAGGATCTCCCCCCAGTGGCGGCTACGGCCATGTCTTTCCACGCCATGGTGTGGCTCGGTATGCTCCTCTTCCTGGCTTCTCTTTTCGGCGTTTACCTCCTGTGGCGGAGAAAGCTTTTCGAAAAACGATGGTTCCTGAGATCCCTTCTTTTCCTGATTCCCCTCCCATTCATCATTAACGAGGTGGGATGGGTCACGGCCGAGGTGGGCCGCCAGCCGTGGATCGTCTACCACCTGCTGCGCACCAGGGACGCCGTTTCCATCACCGTTCCGGCGGGCCAGATCCTCGCGTCGCTGATCATGTTCCTCCTGGTCTACTCGCTGCTGTTCGGCGTCGCCCTCTACCTGGTTCGCAAGATGATCCAGAAGGGGCCGGTCGCCCACGAAGAGGAGGTGTCGCGATGACGCTCAACGTGATCTGGTTCATCCTGATCGGCGTGCTCATCACCGGGTACGCCATCCTCGACGGTTTCGATCTCGGCGTGGGCGTCCTCCATCCGCTGGCGAAGGGAGACCAGGAAAGAAGGACGTTCCTCAACGCCATCGGCCCCGTGTGGGATGGGAACGAAGTCTGGCTTCTTACAGGCGGAGGCGCGCTTTTTGCGGCTTTCCCGCCCGTGTATGCCACGGTGTTCTCCGGCTTCTATCTCGCCATGATGCTCGTTCTTCTCGGGCTGATTCTCCGCGCCGTATCCCTGGAATTCCGGAGCAAGGTGCAGAGCGCCGCCTGGCGGAGGACATGGGATACCACCTTTTTCGTGGGAAGCTTCCTCCCGGCAGTCCTTTTCGGCGTCGCCACGGGGAACCTGATGCGCGGCATCCCCATCGACCATTCGGGCGCCTTCACGGGTGGATTTCTTGGTCTTCTGAACCCTTACTCGGTAGTCATGGGCCTGCTCAGCCTCACGCTTTTCACCATGCAGGGGGCCGCCTTTCTTTCCATACGGACGGAGGGAGATCTGCAAAACAGGGCCCGGAAATGGCTGCTGAGCGCCTGGGCCGTTTTCCTCGTTCTTTACGTGGCAGAGGCCTTCTGGAGTCTTCACGAAGCGCCCTATCTCTTCGCCCGCTACGGCCGCAGCGCGGCGGCGTGGATCGCGCCCGTGATTCTCTGGGCGGCGATCATCGCCGTCCCCATCGCCGCGCTCCGAAAACGTTTCGGGTGGACCTTTCTCGCCACCTCCGCCTGCATCCTCGGCCTGAACGCCGTTCTGGCTGTGGGCGCTTTCCCTTATCTCGCGCCGTCCAGTACGGACCTGAACTACAGCCTCACGGCCTTTAATTCCTCCTCCTCACCGTTGACCCTGGAGGTCATGTTCATCCTGGCCCTGATCGGCATGCCGCTCGTGCTGGCGTACACCGCCTACATCTATTGGGTGTTCAGGGGAAAAGTGAAGGTCGAACCGGAAGGGTATTGATCGCCGTGAAAGTTTAGCTCGCGCCGCGGCCCCATCGGGGCCGCGGCTTTTCTTCAACGCCGCGGACGGTGTTCCTCCCCGGCCGGGCCCGTGCTATAGTCTCTTTATTGATTGGGAATGCCTGACCGCCGGGGTTCGTTGCAGCCCCGGAACTGACCACAATGGAGGGGTGGCCGGTGCTTGACCAGGCTGGAATTATTTTAACCATCGGGATCGCGCTCTGGGTCGGGGTGATGACTCTCAGCCTTGCGCGGCGATTCAAGGTCCCGCCCATTCTCTTTTTCATCCTGGCCGGCGTGGCCCTCGGTCCCATGGGACTCGATTGGATCCGCCCGGCGTCTCTGGGTGAAGGGCTGTCCATTCTTGTGGAATTCGGTCTGGCGGTCATGCTCTTCGAGGGCGCCCTCAGCCTTCCCGGCTCAGGGTTGAAGCCCCTCCCGGTTCCGTCCCGGCGCCTGCTGGGCCTCGCCATGCCCCTCACCGCCCTCCTCGCCGGCCTTGCCGCGTGGTTTTTTGCGGGGTTCGGACTGCTTCCCGCGGCGACCTTCGGCGCCCTGATCGTCGTGACGGGCCCGACGACCATCGGCCCCCTCCTGAGGGCTCTGCCCATCAGCCGCCGGCTTGAAGTGCTCTTCCGGCATGAGGCCATCTGGGGCGATTGCCTGGGTATCCTCCTGGCCAGCGCGCTTCTTCCCTTCTGGCTCGCCGGCGATTCGGCCCACTTCTACTTCGTGCCCTACCACATCCTGGAAAAGGCGGCGCTTTCCACCATCCTCGGCCTGGCGGTGGGCCTGCTTCTCGGGAAGGTTCTGCTGCCCGCCCTGACCCACCTTGGCGATCCCGAGCTGCCCGGGATGGTAGCTCTGAGCTGCGCGGTCCTGGCTTTCGCCGCCGGGCAGGCCATCAGCCCCGGCAGCGGTCCCATCGCCAGCGCCGTCGCGGGCTTCACCCTCGCCGCGCAGAAATCGCCCTACGTCCGGGAAGTGCGCTTTTTCAAGGGCCAGATCGCCTACCTCTTCATCAGCATGTTTTTCGTCCTGCTGGCGGCCTTGTTCGAACCTTCCGCCGTTCCGGGTTCCTTTCTCCCGCTCGTGGTCACCAGTCTGGTCATCGGAATTTTCGTCCGCCCGGTCAGTATGCTGGCGGGACTCTGGAAGACCGGACTGCCGCTGAATGAGCGGATTTACGTGGGACTGATCGGCCCGCGGGGCATCATCGCTCTCGCCACAGCGTCCTTTCTCGTCACACAGGCGCCCGGCAACTCCATGGCGTTGAGAGTCTTTGCGCTCACCTTTCTGGTCATTTTGTTTTCCGGCGCTTTCGCCACCCTCTTCGGCCGTCCCCTGACCCGCCTCATGCGGATGCGGGTGTCTGAACACGATTCAGGCATCCTCATCATCGGGATTCACGAATTTTCGAAACGTCTGGCCTCTGCACTGTCGAGGAAAGTCCCCGTCAAGCTTGCGGACAGCGACCCCTTGAAGGTATTGGACACGAAGCTTGACGACGTGGAGGTTCTCCTGGCGAACGGGCTCGACGACGACTTATACGAAAGCGCCCAGGAAGATGGATTCCGGCGTGTACTCGCCATGACGCCGAATGACGCCTTGAACACCATGATCCTGGAGCACGCGGAAGCCCTTTACGGACCGAACCGGGTCTTCCAGGTCCTCTACCACCCCGACCACGATCTCTTTCTCCGCAAGCCCCATCTGAAACGGCACATCGCCTTCGCAGAAGATTTCACGCTTTACGGCCTGGAAAATCCTAAAATACCCTGGGCGCTCAAGGAAACGAAAAGCGTCGGAAAGGGGCAGATCGCGCTGGCGTCCGGCGCCAAGGGAGGCGCCCGGATCATCCGGGCGGGAGGCGCCGACGACGGCCCGGGCGATTTTGCGCGCAATGGGCAGCCCCAGCCCGGTCCCCCCCGCCTTGTGGGTCTGAAACGGGACAAAGAGGCCTTCCGGGTCCCCGCCGGGAAATCCCGGTCCGTTGTCTTCCACGAAAATCGTCGTAGAGTGGGCGTCTTGTCCGACGGCCAGCCGTATCCGCCCTTTTCTGTCCCCTGGAACGGAGGTGACCGCCTCCGCGGCGTTCCGGACCAGGTTCAGAAGAGCGCGGTGCAGAGATTCACGATCCCCCCGGAAACGAACGCCGCCGGCAGGAAGATCGAGGTCGATGGAGAC
This sequence comes from Acidobacteriota bacterium, assembly GCA_037384885.1. Lineage (GTDB taxonomy): Bacteria > Acidobacteriota > UBA4820 > UBA4820 > DSQY01 > JARRNO01. The sequence continues at coordinate 9,283 of JARRNO010000025.1, forward strand.
GCCGCCGGCGACATCTTCAAAGGCCCCGCTGACCGAATTCAACAGGGGTTCCGCGTCGAGCTCCTCCCGTTCCAGCTTCAGCGGCCGGGAGTAATCCAGCAGGTTGCGCACGACCTGTTCCATCCGGCCGATTTCCTCTTTGAGCTCTCCGATGCGCGTTTCGGTATCCAGTTCGGGATGGTCCTTTTCCAGAAGCCGGAGCTGGCCTGAAAGTACGTTCAAGCCGTTCCGCATTTCGTGGGCCACGCCCGCCGCCACCTGGCCCAGCCTCGACAGCGACTCCTGCTCCCGCAGGGTCCGGCCCATCTGGTACAGGCGGGTCATGTCCCGAAGCACCAGCAGCTGGCCCTGAAGCCGGTTGGCCAGGCTGAAAAGTGGGATCGCCACGGCTTGAAGCAGCCGGCCCTCAGCTCCGGGGACCTCTTCCCGCGTCACCACGGAGCGGGTTTCGCGGGATTCATCCAGCAGACGGGCCAGTTCAGGGAAGGCCCCCAGCACCTCCCGCGCCTCGTCTCCGAGCCGGGGCACGGTGGGCAGACCGAGGAACAGACGGCCCGGTGCGTTCATGCCGCTGAGCTTGACTTGCTCGTCGAACCGGAGGTAGCCGGCCTCCAGGTTGGAGCAGAGGGCCTGGACCATGGCTTCCACGCTCTCCGCCCGGTTTTTCTGAAGCAGGTGCAGTTCTTCAAGCTCCCGCGTCCGCTTTCGAAGCTCTTCCAGCGTTCGCTGCAGCATGCGGACCATCCCGGGCGGGCCGGCCGACGCGGGAGCGTCCTCGCGGAGAAAGGCGAGGTCATCCGACATGCGGCTCCGCTCGCTCACGAGACGCCATCCCTGGAACCCCATGGTCAGCAGCAGGAAAAGCAGGAGCACCGCCTCCAGGCCGGCAAGAGCGAGCAGTCTGAGCCAGGCGGTGTGAAACGCCGGCAGATCGAAAACCAGCAGAACGGTCCGGCCGTCGCGGAGCGTCTTTGCATAAATCCACCGGGCGCCCTCGCCTGCGTACGCCCGGTCCTGGTTGGCGGGCGGCGTCTGCACCTCCGGAAGCGGCCCCTCGGGGACAGCCCAGATCACCTGCCGGCCAAACACGACACCGACTTTTCGCAGGTCATGCTTCGGCCCCCGGCTCCGGGCCGCATCGAGCAAAAGAGCCTGCCCGGCGGACGGAGACGAGAACCCCGAGTAGCGGGCGCTTCCCAGCATCTCTCTGCCCTCGCGGGTCACGCGGGCCGCCGCCTCGCGGCTCTTTTCGGCCAAACCCTTCGTCATGTAAAGAAGATGCCACGACAAGAGGAAAAAGGCGGCCCCGCAAACCACCAGGAGAGTCCAGCGCCGGGTTCTTCCAGGGTCTATCCGGTGCGCCGTCATGGCCGGCCGACCGCCAGCAACCCCATGTACCAGGCCCAGAGAGGACCGCCTAAAAATAGTGCGAACAGCCCCCCCGCCGCGAGAAAAGTCCCGAAAGGCAGGGGCGTCCTGCGGCCTTTTCCAGTCACCAGCAGATAGCCTCCCCCAATAATCGTGCCCAGGATAGCACCGGCCAGCAGGGTCAGCAACGCACCCCGCCAGCCGAGGAAAGCGCCCACAAGCGCCATGAATTTCACGTCGCCCCACCCCATGGCGTCCACCCCTCTCAACGCATAGAGCCCGATCAGGACCGCGGGCAGACCCGCGCCGAGCACCGCCCCCGCCAGGGAGGCCTTCCAATCGGTCCACGGCGCCGCGAAGCTGAACGCGACTCCCGCGACCATTCCGGGGTCGGTCAACCTGTCGGGAAGCAGATGGAGGTCGAAGTCAATGAAGGCCAGGGGGACGACAAAAAGGCAAAAGGCCCAAGCCGCCGGCAGACCGCCCGTCACGCCCCACCGCAGAACCGCCAGGGCGAAAAGAAGCCCCATCAGCATTTCGACGAGAGGATATCGAATGGAAATGCGCGACCGGCACCGGGCGCAGCGGCCGCCGAGGAAGCACCATGAAAGCACGGGAACGTTCTGGTACCAGCGTATGGCCGCTCCACAGGAGGTGCAGTGGGAACCGGGAAAGAGAATCGATTCCCGGCGCGGCACCCTGTAGATGAGGACGTTGCTGAAGGAGCCGGCCACCAGCCCGAGAACCGCGGCGAGCACGAGTTCAAAGCTTACCATTGTCCAAAAGCCGCCTTGATGTTGAACTGTGACGTACAGGTCACCTTTCCCGTCCAGGAATCGTAGCTGTATGGATTCCCGGCCGGGTCTTGAGGAATGGCGTCCATGAACCCCGCCCCGACGAGATCCGCCAGAGTTTGGGGATTCCGTCCGTACTTCTTGTGGTAGGCTTCGAGAGCCGCCTTGATCTGCTGCTCGTTTAGCTCGTTCCTGATTTTCCAGATGTGCCGGGCGGCGGCCATCTTGTAGTAATTCGCCTTGTAGTTGTCCTGGCCCTTGTACTGCTTGTACATCTCCTGCCAGTAGTTGAGTGAAGTCTTGAGGTCACCCCGGTACCGGTAGGCATTCGCCAGTAGATCCTTCAAGAAGGGCTGATCGGGATTCCGCCTGAGGGCGATCCTGAAGTAATGGATGGCGCGGGTGTAGTTCTTTTCGGAAAAAAGTGCGTAGCAGCCCGCGTCGTAAGGGATGATGTAGTCCTTGGGATTCTTTTCGATCCCCTTGTCCTCCATCTGGTACAGAAGCTTCCAGTCCTTGTTGATGAAGGCGAACAGGGCGCCCATGATGTAGGCTTCCCTGAACTTGGGGTCCAGGTCTGTAATCACCTCGAAGGTGTGGTGCAGGTAAGTGTAGCGCACCTTCATGTTGTAGTAGTCGTAATACTGGAGGGTCCAGAGATACAGAAGGTCCGCCCAAAAGTTCCTGTAGCCCAGGCTCATCACCTTCATGTATCCGCTGCTCGGGATGAAGTACGCCTGGTAATCGCCGGGGTAGGTTTTTGTCAGGGCCCGCATGTCACGGTGAACGGGGACGACCACGGCGAAGAGGCCGGCGATGACGAGGAGGCCCAGAATTGTCTTTACCCTTTGCATTCCTACACCAGGTCTCGATGGCGGAAGGCCATGCAGCTCGCCGTCAGCAGGATAACGACATACGCGGCCGTATAGATGAGGGCTTTTTCCGTAAACCCTTCCGCAATGGGGATCTTGTAGGCGATCAGGTCCGTCACGTTCAAGATGTTGAGGTCCGGAAGGACGTGATAGAGAAAGGTGACGAAGCCCTTGCCGAACTCGGACGAGAGATCGGGCGCCAAAAGCTGGGTGAGCGCGTTGCTCGTGTGGCCCACGATGTAAAAGGCGATGGTGCAGATGGCGCTCACGACGGGAGACGTGATGGAAGAAAAGAACACGGCGATGGCGGTGATGATGGCGAGTTCGAGGTAAATGAAACCCGCCGCCTCGAAAATGCCGGTGGTGAATCCCCCGAAGATCAACAAAAGTCCCGCCAGCAGGAGAATCATCGCCAGCACGTTGACGAACAGGACGCCCATCAGGCCCAGGTAGCGCCCAAGAATGAACCGGGCCCGCGAAATCGGCTTGCTCAACACGTTGTAGATGGTCTTCTTTTCCACTTCCTGGTAGACCAGGCCGATTCCCACGAAGACGGCGGTCATGACAGACAGAAAAGAGATAACCGTGAGCCCGAGGTCGATGACGATCTTGCTTCGCGAACCCACCGTGAGCAGGGACATGACGACGGAAAACAGCACCATCACCACCGTAAAGGCCATCAGGATGTAAAAAATTCTGCTCCGAACGGCTTCGCGGAAGCTGTTCACGGCGATCGCCCACATCTGGTTCAGCCCGAGTACCGGTGACCACTGCCTGAATTTCATGTCATCCCTCAGGAATGCGTTCCATGAACAGGTCCTCGAGAGAGGCCTTGTGGGGCGTGACGCCCAGGATCTGGCCGCCGGCTTCCCTGGCCATGTCGATCACTTCCTGCACGGCCTTCTCGCGCTCGATTCGCAGCAGGACGTTGTTTTTGCGGTTGACCACCACGGCATCGCCCAACTTGGCCGGCGGCTTCCAGCCCTTGACGCTCACATCCCAGAAATGGACGTCCCGTTCAAGCAGCACGTCCAGCGACCCGTGCTCCACGACTTTCCCTTTCACCAGGATGGCGACTTCGTCGCAGATCATCTCCGCATCCGCCAGGATGTGCGATGAAAAGAAAACGGTTTTCCCGTCCCGCTTCATGTCGAGAATGACATCCCGGACTTCCCGCCGGCCGATCGGATCCAAAGCCGACATGGGTTCGTCCAGAATCACCAGGTCGGGATCGTTGAGCATCGCCTGGGCGAGGCCGATGCGCTGAAGCATCCCCTTGCTGTACTTTCGCAGTTGGAGTCCCGCCTTTTCTGTGAGCCCCACGCGGTCCAGGAGATAGGACGCCCGCTCTTTCAGCAGCTTGCGCGGCAGCCCGAACAGGCGGCCGAAGAACATCAGCAGTTCCCGGCCGGTGAGGTATTCATAGAAGTACGGCGCCTCGGGAAGAAACCCGATTCTGGACGCGACGGCCGTTCCGTAGGCCTTTTCTCCGAAGATCCGGATTCTGCCCTCGTCCGGGGACAGCATGCCGGTCAGGATTTTCAGCGTCGTCGTCTTCCCGGCGCCGTTGGGTCCGAGGAAACCGTAGATGACGCCGCCGGGCACGACGAGATCCACCCCGTCGAGCGCCTGGAAGCGCCCGATGGAGAGGTGGCCCTTGAAAGACTTGGTCAAACCCTTTATCTCAATGGCGGGAGCTTCTTTATCGTTCGTCATAGTGATTAATATTACCCTCAACCCCTCCTCCAGGCAAGACGCCGGCCTGAAGAGTATAATGGACGCTGGCTCCGGGTCCGGACAGCTTTGCGCCCCGGGCCGCGGCACTTTTTCTAGGGAGACGATCATGCAGGACAACTGGGTCGACCTTCGTTCCGACACCGTAACCAGGCCGACGCCCGCCATGCGGAAAGCCATGGCCGAAGCGCCGGTGGGAGATGACGTCTATGGCGAAGATCCCACGGTCAACGCCTTGCAGGAAAAGGCCGCCGCACTTCTGGGCAAGGAAGCGGCGCTGTTCGTACCGTCGGGAAGCATGGGAAACCAGACGGCGGTCAAGGTCCACACGCAGCCGGGCGACGAAGTCGTCTGTGAATCGAGCTGCCACATCTACAACATCGAAACCGGAATGATGGCCGCATTCTCAGGCGTCCTTCCCCGCCTCGTCTCTGGAAAGAACGGAATACTGGACCCCAAGGACGTGGAAAACAGCATCCGGGCCCCCAAGTACTACCTGGCGCCCACCACGCTGCTCGCCGTCGAAAACACCCACAACATGGCGGGGGGAACCTGCACGCCCGTGGAGACCCTGGAAGCGCTCTGTTCCGTGGCCAAGAAGCACGGCATGGGGACCCATCTGGACGGCGCCCGGATCTTCAACGCAGCCGCCGCGCTCGGATGCAGCCCCGCAGAAATCGCCCGCCCCTTCGACTCGGTCATGTTCTGCATTTCAAAGGGCCTGGGCGCACCGGTGGGATCACTGCTCTGCGGCAGCCGTTCTTTCATTGAAAGGGCAAGGAAGGTCCGGAAGATGATGGGGGGCGGCATGCGCCAGGCCGGCATTCTGGCTGCCGCGGGGCTGGTGGCTTTCGAGGAAATTCTCCCTACCCTGCCTCAGGACCACCAAAAGGCCCGGCGACTGGCGGAAAAGCTCGCCGCGCACCCTGATCTCGAGGTGGACCTCGATTTGGTCCAGACCAACATCTTTATGTGCCGGGTCAAGCCGCCGCGAACACCATCCCAGATGTGCGAGGCCCTGGAACGGAAAGGGGTGATCGCCAGCCCCATGACGCGAGACACCGTAAGGTTCGTCACCCACCATGATGTGACCGAAGTGGGCATGGAGCGGGCGCTGGTGGCTTTCGAGGACCCTTTCGATTGACGGGGAAGACGCTGAATCATTCCTCAGGCTGAACCCGCCTCTCCAGCGAAGAGGGATTGGAAGCCGCAATCTTCGCCATTTCCAGCTCCACCTTACCCTCCTTCACCAGCTTGAGGAGGTGCTGGTCCAGCGTCTGCATCCCGTAGATGTCCCCGCCTTCCTCCATATAGCGTGTCACGGCCTGGGTCTTGGAAGCGTCCCGGATGCACTCCTGGATGGTGCGGGTGGTGCGCAGGATTTCCACGGCGGGAATCCGCCCATGGGTTCCCTTCCAAGGCAGCAGCCGCAGTGAAATCACGGCCATGAGGCAGTCGGCGAGCCGGCTCCTCACCTGCTGCTCCTGGCTGCCGGGAAAGAATCCGATGAGGTGGTTCAGGGTTTTAAGGGCGTCCTGGGTATGGAGAGCCGAAAAGACCACGTGGCCCGTTTCCGCCGCCTTGAGGGCGACCTCCAGGGTATCGCGGTCCCGCATCTCCCCGATGAAGATGATATCCGGGTCCTGGCGCAGGGCCGCCTGGAGAGCCCGGCGGAAGCTCGGCGTATCCGAGCCGACCTCGCGCTGGCTGATGACCGACAGCTTGTGCTTAAAAAGAAATTCGATGGGGTCTTCGATCGTCACGATGTGAGTCCGCCGTGTTTCGTTGATGTGGTTGATCATGGCGGCCAGCGTGGTGGATTTTCCGTTTCCGGTGGAACCCGTCACCAGCACGAGCCCCCGGCGTATTCCGGCGATCTGCTCCAGAACCGGGGGAAGGGCCAGGTCCTTGAACGCGCCCACTTGTATGGGGATGACGCGCAGCACCACGGAGAACGTGCCCCGCTGGCGGAAGATGTTGACGCGGAACCGGCCGTGTCCCTCCAGGGAGTACGAAAGATCGAGGTCCGAGAGCTGTTCGAGCGTCTCGCTCCGGTAGGTCTTGGACAAGACCTCCTCCACGATGGCCGCCGTTTCATCCGGCGAAAGCGGATGGTACTTCACTTCGGCCAGTTCGCCCCTGACCCGCAGAAGCGGAGGTGACCCCACCTGGAGATGAACATCGGACGCGCCCTTTTCGATGGCGTTGACCAGCAGCCTCTGGAAGACACCGGTGTCCATGGTCATTCTCCTTTTCTTCGGGCCGGCCTCGCCGGCTTCTTCCTGCTTTGGTATCTGTTTTTAATATAAGGCGGAACGGCGGAAGTTTCCGCCCGGCTAGAAGATGTCCCGCGCCGGGAGAACCGAAAGCCCGCGCCAGTTCCAGCGGGTCATGCGAGAAATTTCACCCCCCGGCGAAAGGTCGACGGCCCAGGCGGCGCCCCGCGCTTTCAAGGCCGCTGTCACCGCCGTCCAATCGGTGGGAAGCGCAAGGGCCTCCCGGACGGTCTCGCGGATTTCACGGCCTTTACAGAGAAGGGCGCCGTCGATGGGAGACACGAGCGGGAAATCCGGGTCGGCCAGATCTCTCCCGTTCCACCACGGGGCGACCTCATCCCGGGTGGCGGCCATATACGGAGAATGAAGCGGCACGTCGAACCCGAGGTCCCGGATGTCGAGCACCTCGCCCTTGAGCATCTCCACGGCCTGGGCCACCTCCCGTGACGGTCCCGCAAAGACGACCTGCATCCGGTTGTTAATGTCGGCGGGTTCCAGGCCGGGGAGCCCCAGGGTGCGGAAGCGCTCCATGAGAGCGCCAGGTTCCAGGCCCGTGCAGGCGCCCATTGAAAACCGCCCTGCAGGAAAACGTTTTTGATTGCAGGCATTGACCCGCCTCACCCACTCCAGGAACAGGGGGAGCGGCGCACAGCCTGCGGCGGCCGCGGCGGCGTAGAACCCCAGCGAATAACCGGCCGAGAGAGCAGGCGGCCCCAGCCGGTCCATCACGGCGAGGGAGCAGGCCCAGCCGTGTGTCACCATCAGGAGCGACGCCCCGAAGCGATCCTCCAGAGAAGACGCTCCGGGGCCGGAGACAAGGCCGGCATAGTCCCTTTCGCCCCAGGCCTCCAGCTGCTCCAACGCATCCGCAAAAGCGGGCTCTTGGAGAAAGGGGCGCTCCATGCCCTCGAGCGCGCCGAGCTGGCCGGGAAACAACAGGGCGTAGGGTCCGGATGGACGATTCAAAATTGACTCCCTCGGGGCTTCATATTAACATGAGGCCTTGCGGGGAAAGGAAGACCTTCCGCTTACGGCGCCTGATCCCGGCGGCGCCCAGCCCTGGAGACCGGTGTCATGAAGCTCTGGCGCGGAAAGCTTGACCAGATTCACCTGCTGAAAGGGCTGGAGGCGGATGAGCTCGCAGCCGTTACCGGGGCGCTTCAGCGAGAGCAGTTCCCCGCCGGCACCGTGATCCTGGACCAGGGATACGGCAACCTGAAACTCTTCATCCTTGTGGAAGGGAAGGTCCAGATCTTGAGGAAAGCAGGTAAATTGGAAGCGTTGATCGGCGTTCTGGAACCCTTTCAGACTTTCGGGGAAATGAGCGTCGTGGACGGCAGGCCAGTGAGCGCGACCGTGAGGGCCGAATCAGATGTGACGGCGTTGGCCCTCTCCCGCGACCGCTTCGAGGCTCTCACCGCGGAATCTCCGCGGCTCGCAGCCAGGCTCTGGGAAAATCTCTGCCGTGAACTTGTCTCCCGGATCCGGTCCACCACGGACCAGGTCCAGGACTACTTCGCCGTCAACCAGGCGCTTTGCGAAAACGAAACCTTCCGGGAATTCTACAGACTCTACGGGCTCTGATCCCGGCAAGATGGTCGGCCAAGATCGGAATCATCCTGCTCCTCGCGGGCTTCGGGGCGGGTATCGGACTGGGTGTCTTTTTAACCCGCAACGTGCCGGAGGTGGACAGCCTCCAGTTCACGGTTCCCAGTCTCACGACCCGCATCTTCAGCAGCGACGGCAAGATCCTTCAGGAATACGGCGCTGAGAAGCGTATTCTCGTCGACTACCAGCACATCTCCCCCAACTTCATTTACGCCCTGGTCTCGGTGGAAGATTCCAGCTTCTTCCACCACCACGGAATCTCCATCCGGGGTATCCTCCGCGCTCTCGTCACGGACATTCTCAAGCTTCGCAAGAGCCAAGGCGGCAGCACCATCACCCAGCAGCTCGCCCGGCAGTATTTTCTGACGCCCAGGAAAACCTTCACACGAAAGCTGCGGGAGATGATCCTGGCCGTGAACATCGAAAGGCATTACAGCAAGCAGCAGATTCTGGAAATGTACTCCAACAAAGTCTATTTCGGACACGGGTATTACGGCGTGGAGAGCGCCTCGCGCTTCTACTTCGGGAAGCCCGCCTCCGACCTTACGCTTGCCCAGGGAGCCTTCCTGGCGGGAATCATCCAGCGGCCCACCTATTTCTCTCCCAAGATCCACCCCAAGCGGGCCCTCGCCAGACGGAACTTCGTCCTTTACCGCATGTGGCAGACCGGGCACATCACCAAAGCCCAGTACAAAACGGCGCGGGCGAACCCCCTCAAGGTCGTCGAGAAGGAACCCGGCGATGAAGGCGCAGCGGCCGACGTCACCGAGCGCATCCGCATCTACCTCGAGAACAAGTACGGCGAAGAGACGCTTTACAACAAGGGCCTGAACGTCTATACGACCATCAACGCCCAGATGCAGGCGGAGGCCGTCAAGGCCCTTCGGGAGGGGCTTCACGCCTACGATCACCGTCACGGTTACCGCGGCCCGCAGCGGGGCGACAACGCCCCCGAGCCGGACACAAACCCCAACGCCTTCAAGGACGGCGCCCGGGTGTGGGGCGCCGTGACCTCCGTCGAGCGCCGGCATATTGAGGTCGAGGTCTGCGGGCAAACGCTGAAGCTGTCGCACGCCGAGTGGCGGTGGGCCGGCTACCTCCGCCCGGAAAGGATCTTCAAGAAGGGCGACCGCGTCCTGATCCACGTACTCGAAACACAGCCCCACGTGAAGGTCGAACTGGACCAGATGCCGGACGCCCAGGCCGCCCTCCTCGCCGTGGATCCGCACACGGGAGACGTGAAGGCCCTGGTGGGAGGCTACGATTTCGACCAGTCCCAGTTCAACCGCGTCATCCAGGCGCACAGGCAGACCGGATCGGCCGTGAAGCCCCTGATCTACGCCACGGCCTTCGCAAACGGCTACACCCTGGCCGACCGGGTGATCGACGAGCCCACCATGTTCCTGACGGGCCGCGAGGACCCGGCAAAAGTATGTGAGGAAGGCTACATCCCGCGGGACTTCGATAAAGAATACTTCGGCGAGATCACCCTCAGGACGGCCCTGGAACATTCCATCAACATCTGCGCGGTTCATCTGCTGAACCAGGTGGGTTATTCCAGGGTGATCAGCCTGATGCGGAAAATGCACATCACCGCGGAACTCAAGCCCTATCCCTCCATGGCACTCGGCGCGTTCGAGATTACCCTCTGGCAGCTGACCGGGGCCTACGCCACCCTGGACAACCAGGGCGTCTACATCAAGCCCCACTACATCACCCGGATCACCGACCGGAACGGAAAGATCCTGGAGGCCTATCAGCCCATCCCGGAAACCGTGCTGGATCCGGGCGTCGCGTACATCACCATCCAGGGGATGGAAGGCGTCATCAAGGCGGGCACCGCCCGGAGCGCCGCCGGCATGAAGGGACATTTCGCGGGCAAGACGGGAACGACGGACGACTACTCGGATTCCTGGTTCCTGGGCTTCAATCCCGACCTCGTATGCGGCGTCTGGGCCGGCAAGGACGATCACACATCCCTCGGCAAACTGGAAACGGGCGCCCGCGTGGCCCTTCCCATCTGGGAACAGTTCATGACCACGGCCACCCAAGGCCAAGAAAACGACAACTGGGCCCAGCCGGCCAACGTGACGAAAGTTCTCATCGATCCGGACACGGGCCTCAGGGCGGGTGTGGACACGCCCTGCAGCGCGGTGGCCCCCGAATACTTCATCAAGGGAACCGCGCCGACGAAGATGTGCAGCCCGGTTGCGCATTACAGGCTGAAGCTTCCCTTCTTCCTCCAGCGCTATCCCATCCGGCCGGATTTCACACTGGTCATTCCCCAGGCCGACCTGACCGCCTGGCTTCAGACCTATCCGAACATCCTCACCCAGGTGAATGATTCGCAGTTGCTCATCTCCTGGAAGGGCACTACATTTCCTCTGAAAGTGGATGTGACGCCTTCCCCGCCGGAACCTCCACCGGCGCCGGATCAGCCGCCGCCTCTGCCCAAGGAAGGAAGTGTCGCCTGTGGCGCCGTCGTCGAATACGTACACGCAAACCGCTGATCTCCCGGAAGATCTCTTTTCACCCGCCGTTTTGTGGCATCCGGAGGGCAAGGGGCGGGTCAGGTGCGACCTCTGCGCCCACCGCTGCTCGATTTTGCCGGGGCGCGAAGGCGTGTGCAAGGTCAGGATCAACCGGAACGGAGAGCTGGTGACGCTCGTCCGTAACCGGCTCGTCGCCTCAGCCGTCGATCCCATCGAGAAGAAACCCCTCTTCCATTTTCTGCCGGGAACGTTGTCCTTCTCCCTGGCCACCATGGGCTGCAACTTCCGCTGCCGCTACTGCCAGAACTGGCAAATCAGCCAATTCCGGCGGGAAGGCGGAGATGTGGCGGGCGCTTTGAGCCATCCCGGGAGCATCGTCCGGCAAGCCCTGCGGAGCGGATGTTCGACCATCGCCTACACCTACACCGAGCCCACCATCTTTTTCGAAACCGCGATGGAAGTGGGGGAACGCGCCAGGGCGGCGGGGCTGAAGAATATTTTCGTCTCCAACGGCTACATGACCCCCGGGGCCGCGCAAAAGGCGCGCTCCTTCCTGGACGCCGCCAACGTGGACTTGAAGAGCTTCGACGACCGGCACTACCGCAAGGTGTGCGGCGCCCGCCTCAAGGGCGTCCTCGAGGGGCTCGAAGCCCTGCTCGCCGAAGGGTACTGGGTGGAGGTGACGACGCTCCTCGTCCCTGGGGTCAACGATTCGGACGAGGAACTCAGGGCCATGGCCCGCTATCTGGCGAAGCTGAATCCAGACATCCCCTGGCACCTCTCCCGTTTCCACCCCGACTACCGGATGCGCGACACCGGCCCCACCCCGATGGAACGGATGGAGCGCGCCTGGTCCCTTGGAAAAGAAGCCGGACTGCGATACATTTATCTTGGCAATGTTCCCGGGGATTCCCGGGAAAGCACGTTGTGCCCCGGATGCGGCGCGCTGGTTGTCGAGCGCCGCGGCTTCACGCTCCGGAGCCTCGGACTGAAGGACGGGCGCTGCGCTTCGTGCGGGCGCGAGATCGCCGGGCTTTGGAAAGAGGATTCCTAAGAAGGAGGCTGCATGGCTTTCGGTTCCATGGGTGGAGAAGAAGGCGGTCCCGTCGCCGATATCAACGTGACCCCGCTGGTCGACGTCATGCTCGTGCTGCTCGTGATCTTCATGATCACGACCCCGCTGTTCGAGCGGGGAATCGACGTGAACCTGCCTCAGACCGTCAGCAGCAATATCAGCGGACAGGAACGGGTAATCCTCACGATCCCAAAGGACAAGAACTACGTCTACTTCAACAGCCAACCGGTCAACCGCAAGCTGATGAAGGGCTATCTGGAACAAATCTTTAGCAAGCGCAAGGACAAGACCGTTTACCTGTTCGCCGATAAGAGCGTGCCCTACGGTGAAGTTCTTCACGTCATGGACGAAGTGAAGCAGGCGGGAATTCAGACCGTTGGACTGGCCACCGAGCCCCCAAGCAATAACCGATGAGGGCGGCGCGCAACGCGGCCGGCCTGTGACACGCAACTGGAGGCGCGTGGTATGGCAGGTAGAATGCAACCGGGGTCTTTTTCCGGCTACAGGAGACCCGGCCGCCTGCACCCGTTGCGGCACCATGCATCTGTTACCCTTCCCCTGACGCTGATTCTTTCCGCCTGCCTCCACCTGCTCGGGATGTGGGGCCTGTTCGCTCACCCCGTCTTCAGCCAGGGCCCCCGTTTCAACACCCCCATCAAGGTGAAGCTCATCACCCTGCCGCAGGGGCGCGCCGGCGCCGTTTCGGGAACGCCGGGAAAGACCGTGGCAGCCCCCAAGCCTCCGGAACCGGAGCCTCCGAAAATCGAAAAGCCGAAAACCACGCTGCCGGGAAAGCCGAAACCGAAGACCCAGCCTTCAAAATCGCCCGTAGCCACCCAGAAGAAGGGCGTGGCGGCCGGACTCGGCCACAAGGACACTTCCGTCGGACTGGGGGGCAAGGGGGCCGGCATCATCATGGACGAGGCCAACTTCCATTACGCATGGTACAAGGCCCGGCTCGAGGACATTCTCAAATCCCATTGGCAGCGTCCCCCGTTGAAGCAGAACCTCACGGCGAGTGTGCATTTCATTATCACGGCGGCGTGAGACGCCATCAACGTCCAGCTCGTTCAATCCAGCGGCAACAGCCAATTCGACCAGTCTGTTCTGCGCGCCGTTTACGCCTCGGCGCCCTTCCCCAAGTTTCCGCCGCAGTATCAATCGGACAGGGTCGGCGTCCTTTACACCTTCGAACTCGTTCCCGGCCAGGACCAGGGACAATAAAGCGCACGCGACGGAGCCAGGCCATGTCCTTTCGTCCAGTTGAATCGGGATATCTCGAAAGGCCCGGGTTTTCCCTCCGGTACG
>JARRNO010000026.1:0-15213 GCA_037384885.1 Acidobacteriota bacterium
CGTGAAGAGCCCGACGGTCCGCATCACGGTCGGCGGCTCCACCGCCTCGCTGGCCTCACCCGGCGGGGCCGAGCCGCCCCCGCACAAAAGCGCAGCCGCGGGGTAAAGACCGGCGCCGTTCCCGACCAGCCCCACACCGGACAAAGTCACACACGGTGACAGCGAGGCGCTGACCGCACGGCGCCCAGTCAATCGCGGCTTCGTGATCAGGATGAAGGCAGCCCGTTGCCGGCAGCTGAAGAACAACCGGTCCTGCCGGGAAGACGGCATCAATTCAATTACGCAAGCCCGGCGGCGTTCACTACCTTGGTCTTATGGCAATTTGCAGAGCGCTGCTGTCGAATCCCTCCGCGACTTCCCCTTCTCGTGCGTAAAGATACACGGCGGATTGGAAGATGGACTGCAATACGGATTGGACCAGGGACAGCAGGATCACGTACAGCGCTGCTATCGCCAGGATAAGAACAAGACCTTCGCCGCCCGTGAGAAAAAAACCGATGAATATCAGCGGAATCACCGGAAGCATAAAAAAGAAGATGATCAGTCCAAAGGCGAAATTGCCGATCAACTGCTCGCCCCACGTCTTTTTCAGCAATGCAGTCGAGTCCTTGAGCGCAGCCAGGGGCCCTTTTCCCTCGGCCACCATAATGGGAATCACCAGAAAACTTACGATACTCCAGGCCATACCCAGAATGGCAGTCACTATTCTGCCGACGATTCCGCTTCGTTCTTCAATGGCCCGCAATATTGCTCCGACGATCGCCGCGACAACCGCCCAGCCGAGGATCAAATGGATATTCTGAAAAGCAGCTTGGAACCCGTCAGAAACGGTCGGATCGCCGCCCTTCATCCGTTTGATCGCGCATGCAACGACGGCCGAGTTGAAGAACGTGATGATGAAGTAGTTGACAAAATAAAAGAGGAACAACAAGACGTATTGACCCGTCCCCAATTTTGTCATGCCATCCTTGTTGAAGAAGCTCCAGCCGCTGTTGTAGACCGGCATGGCGAATGATGCAAGGACAAGCAAGCAGCAAATCCCCGAAAGCAGCGGGAACACCAGCAATTCTTTATCCTTCTTCAGCACATTCCAGGATGCGCCCATTAAAGACCACGTATTTGAGAGTCTAGAAGCCATCGTTACCCCTCCTTCGAAGCCACTCCTCTTATCTCCCGGAAACCCAAGCGTTCGCCGTCACTGCGAGTGAGAATCCGGGCGGCGAGGACGCACCGCCTTTCAACACGCTCGTTCGCTCCCGTTCCTCTGTGCCGTTCACTTTTTAAACTACCCTCCTTGCGGCGTCGTGGCAAGGGGTATGGCTGCTTCGCAGCCAGTGAACAGTGAGTCGTGAATCGTGAGTAGTAAACGCGGGGATACCGCTGTAGGCAAGGATTTGAATGGGGTACCGTGCGGGACCGGCCGATGGGAAGCGGCCGCTAGATTGGGGTCTGTCGGCCCCGACGGCAGTCGGTGGACGGCGTCGGCCGCTTGCCGCCATTCTCTGATCCTTCGTCAGTCTTCCCGCACGTCTTTGGCCGGGAATAGTGATACGGCCCGCTTCCAAAGTCCGTATACCGTTCTCTGACCGACAAAGAGAGCCAGGCCAATCGCGATTTCTGCGAGTGCGGTCACAAGTTCTTTGCCTTGAAAGACCATGAAATCACCTGGCGAGCCGTTGCTCACGGCCGGCAGCAGCCGCAGCCATCGGAACACCAAGGCGGGTATTTCGCGCAGGCCAAGGATCACAAAGATCAGGCCGACCACAGAAAAGGCAGTGACAGTGATGGACCTTTCGTCCAGTGAAAAGCCCGAGGGGTCTGAGTCTTCCAATGTGAAGATCCGCTTCTCGAACCAGCCCGTATGCCTCACAAGCAATGTCGCGAAAACGGCCAGAGCGACCACGCTCACCAATTCAGTCACGATGAAAGACCAGGCTAGTTCGTGCGGTGCGCTGCCGCTGTAGACCGGCATCATCGTGAAGAATCGCACAAAAATCATGGCGGCGCTGACATAGAGATAGAGACCCAACAACTTAAGACCGACGCGTACTAGAGAATGTGCCGGCATGAGTTCTTCCTCCCTTGGAGCTGCGGCCTGACACCCCTGACCGTTCGGGGCAACCGCCCCGGCCACAGCAAACGCTCCGTCAAACGAAAACTTTAAAAAGGTCGAAATGCGGGATGGCGTATAGTCTTCCCACTTTCCCTTCTCATCCTGGCTTCTGGTGAACGGCTTAAATACGCTGGCCCGGCGTCTCGCATCCTCCCGTTATTCCTGTCCGGCTTCAGCGAAGACGAAGCGCTGATATAGAAACGATATGACCAGCAGGCTGACCCCGAGCGCGAGGAAGGAACCGACTCTGTAAAGATCCTGCAACTGCCTGAGGTCGTAAACGAACACCTTGGTCACCGCCAGGAAGACAACCACCAGCGAGGCGATCCTCAGGCCTTTCCCTCTACGAGCGATGCCCACGACGAGCAGGAACAGCGCGAAAAGAATCCACACCGCTGAATACCAATAGTTTTCCTTCTGCAGTATGCGGCCGGCATCCAGGAACCGCCCCTGGAAAAATTGGCGGACTTCAAGAGTGATCAGGAGAAAGGCGAGCAGCCAGCCTCCGTACGAGGCGATCTTTGCCGCGACGCCCTCCGCCTGCGTGCCCCGCGCCAGGTAGGCGAATACCGCCATCAGGACGAGCGGCGCCCCATAGATGTAGAGGAGCCAGTTGAAAAGGGGGAAACTTCCGACCGCGTGGTGACTCAGAAGCGGACTGCCCAGCAGAACGTTCGCCAGGGCGACCAGTATGACTCCCGCGCCACCAAATGCCCACGCCAGTTCCTTGAAGGTCCTGTCATTCCACTTCTTGTAGACCAGCAGCAGGAAGATTCCAATGAGCAGCCACGCGTTGGGATAGGTCGCCCATTCCACGAGCCCGGGCCACTTTCCCTTCAAAACGCTGCCGCTGAAGAACTGGCGGACCTCCAGCGTCGACAAAACGAACAACAGCACTCCGGCGAACCAGGAACAAGCCCTGGCCTGGGCGGTCTCATTCCGGCGGGCGTAATAAAGAGCGATCCCGGCAAACACCGCCATCGGAAGGGCGTAGACATACAGCAGCCGGTTCAGAACCGGCAGGCTCCCCACGTGGAAGGGGTAGAGAAGCGGACTGGCGGCAGTGACTTCCAGCAGAATCACCTTCAGGGCCGCGGCCAGCAGGAAAGCGCCGCCCAGTTTCTTCAGAATGGGCGCCTTTCGCCACTGATAGAAAATCAGCAAAACGGCTCCCGCCGCGATCCAGAGATGTGAATAGGTGGCCAGCTCGGTCAGGGTGCAGCCGCCCCGCCCCAGGACTCCAGGGTGAAAGCTCTGCCTCACTTCAAGAGCGAGAAGCACGAGCCCGAGAAATCCAGCTGACCAGGCAAAGATGGGCCCAACATAAAACACATCGTCTCGTTTGAGCAGGTAGGCTGCAAGGCCGAACGCCAGGATGGGAGGGGCGTAAACATAGAGGATCCAGTTCCATACCGGCCAGGGACCGACGCTGGAAGGATTCCACACGGGATTGACGGCCATGACGTCGACCATGAAAATTTTGACGAGGCCCAGTCCCAGGAACGCAATGCCGATGTTTCTCAAAAGGCCGGTCTTCCACCGCCTGTGGGCCGCCAGAATCAGCAACCCGGCAACGAGCCAGACGTGGGAATAGGTGCTCCACTCCACCCGTCCCGGCCACGGTCCCAGGAGCCGGCCCGGGTGGAAGCCCTGCCTCACTTCCAACGTGAGCAGAACAAAGGTGAGCGCCCCGGAACACCAGGCCAGCGCCTCGCCGGAGACGGTCCAGTCCGCTTTCTTGTAGAAGTACGCAGCTGCGGCAAAGGCAAGCGCCGGGAGGCCGTAGCCGTATAGAATCCAGTTCAGCACCGGCAGATGGCCCAGCGGGTAGCGGTACACGGCGGGGTTCAGCAGAAGCCTTGCCGCCACGCCCGCCGACAGGATCAACCCGAGAGTGCCAAGCACTTTGACCCGGAGCCGCTGAAGCAGCCAGGCCAGCGCGGCCACTTCCAGCGCCCACGCCACCGTCAGCCACTGGTTGCTCAACTCCAGGGGGACCGCAAGGCTGGCAAAAGAAGTCACCGCAACGCAGAAGGCCGCAAGGTGGGCTTCTCCGTAAGCCGATCTGCGCGCCGGCATGGCGGCCCAAACGGCGGGAAGCGTGTAAACGAGGGCCAGCAGCAGACTGAGGTAACCCCAGTGAAAATGACCGCTGGAAGACGTCCTTGAAGCCCAGTACGCCATGAGAAAGGCGGAAAGGCCGCCGGCGGCGCTCAATGTCGCCCAGTGCGCCGGCTGTTGCGAGCGAAGGTGGGCGATGTAGCCGCCCGCGGCGAAAACCACACCGAATCCGGCGCAGACAGAATACAGCAACGGCAGTTGGCCGGCTGGATGGTGAAACGCCCAGACGGCCGCCGGAAGGCCCGACGCGAAGAATGCGACCCATGGCATCAGGCGGTAACGCCGGTCCGTCCGGCCGAGCACCAGCATGCCCGCGCTCAAGAGCCCGAGAAAAAGCCACTCCTGGATGTTGAAGCGGGTCTCGAACGCCAGGACGGCCAGGGCGGCAGCCGCTCCCAAAATTGATCCATAGCCGAGCAGGTTTTGCCACGATATCCCCTCCAAGGGGAAATCGGCCTCCGCCTCCTCCGAGGTCTTCCACGTTTGGCCGGTCCAGAGGAAGATAACCGCGGAGACGAGCAGGAAGACGCCGACCCAGAAGGAATCGCCGGGCATGCTGAGGCGGACCATTCGATGGAAAACGCTGCCGAGTCCGAGAACGAGCGTGAGGGCCGCCATACCTGTCCACCGCCGCTTCCGGCTCACCACCAGGAGACCCGCCTGCAGCAGCAGCAGGTAGCTGAAGAGCCGTCCCGGTGAAGCGGACACCACGCCGATGAAGTAAGGCGTAAAAAATCCGCCCACCAAGCCAACAAAAGCCACAACGATGCCCTGTCGCAGGGAAAGAAACACGCCGGCCGCCGTGATCACACCCAGAAAGACAAAACCCATCCACGGCGAAAACAAATGATACAGGTTGACTGCGGACAGGACGGCCGCGTACAGGACCGCAATCCCTGCGGCGCTCGAACCGTGCGCCGTCATCCGCGTCCCTTTCTTCAGCAGCCATTCGCCGGCCCCCAGCAGCCCCAAGCCAAGGAGAATCGCACCCGCCACACGGGCCTTTGGGCCGATCAAGCCTTTGTCTATGCTGTACTTGACAAGAAAGGCGCCGCCCAGCGCAATGGCAATCGCCCCGATCCAAACCGGCAGCAGAATGCCGAGCCGGCGCTCCCAGCCGGGGCCGATTTCCGAGGGTTCTTCTTCTGGTAGACCGCTTCCACCCCCCGCGCCGGCGCACTCCGGCGGCGCTTCGGGCGAAGCGCCCTGCACGGAGGGACTTTTGATTATTGCGGCCGGGACGGAACCCGAGACAGCCGGCGCCCGGATCTCTTCAGGAACGGCAGTCTTTCCCGCCGGCTGTGCCGGAGAAATCGCCGGTGGAGGAACGGGCCGATCTTGGGACACGGGAATGGGGGGAGGCACAACGGGCCCGGCGCCGGGTTTCTCCTCGGCCGGCGCAACGGCCGCCGCCGGCTGGCCCCCGGCTTCCTCCGCTGGCGGCCCCTCCGGCCCATGGTGCATTTCCAATGTGAAAAGCCGCTTTTTGAGGACATCCAGACTGAACCTGAGCGCGGACAGCTCTTTTTCGGCGTCCTGCAGACCCTGCGCAGCTTCCCCCGCCTGCACCTTCGCGCGGATGGCCACGATCAACGCCACGAGCGGTATACCGAGCACCACCCCGAGTATCAAGACGACGATTCCCATGCCCCCTCCTTGAAGAACCCCTTATGAGATGTCACGCATCCTTCATGGCGCATCCGGTACCTGATATGGCGCCGCGGTGCCTACCTGGTTGGGCCCGGCCGATTCGAACCGCCTACTGAATCTCCTCGGGTGGGTAAAAAAGGACGGCGAAGATTGATCGGCGTGAGAGTCCCTTTACGGTGGGTCCGGCAGACGGGCTAGCCCCTTTTATAAAGACTTCGCTTATTGAAGCGCCTCATGGTTTTCCCCCGTTTCACCCGCCTTGCCGCGCTCTGTCATCTCCCGCAATGCGAGTGGAGGCAGGCGCCTTCGTCCGCGTCGCCGCCGGATTGTTTCGGTTCATGGTTACTATACCGCCGCAAGCCGCGAGGGGCAAGGAGGCGCGGCCGCTCATGGGCCGGACGGGGGACGGCAGACGGAAGACGGACGCTAAAGATTTGAATAGCTTGCCTCCGCAAGTCTCGTCCTTTGCGAGCAAAGGACGCTACACGGCGCGAAGCGCCGTCCCGCAAAGGAACGCCCGTACAATCTTCTCCGTGGGCGGCTCGCGCAGCGGGCCAGAGGCAAAGCCTCGTGCCGCCGAAGGCGGCGCGCCCCCGGGTAGATTTCCGCGAAGGCACCCCCACTTGATCGGATTTTGCCGCGCTTTGGCGAAATCCGGCTGCCGACCGGACGGCCGTCAGATTCAAGGATGGCGAGCGGCGAGGCACCGACTCGTACTGGTGTACTTGGAGCGTGCCGCGCCGCGAAGCCTGACACAGAAGATGATGCCGGATCTGTCGGCGCCTGTTTTATGTTGGTGCGGGCGGGGTGGCAGCTTCCCACGGGATTGCAGGACTTCAGGCGGGACGGGGCCGCTCCGAACGCCAGTGCGGCGCGACGGCATGAAGGGGCCAGCAGGCTGCCGAGAAACCCTCATGAGTCGCGTTGCCTGCGCCACGACTTCGTTTGCAAGGCGTCGCGACGACGTCGATGCCCTTGAGCATCGTCTAGGAGCGACAACGCAGCAGGCGGAGCCGTGCCGCGGCAACCCTTGGGCGCAAGGGATTGCGGGCCATTTGCTTTGTTCCTTCTCGTTGAAAGGGTGCCCACCCTTCCTTCCTCGCCGCGCCTCACATCTGACCCGCAAGCCTCTTGCGCGCGGCCCACGCGGGCTCCTCAGCAGCCTGCTAAAGGCAAGCTTGCTTGTCGACAGGCGCTTCGGCCGGAGCGACAGGGCGTGTAGCGCCCGCGGCCCCGAACCTCCAGCCCTCTCCGGAACGGCCCTCTCGGCAATTCTTTTCACCGCCCTCCCTGTGAAAGAGCCGTCGCAGGGCTCCGGCGGCGCTCCACCCCCTCGACAGGCCTAGCGATTTCTGGTAAGACGGCAGACAGAGCGGCAGCAATTGCCGGGAGGGGCCATGGTCCTCGTGCTTCAGCGCGTCTCGGAAGCCTCCGTCACCGCCGGCGGCGAAGTCACCGGCCGGATCGGCCCCGGCCTCGTCGTTCTCGCCGCCGTGGAGCGCGGCGACGGTCCCGCCGAGATCGCCTGGTGCGCCCGCAAGGTGGGCGAGGTCCGCATCTTCCCCGACAGCGACGGCAAGATGAATCTCTCGGTGCGACAAGCCGGAGGCGCTGTCCTGGCCGTCAGCCAGTTCACCCTCGCCGCCGACCTCAAGAAGGGCACCCGCCCCTCTTTCAGCCGCGCCGCCCCGCCCGAAACGGCCGCCCCCCTCTTCGACGCCTTCGTTTCGGCCATGCGCAAGTCGGGCCTGCACGTGGAAACGGGCGTCTTCCAGGCCATGATGGAGGTTCACCTGGTGAACGACGGCCCGGTGACGCTGGTTCTGACGCGCCGCCCTCGAGAGGAGAAGCCGTGACCGAATACGCCGTCCCCCCCGAGGTCCGGGCCTTTCTCGACCACCTGACGGTGGAGCGCGGATTGTCGCGCAACTCCATCGACGCCTACCGGCGCGACCTGGAACGCTTCTTCGGCATCGTCAAGCTGGCGCCGGCGAAGGTCTCGCGCGAGGACATCCGCCGTTTTCTCACCCACGAGCGCGAAGCCGGCCTCTCCGGGCCCACCGCCGCGCGCCGACTTGCCGCCCTGCGCATGTTTTACCGCTTCCTCCTGCTCGAAAAGCGCGTGGAGACCGACCCCACCGAGAACATCGAACCGCCGCGCACGCCCAAGCATCTGCCTTCCTACCTGGATCAGGCCGAGGTGGAGCGGCTGCTTGAAGCGGCGGATACGACCCGTCCCACCGGCCTGCGGGACCGCGCCATGCTCGAGGTCCTCTACGCTACCGGCATCCGGGTCAGCGAGCTGATCGGCCTCACCCTGGACCGGCTCAACCTGAAGGCCGGCTTCGTGCTGGTCATGGGCAAGGGATCGAAGGAACGGGTCGTCCCCCTGGGCGAGGTGGCGGCGGACTGGATCAACCGATACCTGGACGAGGCCCGGCCCGCGATCCTGAAGGACCGCGAATCGGACCACCTCTTCGTCACGGCCAGGGGCAGCGGCATGACCCGCCAGAACGTGTGGATGCTCATCGAGCGCTACGCCCGCCGGGCCGGAATCGCCAAGCACCTAAGCCCGCACACCCTGCGCCATTCGTTCGCCACCCACCTGCTCGAACACGGGGCCGATTTGCGGTCCGTCCAGCTGATGCTCGGCCATGCCGATATCTCCACCACCCAGATCTACACGCACGTCGAGCAGGAGCGCCTGAAGCGCCTCTACCGCCAATTTCACCCAAGGGCCTGACGCGCTTCGATTGGGGGCGATTTCCCCCAGGGCTGGGTGGAAAAGCCCACCTCCCTTTTCATATGTTGAATTTGATTGCAGGTCCCTTCTGGGCGCGCCTATTCTAATGCCTGGGTTGACACGAGCGCGGCGAGAACGACGTCCGCATTCAAGGCAGAGGAGGTATCAAATGAAAAGATTCTTCGCAATCCTGGTCCTGGCCGCGGTGGCCACACTGTTCGGCATGACCATCACGGCCGGCGAACACGCCAAGGTGGGTCCCGAACGCTGCAAGATGTGCCACAAGGTCGAATACAATTCCTGGGTCAAGACCGCGCACAAGAAGATGGGCGTCACCTGCGAAACCTGCCACGGCAACGGCGGCGACTACTGGAAAGTCATGACCGACAAGAAGAAAGCGGTAGCGGCCGGGCTGATCATCCACCCCAAGAAAGAGCTCTGCATCAAGTGCCACGGCAAAAAGTTCAACGACAGCATGTTCGAAAAGGCCCACGCCCACACAAAGTAACGCCTGCACTATCGAGGAAACGACGCAGCATTGACTTGAGGCGGGGGCGGCGAGCCCCCGCCTTGTTTCTGAAAAGAAGGATGGGACAATGAAAGGCATGGTATGGGGTGCCGCCGCGGTCTTCTCCCTGGTAATTCTGTCCGCCCCCACCCAAATTCACGCTGACTCCATTCCGAATAGCACCTGCTTGGCATGCCATTCATCAATGGCGAAAGACAGCACTGCTCTCAAAGGTCTTTACAACGTTCCCGGCGGAGGGCGGGAAAAGATGTCTCTCCAGGTCACCAAGGACAGCCTCAAGGGATCGATCCATGAAGGCTTTTCGTGCGTGGACTGCCACCAGGACATCACGAGCATTCCGCATCCCGCCAAGCTCAAGCCGGTGAATTGCGGCAACTGCCACATCACCGAGGCCGAGGAGCTCACCAAGAGCATCCACGACAAAATCGGCAAGGCGGCGCCCTACACGCCCATGTGCATCAACTGCCACGGCGCCCACCAGATCATGCCCAAGAGCAACCCGAAGTCGACCATTTATCCCGCCAACCTCCCCTACACCTGCGGGAGCTGCCACAGCAAAACGGAAATGATGCGCCAGCTCGGGGTCCAGATCCCGAACCCGTTGGCGAATTACATGAAAAGCGAGCACTGGCGCGCTCTGAAAACCGGCAAAACGATGAAAGCCGCCACGTGCACCGATTGCCACGGATCACACCTCATCCTGCCTTCGACGAATCCCGAGTCCACTGTTTACAAAAAGAACACTCCGGCGACCTGCGGCAAGTGCCATCCGGTCATCGAGAAACAATACGAGGCAAGCATTCACGGCCAGGCGCTGGCCGCCGGCCACATGCAGGCCCCGGCCTGCACGGACTGCCACGGCGAACACGACATCGAGGGGCCAAACCAGCCCACCAGCCGCGTCTCGCCCGTCAATGTCCGGCTCACGTGCGCTCAGTGCCACGGCCAGGTCCGTCTGGCGAGACGCTTCAGCCTGCCTTCGGGCATGGTCCAGTCCTATCAGGCTTCCTACCACGGCCTGGCGAGCCAGTACGGCGACACCCAGGTGGCCAACTGCGCTTCTTGCCACACGGCGCATGATATCCTTCCGGCAAGCGATCCGAAGTCTTCTATCAATCCCAAAAATCTTCAGAAAACATGCGGCAAGTGCCACCCCAACGCCACCGCCGCTTTCGCCCATACACCCATCCACCTCAAGATCAGCGAGACAAACAGCCCGGTTCTTTACTGGCTGAAATGGTTCTACGTGATCTTGATCGTGGTGGTGGTGGGCGCCCTGGGATTCCACAACTTCCTGGATTATCTCAAGGGTTATCGCGAGGCTCTCAAGACGCTCAAACCCGTGGCCATCTACCGGCGGATGACTCTGCCTGAACGGATCCAGCATTTCCTGCTTCTGTCCTCATTCTTCCTCCTGGTTATCACCGGTTTCGCCCTCAAATTCCCGCATTCTTTCTGGTCCTGGCCCTTCAAGTTCTTCCCGGCCGGGTTCGAATGGCGCGGGTTGATCCACCGCATCGCCGCCGTCGTCATGATGGGCACAGCCGGCTACCACCTGGTCTACCTGGTGGGGACCAAGCGGGGACGGCGGTTCCTTAAAGACATGATGCCCACCTGGCAGGACGTCAAGGACGTGCGCGAACAGCTCGGGTACTATTTCGGCCTCCGGCGCCACGGCGCCCGCTTCGGCCGGTTTTCATACGTTGAAAAAATGGAGTACCTCGCCCTGATCTGGGGCACCATCATTATGATTGCAACCGGCTTGATCCTCTGGGCCAAGAACTGGTCCACCGGCTTCCTCCCCTCCTGGGGCTGGCCCGCCGCGGAGATTATTCACTTCTACGAGGCAGTGCTGGCCTTCACAACGATCATCATCTGGCACCTGTACACCGTATTCAGCCATACCGACAAACCACCGTACAACCCGACCTGGCTGACCGGGGGGATGACGAAAGAATCGCTGGAGCATCACCATCCCAAGGCGCTGGAGGATATCGAAAAGGAAAAGAGGCGGGAGGAGGAAGGATGGGAGCCCCGAGACTGAGAACCTGCGAGGCCCGCTTAGCCGCGGGCTTCGCCGCGCTGCTTGTCACGTTCGCCGTCTGCGCCGCACCTCCGGCATCTTCAGAGTGCCTGAGCTGCCACGCCGGAAAGGATCCCGTTGTCGCTGCGGCGTCCCTGAAGGGGTCCATTCACCAAAGACTGTCTTGCACGGATTGCCATGCGGACATCACGAAAATCCCGCATGACAAGCCGGCCGCCGTAAACTGCGGCGCCTGCCACCAGAAAGAACTCGCCGGCTGGCGGGCAAGCTTCCACGCAAAATCCGGAGGTCCCACCTGTGTGGCTTGTCATGGGTCCCACCAGGTGCCTCCTCCCAGAAGCAGCGATAGTCTGTCTTCGCCTGAAAGGCAGGTCAGACTTTGCGGGGGATGCCACGCCAAGCTCGCGGGCGGGGAGAAATGGGTTCGAGCCTTCGACACCAGCGTCCACGGCCAGGGAGTCACAAAGCTGGGGCTGAGCGTGGCGCCGGGATGCGCAACCTGCCATGGAGCCCATGCCCTACGTTCGTTGAAGACGAAAGATAACGCTTCCGCCAAGCTCAAGCTCGCGGCAATGTGCGGAAGCTGCCACGAGCCCGTTTACCGGGCCTACGAGAAAAGCATTCATGCCGCGGCCCTGAAACAAGGCATTGCAGCCGCCCCAACCTGCACCGACTGCCACGGCGAACACGGCATCCAGGGGAGCGAGGCCACTTCTTCAAAGGTGTCCCCCAAGGCCGTGCCGTCCACCTGCGGCCACTGCCATTCGGACAAACGTCTCATGGCCAATTTCGGCCTGCCCGCGAACATGGTGTCGACTTTCCTGAAAAGCTATCACGGCGTCGCGCTGGAAATGGGAGACCTGAGGGCGGCGGACTGCTCCTCCTGCCATGGAGCGCACGACATCCTCCCCTCCAGAGACCCTGCTTCCCGGACCAATCCGGCCAATCTCCAGAAAACATGCGGACGGTGCCACCCCGGTGCGGGCCGGAACTTCGCGAAGATCAAGTTTCATGAGTCCGTCAGCCCGAAAGGCGCGAGAGGTGCGTGGTTCGTGCGCATCTTTTACATCATCTTCATCACTGTCCTCGTCGCCGGCTTCCTGCTTCATATCAGCGTGCGCCTCACCGGCTGGCTGAGGGCGAGACGATCGTCCAAGGCGGGGGAAGACAAAGACAAACGATAGGGAGGGGAACAGAGCGATGAATGAACACCGGGACAAGCGGACCGTCCTGAGAATGACACTCCTGCAGAGAATCGACCATGCGCTTCTGGCGCTTTTCCTTCTCCTGCTGATCGCCTCCGGCCTGGCTCTCGCTTATCACGACCAGGCCTGGGCCAAGGCGCTCATCGGCCTGATGGGAGGCATCAAAGGCCGAGGCATTCTCCACCGCACTGCAGCCATAGGCCTCGTTTTCGTGGGTCTGGTGCACTTCGGCGGCCTGCTTTTTTCAGAGCGCCACCAGAGCGACTTCCGGGCTTTGTGGTTCAAGCGCTCCGATCTGACTGAAGCCTGGAGAGGCTGGGTCTACGGCCTGACCGGAAAGGGAAAGCCTCCCTACTACGGCCGGTTCCGGCCCATGCAGAAGATTCAATACTGGGGGATTCTGGTCGGGTGCCTCGTCATGGCGGTTTCGGGTTTCGTTCTGTGGTCTCCCCAGGCGTCACTCGCTGTCTTTCCGAAATACGTGTACGACCTCATGCTGGTGATTCACTCCGAGGAAGCGCAGCTCATTTTCGTTCTCCTCATACTCTGGCACCTTTACGACGTGCATGTGGCGGGCGGCAATTTCCCCATGAACACCGCGTGGCTCACGGGCCGCATCAAGGCGGACCAGTTCAAGAACCAGCACCCCGCCGAGTGGGACCGCCTGGAAAAGGAGGAGCGGGAATGATCAAGCTGTCCGCGGATACTCCAGGCCGGTTCGCCGGCGCCTGGACCCGTTTCGCCGCCGCCGCCCTGCTTCTTTGCCTGGCGGCGACGGTCGCCGTCCGGTCACAGGACGATTTGCGCTGCCTGGGCTGCCACGGGAAGCCGGGCTTCCACAAGGTCCTGCCCACAGGCCAGGTCCTCGACCTATTCGTGGACCCGACGCCGATACGGCTGTCCGTTCATAAGAACCTTTCCTGTGTATCGTGCCACGCGGACGTGAACGAGGTTCCCCACAAGACAAGGCCCCATCGAGTGGACTGCCGGCGGTGCCACTACGAAGGCAACACCATGGGCGCCCCTCAGACGATCAAATACGTGCAGTTCGCCAACAGCGTCCACGGCAAGGCCCTCAAGGCGGGCCAACCCAAGGCGCCTCTCTGCCAGGACTGTCACGGCGGCCACTTCATTCTGCCCGGCAGCAATCCACGATCCCGGGTGAGCCGACGCAATGTCCCTGAAACGTGCGGGACATGCCACATCAAAATTTACGGACAGTACAGGGAGTCCATTCACGGCAAATCGTGGGAGCGGGGAAACAAGGACGCCCCGGTCTGTACGGACTGCCACGGAGAACACACCATCCAGCGACCCTCGGCGGCGAATTCCTCGGTCAATCCAGCGAACGTGGCGAATACCTGCGGAAAGTGCCACGCCAAAATTGTTGTTATGAAGAAGTACGGGATCAACGCGCAGCAGGTCTCCACCTACAAGAACTCCTTTCACGGAATCGCAAATGAATTCGGGGTTCTGAAAGCGGCGAACTGCGCGTCGTGCCACGGGGCCCACGACATTCTCCCTCCAAAACCTGTGGAAAATGCCACCCCGGCGCGAGCGCGAAATTCGCCGAGGGGCACATCCACCTGGACCCGGAAGACAAGTCCGCCGGCATCGTTCACTGGGTTTATCTGGGCTTTAAGATCCTGACGCTGGGAACTCTGGCCGGGCTCTTCATCCATATCGGGCTCGATCTGTTCCGGCAGGTGAGGGCGCGAAAGTTCAAGGCGCTTTCTGATGAGGAAGCGTCCAGTGAGGAGAATGAACCATGAATAAAGACGGCCGGGGAGGGTGGCGCCCGTCCGACACCGATTCCGTTGTCAGGGACGTCACCAGCGATCTCACGAAGGCCATCAACCGGGAGATGGGCGAGGAGGTGGCCCCGGAACAGGTGGACAGGCTGAAGGAGAAGCTCGCCGCATCGTTGAAGAGCGAAGCCGCGGCCAGCGTGCGCCGCGTTCACAGGACGTTCCAGGACAGCGAACGGCAGAAGAAAAAAGCCGCCGACCGCCTGGCCAAGAAGAGAAAGGCGAAAGCCGAAGGCACGGTCGAACGATTGAGCCTGCACCTGCGTGTCCAGCACATGATCCTCTTCACGAGCACGATCATCCTGATTGTCACGGGCCTGCCCCTGAAGTTTCACGACGCCGCCATTTCCGTATTTTTTGTGCAGTTGGTGGGGGGACCGCAAGTCACACGTTTCATCCACCGGATCGGCGCCATCGGATTGACCTTCATCGGCGCGTATCACCTGTTTTACACCACGGCCTTCGAATCGGGCAGAAAAGATTTCGGCCTGCTCGTACCCAAACTTCAGGACCTCAAGGACTTCCTTCACCAGGTGGGTTATTTCCTCGGCCTCAAGAAGGACAAGCCCCTTTTCGGGCGGTTCTCTTACATCGAAAAGTTCGATTATTGGGCCGTCTACTGGGGCATGGTCGTCATGATCACATCCGGATACATTCTCTGGTTCAAGGTGCAAGCCATCAACCAGTTTGGAATTTCCGTGTACGCCATCGCCGTGGAAGCGCATTCGGACGAAGCGCTGCTGGCCACGCTGGCCATCGTGATCTGGCACTTTTACAACGTCCACTTCAACCCGAAGCGTTTTCCAGGCAGCCTCACCTGGTGGAACGGGCGGATGAAACTCGATGAATTCAAGGAAGAGCACCCTCTCGAGTATGAAGACATGCTGCGCGCCGGAACCGTCCAAAACCCCGGAAGTTCCGCCAACGCTGGGGACAGAAGCACCGGGCCCGCACACGTAAGCACGCCGTAAGGCCGCACCACGCAGGAGAGCTTCATGAG
>JARRNO010000027.1:0-8445 GCA_037384885.1 Acidobacteriota bacterium
CCCGAACAACCGTTCGTCCATCTGCACCTTCATTCGGAATATTCGCTTCTGGACGGGGCGTGCCGTCTGGACGATCTGGCCGCCGAAGCCGCCTCGGACGGCATGGAGGCCATGGCCATCACCGACCACGGCAATCTCTTCGGCGCCGTAAAGTTTTTCCGCGCCGCCGCCAAAAGGGGCATCCGTCCCATCATCGGCTGCGAAGCCTACCTGGCCCCCGGCTCCCGGTTCGACCAGGATCCCATGGGCAACGGAAACCGCCCCTATTCACACCTCATTCTCCTGTGTGAAAACGAGACGGGCTACCGCAACCTCTGCCGGCTCACTTCGGCCGCCTTCCTCGAAGGGTTTCATTACAAGCCGAGAATGGACAAGGAACTGCTGCGCAAGCACCACGAGGGCCTCATCGCGCTGTCGGCGTGCCTGGGCGGCGAAATCCCCCAGAAAATACGGGCCGGGGACGACGAAGGCGCGCTGCGCAGCGCATTGGAATTCAAGGAAATCTTCGGAGAGAATCACTTTTTTCTGGAAGTGCAGGATCACGGGATCGAGGATCAGAAAAAGGTCATCGACCACATGCGGGATCTTCACCGGGAAACGGGGATCCCCCTGGTGGCGACCAACGACGTACACTTTCTCCGGCGCGATGATTTCGAAGCCCACAACATTCTCATGTGCATCCAGACAAAGACCACCCTGGAGGAACGCAACCGGAGCAACAAGCTGGCCTACACGCGCGAGCATTACCTCAAGAACCGGAAGGAGATGTGGGATCTATTCGGCGACATTCCGGAGGCGCTTCTCAACACCGCCGCCATCGCCAAACGCTGCCACTTCGCCTTCGATACGGACGCCAAGCACTACCCGGTCTTCAAGGTTCCCGAAGGAGAAACGCTGAACAGCTACCTGGAAAAGGTGGTCCGGGAAGGATTCAAGAGGCGGGTGGAGCAGGGGCTTTTCCGCGAAGCCGGCAAGGGACGGGAAGACGAATACACGGCCCGCCTTGACCGGGAACTGAAAATTATCACCCAGATGGACCTGGCGGGTTATTTCCTGATCGTCTGGGACTTCATCCGCCATGCCCGCGAAAACGGCGTCCCCGTGGGCCCAGGCCGCGGAAGCGCCGCAGGATCGTTCGTGTCCTATTGCATGGGGATCACCAACATCGACCCCCTGAACTACGGGCTGCTTTTCGAAAGGTTTCTGAATCCCGAGCGGGTGTCCATGCCCGATATCGACATCGACTTCTGCATGCGCGGCCGTAGCAAGATCATCGACTATGTCACCGAAGAATACGGCCGCAACAACGTGGCGCAGATCATCACCTTCGGAGAAATGAAGGCCCGGCTCGCCATTCGCGACGTGGGCCGCGCCCTGGGGGTGCCGCTGGCGAAGGTGGACAAGATCGCCAAGGCGGTGCCGGCCGACCCCGGGATGAACATCACCATCGAGGGCGCCCTGAAGCTCAGCCCGCAGCTGAAAAAAACCTACGATTCGGACGCCGAGGCGCGCGAAGTGCTCGACATCGCCAAGCGGCTCGAGGGGATGGCGCGGCACGCCTCCACGCACGCCGCCGGGGTGGTGATCGCACCCAGCTCCATCCAGGAATTTCTGCCGCTCTACAAGGGGGCCGGCCGCGAAGAAATCACCACGCAGTACAGCAAGGATGAGATCGAGGCCCTGGGGCTACTTAAAATGGACTTTCTCGGCCTCAGAACCCTCACCATCATCGCCGATACCCTGGCTCTGGTCAGGGAGGCCGGCCAGGAGCCGCCGGACCTCGAGTCGATCCCTCTCACCGACGAGGCGACGTTCGCCCTCTTCGGCGACGGAAACACAGACGGGGTGTTCCAATTCGAATCGGGGGGCATGAAGGACATCCTGCGCCGGCTCAAGCCGAAACGTTTCGAAGACCTGATCGTGCTGAACGCGCTCTACCGTCCCGGGCCGCTGGATGCGGGGATGATCGGCGAGTACATCGCCAGGGCCCACGGCACGAAAGAAGCCGCCGTGCCCATCAGCGAAGTCAAGCCCATTCTGGACGAGACACTGGGAGTGATCGTCTACCAGGAACAGGTCATGATGATCGCCCACCAGCTGGCCGGCTTCACCCTCGGCGAAGCCGACAGCCTTCGCAAGGCCATGTCCAAGAAGGACGCCAACGCGATGCAGGTCCTGAAGAAGAAGTTTCTTGAAGGGTGCAGAAAGCGGGGCGTGGACGCCAAGAAAGCCGAGGACCTCTTCGGCCATATGGAGACCTTCGGACGGTACGGCTTCAACAAGTCGCACTCGGCCGCCTACGCGCTGGTCGCCTACCAGACGGCGTTTCTGAAAGCCCACTATCCGGCCGCTTTCATGGCCGCCACCCTCTCCAACCTGGCCGACAACACCGACCAGATCATGAAGTACATGAACTCCTGCCGGGACATGGACATCGCGCTTCTGCCGCCGGACGTGAACCGCAGCCGGGAAGGATTCACCCTGGAAGACAACGCCATCCGCTACGGCCTTTCCGCAATCAAGAACGTGGGGCAGAGCGCCGTTCTTGCCATCCTGGAGGCCCGGAACCGGGCTGGAGAATTCAAGGATCTCTTCCAGTTCTGTCTTGAAGTGGACCGGAACCAGTTGAACAGGCGCGTGCTTGAAAACCTGGTCCAGGCCGGCGCCATGGATTGTTTCGGGGTTCCGAAGTGGGATCTTTTCGCGTCTATCGACAAGGCCATGGCGCAGGCGGTGCGCGCCTACGAGGACCAGTTGCGGGGACAGGCCGCGCTCTTCGGCGACGAAGAGGATGAGGCGCCTCCCGAATACGAGAAGGGCCAACCCTGGAAGAAGCTCGAATGCTACAACCGGGAGAAGCAGAGTCTCGGCTTCTACCTGACAGGCCACCCCCTGATGGAAAAGAAGCACATCCTCATGCGGTACGTGACGCACACGCTGAAAGAAATGGGCCATCTGCAGGAACCGCTGGAGGTGACCATCGGAGGCATGGTGACGCACGTCCGGCAGCGCAAGAGCAAATCCAAAGGCGAGATGTACGCCGTGGTCTCACTGGAGGACATGGAGGCCCGCGCGGAAGCGCTCCTTTTTTCGGAAACTTACAGCAACTATATTTCCAAGGTGGCGGCGGACAGGGCCGTTCTGGTCGTGGGACGGGCCGTTCCGGACGGAGACAAGACCAAGCTTATCGCCAACGCCGTCGTTCCGCTGGACGACGCCGCCGAGGAACTGCAGCCGCAAACGCGGGGTGTGCTCCTCAAGGTGCCCCACCGGCTTTGCGACGAGGACTGGCTGCTGGAGCTCTTTGAGAAGCTGCGGGCGCACTCGGGACCGGTCCCCGTCTACATGGACGTGGTGGACGAAGGAAAGGCCGTGACCCGTCTTCAGCTCGGCAGCGAATGCCAGGTTAGCGCCGGACAGGGGCTGCTGAACGATCTGGACGGCTTTTTGGGACGCGACCGGGTCAAATACCTGTTCCGGCCCGCGGGCGGTGAAAGGATGGAGAGCAGAGCATGAACGATATCAAGGATTTCGAGCGTCCGATCCAGGAGCTCGAGGAACAGATCGAGAACCTTGAACTGTTCGGGGAAGAAGAAACCAAGGACAAGGAGTTGCAGGCCCTCCGCCGGAAGCTGGCCAAAGTCCGGAAGGAAATTTTTTCCAATCTCACGACCTGGCAGGTGGTCCAGCTGGCGCGGCATCCCAAGCGCCCGCACGCTCTCGACTACCTGGAGGCGCTCTTCACGGAATTCCAGGAGCTTCACGGGGACAGGAGGTTCGCCGACGATCCGGCTGTAATCGCGGGATTCGCCCGGTTCGAGGGACGCCCCGTGTGTTTCGTGGGCCAGGAGAAGGGCCGGGACACCAAGGACAAAATCTACCGCAATTTCGGCATGCCCAAGCCCGAGGGATACCGCAAGGCGCTTCGTGTGATGAAGCTCGCCGAAAAATTCGGTATTCCCGTCCTGACCTTTATCGATACGCCTGGGGCCTATCCGGGCATGGACGCCGAGGAACGAGGCCAGGCGGAAGCCATCGCCTTCAACCTGCGGGAGATGGCGAATCTCAAGACGCCGGTGGTGGTGACGGTCATCGGAGAAGGGGGCAGCGGCGGCGCGCTGGCGCTGGGTATCGGCGACAAGGTCAACATGCTGCAGTACTCGGTGTACTCGGTCATCTCCCCCGAAGGCTGCGCCGCTATTTTATGGAAGGACGCGGGGAAGGCGGAGGAAGCTGCGGCCGCGCTCAAACTCACGGCGCCTGATCTCCTCAAATTCAAACTGATCGACCGGGTCATCGAAGAGCCGCTCGGCGGCGTTCACGTGGATCCGCCCGCGCTGTACGCGAGCCTGGCCGACGCCATCAGAGAGGACCTCGACGCGCTTTCCGGAACGGACGCTGAAGAGCTCTTGGAACAGCGGTACGAAAAATTTCGAGTCATGGGCGCCTTTGCGGAAAACAACGCGGCGAGGTCGTCGAGTTCAGCCAAGGGGAAAAAGAACAACACGACCGCCAAGCCGCCTGCTAAATCTTGACTTCCCTGCCGTTTCAGCCTAATGTACCAGATGAGGCCGGACCGCATCTCATGATGCCTGGGCGGACGCCCTTCCAGGGGACGCCGACAGGGGAGTCCGGCGCGACAGAGAGATCTCACCCAGCGGGGTTTTTCAGATGACCATCTGCCAGATCGAATTGGACTCGCGGCCGCGCTCTGTTTATGCGGAGGTGAGCGAAGAGGACGCGTCGAGGGACACGCCTTGTATTCTCCGCGTGGGGGAAGGGATTCACTTCGGACGGGTCACCGAGGCCAGGAGCTATCTTGCGGATTACGTCCGCTCCAAAGTCCTGTGCCCCGTGGTCCGAAGGGCCACCCCAGAAGACGTGGCCCGCCGGGAAAGGCACCGGCAGCTCGAAATGGAAGCCTTCGACTATTGCCGTGAGCAGGCCGGGCGGCTCGGACTTAAGATGCGCATGGTCGCGGTGGAGATGCTGTTCGATGAATCCCGTTTCATGTTCTATTACACGGCGGAACAGCGGGTGGACTTCAGGGAACTCGTCAAGATTCTCGCGCACCGGTACCGGACACGCATCGAAATGCGCCAGATCGGCCCCCGTGATGAAGCCCAGTTGAGCGACGGCTACGGGCATTGCGGCATGAGACTCTGTTGCTGCCAGCATCTCACGCGCTTCCAGCCTGTCACGATCCGAATGGCGAAACGCCAGGGCCTGAGCCTGAATTCCGCCAAGATCTCCGGGGCATGCGGCCGCCTCATGTGCTGCCTGAGATTCGAGCAGGGATGCCCCTTGGAAGCGGCGAACGGCAACGGCTCCTCCAACGATTAAAGACCCGTCAGGAGTGCAGGAATGCCAGATAGAAAGCTGATTCGGCCCCATCTGCGCGATCACGTGGATCGCCGCAAAGAGGGAGGGGACAAAAAGGTACCCCGCGAACCCCAGCCGGAGGCGACGATGAACCCAACCCCCACTTCGCGCAGGAAACACGTTCCGCCGGAACAGACAAACGCCGAGAACTTTTACTACCTGAAGCAGATGAGCGCCAAAACGCCGGTGATCGTCGTGCTCATGGACGGCGAGGAACTGCACGGTTGGATCGAATGGTACGACAAGGACTGCGTCAAGGTGCGCTCCTTTAACGAACAAAGCATGCTCGTCTACAAACACGCCATCAAGTATATCCACAAGGAGCGCTGAGGATGAGCCGTCCGAGGGTGCTGATCACAACTGGAGATCCCGGAGGCGTCGGCCCGGAAATTCTGGGGACCATGCTCCGGGACCCGGAGTTGATACACGGGGCCGAAATGACCGTCTTGGGTCCAGCCAGAACCCAGGAATCAGTTCCCGACGGCGTCCGGTGGGATGACGTGGACCTGCCGTCACTGGCCTTTCACAAGAGGCCGCATCCCGACAACGGACGCATCGCGCTGCTCGCGCTCGAAGAAGCGAGCCGCCGGATGGGCCGGGGCGAGGCGGACCTGCTCGTCACGGGACCCGTTTCCAAGGAAGCCATCCGCCGCTGCGGGGTGCCCTTTACCGGGCACACCGAATTCTTCGGGCACGCCTTCAACGCCACCTCTTACGTGGTCTTCCTGACGGGGTCCACGCCCGTCGCCCTTTTCACGAGCCATATCCCCCTGCAGGAGGTGGCGGCCCGGATCGACCAGGACACGCTCCAGGACTACGTCCGAGGGCTCGCTGCCGCGTGGATGCGTCAGCTCGGCGTGACGCCGCGCTTTCTCATCGCTTCCCTGAATCCCCACGCCGGCGAAAGCGGCATGATCGGGCGCGAGGAAAGGGACGTGATGGAGCCGGCGCTGGAAAGTCTGATCACCCAGGGGATCGAGATCCGCGGGCCCTTTCCCGCGGACAGCCTCTTTTTGAAGCCGCAGGAGCCCGACTCGGTCATCATCGCCCTGTACCACGACCAGGGCATGATTCCCGCCAAGATGCTGAGCAGCGGCCACGCGGTGAACTGCACGCTGGGGCTGCCCTTTCTCAGGACGGCGCCGGACCACGGCCCGGCATTCGACATCGCGGGAACGGGGCAGGCCGATCCCGAAAGTTTCCGCCGCGCCGTCACCGAAGGCCTGGCGCTTCTCTCGCGGAGGCGCTGATGCTGGACATCAACGTTCTTCGCTCGGATCCGGAAAAATGTGCCGCCGGACTCGCCAGAAAAGGGGTCTCCCGGAAATGGCTCGACGGTCTGCTTGACGCCGACCGCGACTACCGTGAAAAGCTTTCGGAAGTCGAAGCGCTCAAGGCGGAGAGAAATGAGAAAAGCCGCCTGATCGGCGCCATGAAGCGGGAGGGGAAGGATACCGCTCCCATCCAGGCGGAAGTCAGGGCTACGGGCGACCGCATCAAGGCGCTGGAGCCGGAGGCCGCCGAAGCGGAAGAAGCCCTCAAACAAAGGCTTCTCGAGACGCCCAACATCCCGGATGCCTCCGTACCCGACGGCAAAAGCGAAGAAGACAACCGCGTCGAAAAGACCTGGGGCGAGGCGCCCTCGTTCGAGTTTAAGCCGCTTGCGCACGACGATCTCGGGATCCGGCTCGGCATCCTTGATTTTGAAAGCGCGGCGAAAATTTCGGGAGCACGGTTCGTGGTGTACCGGGGCGCAGGCGCGAGGCTCGAGCGGGCTCTCATCACCTTCATGCTCGACCGCCAAACCCAGCAGAACGGCTATCTGGAAGTCTTGCCCCCGTATCTGGTCAAGCCGCATGCGCTCGTCGGTACGGGAAACCTCCCCAAGTTCGAGGAAGATCTCTTCAAAGTCAACGGCGGGGATTTCTATCTGATCCCCACGGCTGAAGTCCCGGTGACCAACCTGCACCGCGAAGAGATTCTGGAAGAAGACCGGCTCCCCATCAAGTATTGCGCCTTCACGCCCTGTTTCCGGTCCGAGGCGGGGTCGTACGGAAAGGACACGAAGGGGATTATCCGGCTGCACCAGTTTCACAAGGTGGAGCTGGTGAAATTCGCGAAGCC
This sequence comes from Acidobacteriota bacterium, assembly GCA_037384885.1. Classification (GTDB taxonomy): domain Bacteria; phylum Acidobacteriota; class UBA4820; order UBA4820; family DSQY01; genus JARRNO01. The sequence goes on from JARRNO010000027.1 coordinate 7,507, forward strand.
GGAAACGTCCTACGAAGAATTGGAATCGCTCACGCGGGACGCCGAATCCATCCTCGAGGCTCTGGGGCTTCATTACCGGAGAGTGACGCTCTGCACCGGGGACATGTCCTTTACGTCTGCCAAAACCTACGACCTGGAGGTATGGCTGCCTTCGCAGAACCGCTTCCGGGAAATTTCCTCCTGCTCGAACTTCGAGGATTTCCAGGCGCGCCGGGCGGGCATCCGGTACCGGCCCGCCGGGGGCGGGAAGCCGCGATTCGTTCACACGCTGAACGGGTCCGGGCTGGCGGTGGGGCGGACGCTGGTGGCCGTCCTGGAGCAGTACCAGCGCGAAGACGGCAGCATCGTCATCCCCGAGCCCCTGCGTCCGTACATGGGCGGCATGGACATTCTCGAACCCGCTAAAAGTTAGCCACTCCATAGCGAGGAGGTTAGGAAGTTAGGAAGTTAGGAGGTTAGGAGGTTAGGAGGTTAGGAAGTCGCCGACCTCGCAGCTGTAGCGGCCTTTGCTTGCCAAAGGCCGAACCCGCAACGGCATCCTATTCAAATCTTGTTCATCAACGGTAGGCCTTCCAAATCTTTAGCGTCCGCCGTCCGCCGTCGGCGGTCTTCCGTCGGGCCGAAGGCCCAATGTAGCGGCCTTTGCTTGCCAAAGGCCGAACCCCGCAAAGGCCTTCACTCAAATCCTTGCCCTCAGCGGAATGCCCGTATTCACTTCTTCACCTCCTAGCACTTTACTTCCTAACTTGAAGGGCCGCGATGCGGCGGGGAGTTCATCGCGGGAGGCCCGCCGGGGTGGCGAGGAAGCGAGGAGGTTAGGAAGTTAGGAAGAAAACGCCTGCTGCGGCCGTTCCCGCACCGGCATGCCCGAAACTTAATCACGTAATCACTCAGTCACTGCGATCACCGGCCCACCCTTCAAGTTGTTTGCCCGCGAAG
>JARRNO010000027.1:8479-22741 GCA_037384885.1 Acidobacteriota bacterium
GCAGCCAACTCCCAGGCCGCAAAAAAGGCGGGCCCCATGAAGGGGCCCGCCCACGTGTTCGAACAGCCTGTTTTTACGAGGCCGCGGCTATTTCTTGCGGCGCTCGAGCTGCTTCACGAGCTTTTCGACCTTTTTCTTGGTGTCCTGGTTTTGGGAGACGGAGAGGTACTGCTTGAGGACGGGCAGCGCCTTGTCGTAATCCTTGGCGTCCAGCAAGCTCTGGGCCTTCATGAGGATCGCGCTCTCGTCGTTGGGCCGCAGGGCGAGAATCTGGTCGCACGTGGCCGCCGCCTCGTCGTATTTCTTCATCTTGGTCTGGATGACGGCGATGTTCTTGAGAACGGCCGGCTTGAAGACGTCCCTGTCGGTCTTTTTCACGTAGTCCTGGAGAACGGGGACGGCCTTCTCGTAATTTTTCGTCTTGATGTAGTCCTGCCCGAGGGCGAGAAGCACTTTGGCGTTGTCCGGGTCCGCCGTGCGGGTCTTTTCCAGCACCTGGATGCTCTGGTCGTATTTGTCCTTTTTGTAGAGCATGACCCCCACATCATACCCCACGCCCTTGTACTTGGGGTCGACGTCGATCAGCTGGTTGTATTTCTCCATGGCCTTGTCCATGTCGCCCTGCTTTTCGTACAGGTGGCCGAGGTTGTAGAGAATTTCCTTGTTGTCCGGGTTGGTCTGGAGCACCTGCTCGGACGTGGAAATGACTTTGGCCGTATCGCCCATCGCGTAATAGACGCTGATTTCGTATTCCAGCGCTTTGGAGTCGAAGGGGTTGAGCGAAGCGGCTTTTTCAAATGCCTGGAGGGCTTCAGGGAATTTTTTCATCTTGTAGTAGGCCACGCCCAGATCCAGGTACAGGGGATAGGTTTCCTGTTTGTTCTTGATGAATTTCTGGGCCAAGTCGACGGCCTGCTGGTAATGCCCCTTGTCGATCAGCTCTTCGATCTTGGGATTTTTCTTCGCCTCTTTCTTGTCCTGGGACTGCTTGGCGAAGGCGGAAAGACTCAGCAGCATCCCTGCCATCACGCAGATTAAAACGGTAACCCGACGCATGTAATCCTCCACTGAGGGTTGAAAGCGGTAACCGCGCCGGAGGGCCGGATTCGCCGGCGGCTCCGAGGCGTCACGCCTGGTACAAGTTTTCGGGGACCGCTCGAGTGATCCGGCCCCATCAATCCTGGTTCGGTTTCTGAACAGCATATTCCTTCATCTTCCGCCACAGGGTGACCCGGCTGACGCCGAGGCGTTGCGCGGTTTTGTTGATGCGCCACCCGCAGCTCTCTAATGTTTTGACAATAAGATCGCGCTCCAGGTTCTCTAAAGGGGTTCGAATCTGGTGGAGCGTGACCTGCGAATCGTTCGCAAACGCCCGTGTGGGAAGGGGAAGATCGTGCGCGCGGATGACGCCGTTCTGGCAGCGGATGGCGGCGTGCTCGATCAGGTTTTCCAACTCGCGGATGTTCCCCGGGAAATCGTAGTTCATGAGCCTCGACAGCGCTTCCGCCTCGATGCCTTCCACCTCTTTGAACGGCATCTTCGTGGCGACCTTTTTAATGAAGTGGTCCACCAGCAGCGGGATGTCTTCCCGCCGCTCCCGGAGCGGGGGCAGAGGAATGTGGAAAACGTTGAGCCGGTAGTACAGGTCCTGGCGGAATTCGCCCTTGGAGATCGCGTCTTCCAGGTTCTTGTTGGTGGCGGCAATGACCCGTACGTCCACCCGGATGGTCCGGGAGGACCCCACGCGCTCAAGCTCGCCCTCCTGCAGCACGCGGAGCAGCTTGACCTGGGTGGTCATGGGAATCTCGCCGATTTCGTCGAGGAAGAGCGTCCCGCCGGTCGCCATCTCGAAGCGGCCGATCTTGTCTGAAATGGCCCCGGTGAACGCCCCCTTGACGTGCCCGAATAGCTCGCTTTCAAGGACGCCTTCGTTCAGCGCCGCGCAGTTCACCTTGACGAAGGGCTTGTTGCGGCGGAAGGAATTGTAGTGGATCGCGTTGGCCACCAGTTCCTTGCCGGTGCCGCTTTCGCCGGTGATCAGAACCATGGAGTCCGTGTCGGCCACCATGCGGATCAGGTCGAAGACTTCCTGCATGGCCGGGTTCCGGCCGATGATTCCGCCGAAGGAGAAGCGCTCTTCGATGCTTCCCTCCACCGGAATGATGCGGTTGATGTTCTTGAAGATTTCCACGCCGCCGACGACCTCTCCCTTGTCGCCTCGAATGAGGCAGATGTTGGTGCGGCAGTAGACCTCCTGGCCGTCTTTGGTGCGGTACCACATATCCACGTTTGTCTGATCCTCGTCCGCGTCGATCGCCCGCGTGAGAGGGCAGTTGGTTTCGCACTCCGTGGTCCGGGCGATGTGGCGGCAGCGGGAGTTGATCACCTCGCCTTCATCGTATTTCAGGATGCTCTTTGCCGTATCGTTGATGTAGACGACGCGCCGTTCCGCGCTGATGACGAGGACTCCGTCGTCGATGAGGTTCAGGAGTCGAACCACGTTCGGATTTTCAATCAGCTGGTTCAACATGGGTCCTCACACATGTTTCGATATCTTCCACGGAACCTTCGGTGCAGTGGTCGAAGGCGGTTCCGCCCCTGCAGACGAGAATATTCGGTCCTTCCCCGCACATGCCGAGGCAGCTCACATAAGACACCTTCAGCGAACTGGCGGGAAATTCGCGGGCCATCTGTTTCAGGTAGACCCGCAGGCGCTCGGGCTTGCCCTTTTTGCTGCAGCTGTCTCCCTTGCACACGAAGACGTAGACTCTATCTGTATCGTTCGAGCGGGACTCGCCCACTTGATCCTCCAGCTTACTTGAGCGCTTCTTCGAGCGCCCGGGAGAACTCCGCCATGTCCTGGGTGGTGGTGTCGATGCCGAGACTGATGCGTATCGGCGTGGTGTCCGGCGAAAGAGCCTCCCCCATGTATCTTAATACTCTCGGCGCGCCGCTGGAACCGCTGTGGCAGGCGGAGCCCGTTCCCACTGCGATCCCCCGGAAATCGAGGGCCCTGACCACCTCCTCGCCGGACACGCCGGGCAGCGAGAAGAAGCTCGTGTTGGGAAGACGTTTCGATTCCCTTCCGTAAATCACGGCATGGCGGGATGAAAGAAAGCCGTCTTCGAAATCGTCGCGCATGGCGGCCAGCGCCGCAAAGCGTCCGGCGCCGTCTCCGGCCTGGCGGCACGCCTCGCCGAAAGCCGCGGCCAGCGCCGCCGATTGGGTGGAAGCCCTTCTGCCGCCTTCCTGGCCTCCTCCCACGAGAAGAGGTGTGACCGGAACGCCTTCCCGGCAGATCAAGGCGGCGATGCCCTTGGGCCCGTAAATTTTGTGGGCTGCGATGGACAGGTAGTCGGGACGCGCTTCCGGCCAGGGAGAGGGGATTTTTCCCATGGCCTGAACGGCATCGGTCAGGAACAGGGCGCCCACGCCGCGGGCGATGTCCGCCGCCTGCTTTACCGGCTGGATCACGCCAGTTTCGTTGTGTGCGGTCATGACCGCGATCAGGCAGACCCGATCGTCGGCCGTCTTTGCAAGCGCGTCCATGTCAACCACGCCCTTTTGATCCACCGGGATTTCCTCCACCTTGAAGCCGAGTTCGCGAAAGCGGGGCTGCTGGTCGTAGATGGAAGGGTGTTCGATGGCGGAGAGGAGAATCCGGTCCCGCTCGGGGCGGGCCATGGCCGCGGAGAGCATGGCCTGGTAGTTGGCCTCGGTGGCCGATCCCGTAAAGACGACTTCGGAGGAATCGCATCCAACCAGGGATGCGACCTGGGCGCGGCCCAGCTCCAGGCCTTCACGGGCTTTCCGTCCGGCGCCGTAGGGGCTGGAAGGGTTGCCGAAAAACTCGGCGGCGGCGCGCGCATACACGTCCGACACCGGCCTCGTCATGGGTGTGGTGGCGTTGCAGTCCAGATAAATTGTATTGTCCGCAAGCCGCATTCGCTACACTCCACGACCGGCCGGGACAAAACGGCGGGAAATTACCGCGCTCAATTGTCCCCTTGGAAATAGCGGTCCAGCTCTTCTTCGATCTGGTGGATGTGGCGCTTCTCTTCCGCCGCCATTTCGAGGAAGGTGTTCTTGCTGGGCGCATGGCTCGAGATCCTGGCCGCTTCCGAGTAGAACTCGTAGGCTTCCTTCTCGCGTTCCAGGGCCATTCTCAAGATGTCGATGGGCATCATGTTCGGATCGATCATGTGGTTGTCCCCCTAAGGCTCCTCTCAAACCCAACGCCCTATTTTAACACAGGGCGCCGCCGCGCGCGAAGCGCATTGGGGCCTTCGGCCCGACGGACGCCGGCCGACGGATGCCGGACGCCGAAGATTTGGATAGCGTGCCGTTGCGGGTTCCGTCCTTTGCAAGCAAAGGACGCTACACGGCGGGGCCGCTCTGCGGCCAGTGTCTCGTGAAAAGTGTTTGGTGTCTGGTAGATGGAGGCATTCCTCTGCGGGCAAAGAATTGATATAGACTGCCGTTGCAGGAAATCGGCGTCGGGAGACGCCTCCCACAGCCATCGTCCTGCAGACGCTGCGAATCATCGCCAAGTTAGATCCCGTGCAGATTCTGGTTCCAATGAAAGCATACCGTTGCGGGTTCGGCTCGCAAAGGCAGGCCTGCTCGAACACTGACGATTCACGATTGACGGTTAACAGCGCGAAGCGCCTTACATCACGGCCGCTTCCCGGCCGGCGGCGCGATGCGGCGGCCGTCGCCTTCCCGGCGGGTCACGGCGAGGTCGTCCAGGTATTCGAGCAGCGGCATGGCGTACTTGCGCGTGATGCCGAAGAGATCCTTGAACTCAGGCACGGACAGCATCTCGCTTCCCCCCGCCGCCCGGTCAAGAAGCCGTTCTATCACGGCGTCCAGCCCCTCGGGCAGCATGTAGAAGCCGCCGCCGAACTTCACCACCCGTTCCTCTTCGGTGAGAGCGTCGAGCACCGTGGCCGGGTCGGCGCCGGTCTCGCGCTCGAGATCCTTTGCGGACATCGGGGCGGGGGATCGTTCTCCCAGCAGGGCGAGAACCGCCGAATACAGGCGCTCCTGTTTTTTCGTGAGCGTCCGCCTGTGGCCTGCAAGCCGGACGCGGTCGCCGTCCATCTCCACCTTACCGGAACCGGCGAGGAGGTCCAGCAGCGCCTGGGCCCGCGCGTCGTCCAGGAGGCGCGACCACCGCCCCAGAAATTCCGGCCGGGGGATCCAGGTTCGCGCCGCCGAACGGTCGTGACGAGATTCGAGCCAGGCAAGGGCGCGCTGGATCCACGCCTCCGCCTCGAGCGGATCGAGGCGCCACGAATCGCTCCACCGGACTGCCGCGCCGGCCGATTCGGCGGTCGCCTCGGCTTCGCGCAGCAGGGTATGGGAAAGGCCGAGGCGGCTCTTCAGCTCCCCATCCCCACCTCCCGCGGGGCCGGCCTCCACGAGGGCGGCCTGGAGGGACCGGCCGGGGCCGGCCGAGGCCAGGATTTCCAGCAGCCTCCGGTCGCGCGGCCTGTTCCAGCGGGCCCGCCTGCGGGCCGGCAGCAGAACTTCCCCACCGGCCACCGTGCGGGCCGGATCGGGAAGTCTCAGGATGAACCGGTCGCCGGGCCAGGCGGCCACCGGATCCTTCAACCGAATCTGGACGATCCCCGATGCGCCGGGAGCCAGTTGGGCGATCGAAGCGAGGTGAAGGCGGGCCTCCAGCTCCAAGGTATGGATGTGCAAACCGCAGGTCATGCCGTCGCGCAGGGGCACCCGCGCCGAAGCCAGGACTTCGACCCGGGCGTCGAGCAGGCGGGATGGGAAGAGCGCACCCGGCTCTGCCGCCATGAAGCCCCTGGAAAGACGGTGGTGGGGGATGTCGGGGATGTTCACCGCCGAGCGCTGTCCGGCCCGGACGGATTCCACGGGGCTGCCGAAGACGTGCAGGCCGCGGACCTTGCTCTCGAGGGCTCCCGGATGTAGCTCCACGCGCGCCCCCACCGACAGGGTCCCGCTGATGCAGGTGCCCGTGACGACCGTCCCGAATCCCTTCACGGGAAAGACCCGGTCCACGGGAAGCCTGAAGGGGCGGGATACGGACGGCCGCGCACCGCGCTGCGCCTCTTCGAGCAGCCGGGCCTTCAGGGAATCCACGCCCTCGCCCGTCCGCGCGCTCACCGGAAAGACGGGAACTTCGTCGAATCCCTGCTTTTCCAGGAATTCCTGCAGCTCCAGGAGGGCGAGCTCCCGCATCTCGCCGTCCACGGCGTCGATCTTGTTGAGCGCCGCCACGCCGCGCTTCACGCCGAGCAGGCGCATGATTTCCAAGTGTTCCACCGTCTGCGGCATGATCGACTCGTCCGCCGCCACGACCAGCAGAAAGAGATCCACACCCGTCGCCCCCGCCAGCATGTTCTTGATGAACTTCTCGTGCCCGGGCAGGTCCACGAAGTGCAGCCTGGCCTCTCCGGAATGGAGCACGGCGAATCCCACATCGAGCGTGATCCCGCGCCGCTTTTCCTCCTCCAGCCGGTCGGCGTCCATCCCTGTCAGGGCCTTGACGAGCAGAGTCTTTCCATGGTCGATGTGTCCGGCGGTTCCGATCACGATGTCGCGCAAATCAAATCTCCCCGTTGGCGGGACAGCTCTCTCAGGGCCGTTCCATGATCGTGAGGGACGTGTCGCCGTAGCGGCGCGTCTTGAGAAGCTGCAGGCCCGGCGGCGCTTTGACGGGCCGGCGGCTCGGATGTTCCACAACGACGACGGCCCCGCGCTTCAGGAGAGGTCCGCGGTCGAGCGCCTCGAGCGTCTCCTCCCAGACCCCGTCCGCCCAGGGAGGATCCAAGAAGAAGACGTCCGGTTCGCGGCCGGCGGTTTCGAGCATATCCAGGGCGCGCCGCACCGGAAGCTTAAAGGCGCGGACAGCGTCGCCGGCCTGGAACAGGTCAACGTTCCGGCGCAGCAAGGCGTACGCCGCGGCGCCCTGCTCCGAGAAGACAACGGATTCGGCGCCCCGGCTGAGGGCTTCCAATCCCACGGCCCCGCTCCCGGCGTACAGATCCACAAAAAGGCATCCCTCGATCCGGCCGCCCAGAAGGTCGAAAAGGGCCTCCCGGACTTTGGCGCCGGTGGGCCGGGTGACTTTGCCCCTGGGCGCCAAGAGCTTCTTTCCCCGGAACTTCCCAGCGATAATCCTCACGTTGACACCTCCTGTTCCAGACCGTATTATAAGGCTTGTAAACGCGGCCAGGAACCGCTGGAGCCGCTCCGAATGGGAGCGGGAATCGAGAGGGCGCGGGGAACAGTCCCGGCGGAAGGGGATGTGGCTTTACTCTCCGCCGCCGGCGGACGGCCGCGCCGGAAAAAGCGCCCCCGTGGTCCGCGGGAGGGGAATCCGGCCCCCGGAGACCGGCTGACATGGATATCTTGAATCGGAGTACGTGATGGCAACTAGGAGCGTGAACAAAGTGATTCTCGTGGGAAATCTCGGGCGCGACCCCGAACTGAAGTACACGCCCAGCGGCACCGCCGTCGCGAATTTTACGGTTGCGACCAACGAGACCTGGACGGACAAAGACGGCAACAAGCAGGAGCATACCGAATGGCACAGGGTCGTCGCCTGGAGCAAGCTGGCGGAGATCTGCGGCGAATACCTGCAGAAAGGGCGCCAGGTCTATATCGAGGGATCGATCCGCTCCCGCACCTACAAAGACCGGGACGGAAACGAGCGCACCGCCTTCGAAATCCGGATGACCGACATGGTGATGCTCGGCGGCCGCGGCGGAGACGGCGGCGGTTCGGTCCGGGATTCGGGTGCGGATGAACCCACCTACCAGGACGACGATATTCCCTTCTAGATGGGCCGCCCGCCGGCCCGGCCCCCCGGGCCGGAAGCGGCCGCCCATGCCTGAGAGCATGCCATGACCCTTTCCGCGCTTCCATGCCTGGCAGTCAACCTGCTTGTTTTCCACAATCCGGCTTCCCCTCCGGAATTTTCCCACTTCTTCGTCCAGAAGGGCATGTGGGGTATCTACCTTCTCATCGCGCTGGCGGCGTTCATTAAGTACGTGATTCCGCCGCTGCCGGGAGACCTGGGCCTCCTGGTGGGGATCTTCTACCTCGGCATCAAGCACGGATCATGGCCTGTCGCCATCCTTGCCGTCATGATCGGCGGCACGCTGGGTGCGTACCTGGCTTACCTCGGCGGCGGGCAGTTCGGGAGTTACTTCAAGAACTCGCGAAAGCTCTCCGCCGTCGTGGACCGCGCCAAGACCATCGTATCCAGGTGGGGGGTCTGGGCCCTGGTGGCCAACCGCTTCATCCCGTATATCCGCATCTTTCTTTTCCCGGCGGCGGGCATGATGCGGATGAGGCGCCGCGACGTGGCGATCTCCGGCCTCGTGGGCAATTTCCTCTTTGCCTGCGTCATGGTGGCCCTGGGATATTCCAGCGGCCGGAAGTACCACAAGCTGGTGGCCCTGTATTCCTTGTACCAGGGATGGGTCATCTTCCTGGCGGTGCTGGCCTTCGTGATCCTCGTCACGTGGTTCGCCGGTTCAAGGACCTTGAAACCGCGCCTCAAAAGCCACAAGCATTAAGAAGCCGTTGAACCAGGGACGCGGATGTCCGCCGTCCTTTGAAACGCCGGCACAGGGAGGCCGATGACCACTCGAACCTGCAAGCTCTGTCACGGAACCGGCTACATCGTTTCGGAAAGAGAAGGCGCGCTGTTTGCCCGTGCGTGCAGCTGCCGGGAACCGGATGTCACCGCGCGGCTGCTCAAAGGAGCCTCGCTTCCGGAACGCTACCAGAATCGCTGCGTTCTGGGCGCCTTCAAACCGCAGCCGGGAACGTCCCAGGGAGAAGCGCTCGCGGTCGCGCGGCGATACGCCGAGGAATATCCGGCCCTAGCCGACAACCGGAACGGCCTCATGTTCATGGGGCCCTGCGGTGTGGGGAAGACCCACCTCGCCGTGGGCATCCTCCTCGAAATTATCTACAAGAAGAACCTGCCCGTCAGGTTCGTGGACCTCAACGACCTCTACCGCCACATCCAATCCACTTACGGGCGCGGCTCGACCGGCGAAAACGAGTATGACATCATGGGGCCCCTCGTGGAGGCGCCTCTTCTCCTGGTGGATGAATTGGGCTGCGTGGCCAGCCCCTGGGCGCAGGATACGCTTCACTTTCTGGTGAACCAGCGGTACAACCAGCAGCGGCCGACCCTCATTACGACGAATTACCCCGTTCAGCCGGAAGCCGCGGGCGACCCGTCGCTGGAAAACCGGATCGGAACGCGCACCCTGTCCCGCATCTATGAAATGTGCCGGATGGTCCCCATGGACGGCCTCGATTACCGGCGGTACAAGCGGGCCTGACGGCGGCCCCCCGGCCGCGCGGTTTGAGAATTTCCCCGAAAAGCAGTAGTCTAACGGCATAAGGCGGTGGTCCATGGAGAGCTGTCCAATAAAATGATGCGACTTTGACATGCCTGGAAAACAGGAAATTCTAATCACACGAGATCCCTGGCAGACACGCATCGGGGTTCTCGAGGATGGAAAACTGGTGGAGTATTTTCACGAGCCCTCGCACATGGAGGGGCTCGTCGGGAATATCTACACCGGTCGCATCAAGCGCATCCTTCCCGGCATGGCCAGCACCTTCATCGACGTGGGGCTCGACCGCGACGGCTTTCTCTTCGAAGGCGACATGGTCCCCGACAAGGGAGACCGGGACACGCGGGGAGGCTCGGCCGGGGCCTTGAAGCGGCTGAACGAAGGCGACCGGCTCCTGGTCCAGGTCATCAAGGAGCCCATGGGCTCCAAGGGCGCCCGCCTTACGACGCAGATCTCCATCCCCGGGCACTATCTCATTTTTCTTCCATACGCGGGCCGGATCGGCGTTTCCCGGAAGATCAACGGCGAAGAGCGGGCGAATCTGAAGCAGGTGCTCCGGGAAAAGATCAGAGACTTCAAGGGCGGCTATATTGTGCGCACGGCCGCGGAAGGGGCGCCGCTGGAGGACCTTCTCCAGGAAATGCAGAGCCTGAGCGAGCTTTGGGCCCTCATCAAACTGCGCGCCGCGAAGCTCAGCGCCCCCGCGTTGGTCCACCAGGAAGCCGACGCCGTCAGCCGCGTCGTACGTGAAATCCTCATCAAGGGCGAAGGGGACGTCCTGACGGATGATCCCGGCGTGGAGCGCAGCTGTCTCGATATCTTCGAAAGCCTCGGCATCGACGGCGACCGCGTCCGCCTCTGGCGCGACAAAAAGGTCACGCTCTTTGAAAAGTACCAGGTGGACCAGCAGCTTGAGCGGGCCATGCTGCCCCGCGTATGGCTGCCTTCCGGCGGCTGCATCGTCGTCCAGTCCACGGAGGCCCTCGTCTCCATCGACGTGAACTCCGGCAAATTCGTGGGCAAGAAGTCCCTGGAAGACACGGCCAGCGCCATCAACCTGGAAGCGGTGGACGAGATCGTCCGCCAGCTCAGGCTCAGAAGCCTGGGCGGCATCATCGTCATCGACTTCATCGACATGACGTCCAAGAGCCACCGGGACAAGCTTTTCAACAAGCTTCACGAGGCCCTCAAGAAAGACCGGTCGCGAAGCCGGATCCTGAACATCTCCGAATTCGGCCTGGTGGAAATGACGCGCAAACGGAGCCACAAGAGCCTGGAGCGCATCATGACCGCCACCTGCCCCTGCTGTGACGGCCGCGGACGGATCATTTCCGCCTGGCGCACGGCACAGCAGATCGTCCGGGAGCTGCGCAGCCTGAAGGCTCCCCACCGCGCGCTGGTGGGCGCATCGCCGGACGTGATCCGCTACATGGAAGAGAACACCGAATGGCTGGGAGTGCCGCCCGGTGTCCGCTTTGACAAGATCGCCCCCGTAAATCCCGCGCGCTTCGAGATTCGCCCCAATGCCGGCAAGGAACGGGACTGATATCCCGGAGAAAGGATGATGGAAGCACGGTCTTTCCCCATGGACAATGGGACCATCGCACAGGTGAGAGTGGCCCGTCCCACGGACCGCCTTGAAGATCTGCGCCGCTTCTACTGCGAAGATCTCGGGCTTCCCGAAATCGGGGGATTCGGCGGATCGGGACACCACGGGTACACCGGCCTGATGGTCGGCCTTCCCGGCGCGGATTTCCACCTGGAATTCACGCAGCACGAAAAGGGAAGCCCCTGTCCCGCGCCGACAAGAGATAATCTCCTTGTGATCTATCTTCCGGACCGGAACGAGTGGGTCGCCCGCATCGAAAAAATGAGGCGGCGCGGCCACGAGCCCGTCCCCCCGGAAAATCCGTACTGGGAAAAAGAGGGCGCCACTTTCGAAGACCCCGACGGTTGGCGCGTCGTTCTCATGAACACGGCGGGAATCCATCCGTTTGGAGACAAAAGGCCATGACGACACGATGCCCCTGGGCCGGCGGCGATCCGCTCCTGGCCGAGTATCACGACCGGGAATGGGGAGTTCCCTGCCACGACGAGCGCCGCCTGTTCGAATTCCTGATCCTCGAGGGAGCGCAGGCGGGATTGAGCTGGCTGACCATCCTCAAAAAGCGCGGCGCCTACCGCGCGGCCTTCGAAGGTTTCCACCCCGAGCGCGTGGCGCGCTTCGGTCCCAGGAAGATCCGGTCGCTCCTGTCCGATCCCGGCATCGTCCGCAACCGGCTCAAGGTGGAGGCGGCCGTGGCCAACGCCCGGGCCTTTCTGGAAACCGCGAAAGAATTCGGAAGCTTCGACGCCTACATCTGGCGGTTCGTGGAGGGAAAACCCAGGCACAACAGCTGGGAGAATCCCGGCGACGTTCCCGCCCAGACGCCGCTTTCGGAAACCATCAGCCGGGAGCTGAAAAAACGGGGCTTCCGGTTCGTGGGCCCCACCATCGTTTATTCCTTCATGCAGGCGGTGGGCATGGTGAACGATCATCTTCTGGACTGTGCCCGCCGGCGTGAACTCGAAGCGTCCGCCCGTCCCGCGGCGCTCTGATAAAGGCGGCGCCCGGGCGCAAGCACCGGCGGAAACCCATCGAGGCGGTACGTGCAATCAGGAGCCGGTAAAACCGGCGGCAGAGCGATCAACGTACATCCGGCCACCCGGCGCCTTCTCGCAGCTCGAATGAGCCGGGGCGTGGGGCAGGGCGCCCTCGTGGTGGACCTCGCCCTTTTCCTGCACGCCCTTGGAAGGTCCGGCGCGGCCATCGGCGGCGTTCTCGGCGGCGGGGTGCTTCTCGGCGCCCTGCTGAATATCACCGTGGGGGTCCTCAGCGACAGGCTGCGCCGGAAGCCCTTCATCCTGTTCTACGAGACCCTGACCATCGGCTGCGCACTGGCGGCGTTCTTCGCCAGGCATCCGGCGCTCCTGGCCGGGGCCGTTGTGGCGGCGGGGTTCGGCCGGGGGCCCGGCGGAGGAGCGGGACCCTTTTCCTCTGCGGAACAGGCTTGGCTGGCCGAAGGGATCGCCCCCGAAAACCGGGGGTGGATCTACAGTCTCAATGCGGGCCTGGGGTTCTTCGGCATGGCGCTGGGCGGCCTCGCTGCCGGCCTTCCGCATTTCTGGGTGTCGGCCCTGGGGAAGGCGGGATCTTTCCGGCCGCTGTTTCTCCTGGTGGCCGCGGGGAGTCTGCTGGACATCATCCTCTTGGCGGGAGCTGAAGAAAGGTACAACCCTCTCGGCAAGACGCGCAGGGTGCCGGAACATCGCGGCGCAACGCCGGATGCAAGGGGCCCGGCGCCCGTTGCCCCCAAAAAGGGCGGAAAGGATCACATCCTGTGGAAGCTTGTGGGCCTGAACGCCTTCAACGGCCTGGCCATCGGTTTGACCAGCCCGCTCATTTCGTACTGGTTCGCGCTTAAATTTCACGTCGGCCCCGCCGCCATCGGCCCCGTCCTGGCGGGCACCTTTGCCCTGACCGGCCTGGCGTCGCTTTTTGCAGGGCGCATGACCCGGATCATCGGCGTCGTCAACTCCGTGGTCTGGGGCAGGGGAGCGGGCGTCGGGCTGCTGATCCTGCTTCCGCTCATGCCGGTGTATATTCTGGCGGCTCTTGTCTACCTGCTTCGCTCCGCCGTGAACCGCGGGACGGCGGGCGCGCGCCAGGCCATGGTGATTTCCATCGTGGATGAGGACCAGAGGGGGCTCGCCGTCAGCCTCAACGCCGCCTCCATGCAGGTGCCGCAGGCCGCCGGGCCGGCGGTGGCAGGCGCGCTCATCGGCGCGGGGTACTTTTCCCTGCCCTTCTATTTCGCGGCGGGGCTCCAGACGCTCTATATCGTCTTCTACGCCCGTGTCTTCCGCCCTTACGACACCGGCGGCCGGAAGCGCTGATGAATTCGAATGTCTACTTTTACACCGTAAACGATCCGGGACAGTAGGGCCGGGAGTTCTTTGCCGGGCTTCCTCTGGGGTTGCGAGGAAGCTAGGAGGCTAGGAAGTTAGGAAGTAGCCGCCGATGCGCTGGAGCGCGGACTTCCTTCGCAGGTAGTCCGTTGGGGTGGCGAGGAAGCGAGGAGGTTAGGAAGCTAGGAAGTAAACGCCTGCTGAGGCCGGCCCCGCACCGGCATGCCCGAAACTTAATCACGCAATCACTCAGTCACTGCGATCACCGGCCCACCATTCAAGTTGTTTGCCCGCGAAGAATTACCTGCAAGCACCTCCTAACTTCCTTACTCTTAACTCTTCACTCTAAAGGCCGCGAAGCGGCCCCTGTGGGAGCGGCTTCCAGCCGCGATTCCCTGCTAGGCACCCTATTCAAATTCTCGGCGATGCCTGTGAGGATTCTCTTCTGCTTTTCGTTGAGCGGTCCGCTGATCTGCGCGGCGCTCTTTTGCTGGGTGATCCGCTTCTTGATATGCGCGTCAAAGTTCGCCAGGTCCGACTGGATGGCGGCGTTCAGCGCCTCGGCCTGCTTCTCAGGCAGCTTCGCTGTCACGGCTTCCAGCTTTTTCACGAACTGCTTGGCCGTCGAACCGTAGATGGGCTGGTCAAAGAGACTGGGCCTGCTTTTCTGATTCTTCCTGGCCGCTTCAATGGCCTGAATCATGGCTTTGTCGCCGGACTTTCTGGCGTAGTCCAGGGCGGTCTTACCGCTGCCGTCTTGAACGTAGGTTTGGGCACCGCTCTTGAGTAGCAGAATAACGGTAGATGGATGACCGAGCCGGGCGGCTTCCGTCAGTGGGGTGCAGTTGTTGCCAGCCCGCAGGTTGATATCTCCTCCGGCGGCGATCAGAGAATGCAGGCAGTTATTATGGCCCCCACTGGCAGCCGTGAATACGGCGGTGAAACCGCCCTG
>JARRNO010000028.1:0-9836 GCA_037384885.1 Acidobacteriota bacterium
ACCTTGAGCGAGTCCGTCGTTTGAGCCTTCTGAATTCCCTGCAGGACGACCTGGGTTGCGATGTACGCAAACATGGAATAGGGTCCCGGTTCTGAATGGTAGGCCTTTCTGTAAGCGTCCACCATTTCCTTGGCGGAAGCCAGGTGCATGTGGTCCGGGTAAAACGTGCAGAGAGCGCCTTCAGCGTTCTGGGCGCCCGCCTGGCTGATGAATTCGGGATCGTAACACCCGTCGCCGCTGACGAAGGTTGCGTCGATTCCCGCCTGCCGTACCGCCTTGAGCAAGGCGGCGCCCTGGTGGAAAAGGCCGCCGTAATAGATGATGGTCGGTTTCTTTTCCTGCAGCGCTTTGACGATGGGAGCGAAGTCGGTGTCCGAAGCATCGATCCCCTTGTAGTAGACCGACTCCTTTTTCGTCATGTATTCGTAGTTCCGGAGAAACTCGTTGGAGAGCTCTTCACCATAGGCTGACTTATTTTGGATCAAAGCGACCCTGGCGTCCGGGAAGTGCTTGACGACGTATTGGGCGGCAGTGCTTCCCTGCTGGTCGTCCCGGCCGCAGACCCGGAATATTGTCGGATATCCCTTATCCGTGATGGCGGGATTGGTGGAAGAGGGGGTGACCATCAGTGTGCGGGAGGAATAGTAAAGCTCCTCAGCGGCCAGCGTGCAGGCCGAATTGTAATGTCCGATGACGGCCGTGACGCTTCCAGAAAGACTCCTGGCCACCTGCTTCGCCATTTTCGCGTTGCCCTCGTCGTTCGCCTTCACGACCGTGATTTTCTTGCCGAGTACGCCGCCCTTGGCGTTCCATTGGTCCACGGCGAGGTGAACGGCATTCAGAATCTGCTGGCCCTGAAGCGCCTGGTCGCCGGTCAGCGGGACCGCAACACCGATCTTCACGCCGCCTCCGAGAGCGGAGCAACCCCCAAGAACCAGCAGGGCGGCCGCCAACAAACCACACCCCAGCAAAATTAGACGCGTTTTCATCGCTGCCTCCTTCGGCGCTTCAAGGACCGCCGTACGGCGCGGCCCCATCGCTGATCATTACTTTGATTTGGATACCGCCTTTAAACGATAGTACGTGAGCCAGGCCTTTTCAATAGCCACGGGATTCACCGGCTCGTCCGTTCCAGAAACCCGTGGAGCGTTGGCGATCTTGTCCACGACGCCCATGCCTTCGATGACCTTGCCGAACGCGGTGTAACGGTGATCGAGCTGCCCCGCATCTCCTACGCAGATGAAAAACTGGCAGGAAGCCGAGTTCGGATCCTGCGCCCGCGCCATGGAAACCACCCCTCGTCCGTGGTGAATGGAATTGAACTCGGCTTTCAGGTACACCGGCTTGCCGTCGGGGCCCACGTAATCGCCCTCTCCCCAAAGACGCCGGTCGCTCTTCTTGGTATTGGGATCTCCACCCTGGATGATGTATCCGGGGATGATCCGGTGAAATTTGGTCCCGTTGTAAAACCCGATTTTCACAAGGTGCTTGATCTGCCGAACCGTCGAGGGAGCCTGGGAGGGAAAAAAGCGAATCATGATCTTCCCATAACGGGTCTGAAACACGGCGACCTGGATTTTCTTTGCGGGAACCGGTTCCTTCGCGCCGCCCGGCCCTTCCGGACGCACGGACAGCGCAGCGCCAAAACCCGCCGCCACTGCCGCGAACGCAAATAACGCCACCAAGGCGTTCCTTTTCATCTTCACCTCCCTCAGTCTGCGCCTCCGGCGCAATCCTCGCATTGTGAGGCAATTCGTGATTATAGCCCAAATCAATCTCACCCTCCAGCGCCCCGCAGCTTTCCGGCCATCCGTGTTAACATGAAGCCACACGGAAAAGGAGAAGGGAGCATGAGGGGGGATTCCTTGCTCAATCAGGCGGAGCATCCAACCCGAAAGCACTATATGGTGCTTTCCATGGCGTGGGCCGGGTGGTTGTTCGATTTTTACGATCTGCTGCTGTTTTCGTTTTTGCTGGTTCCCATCAAACGAGATTTGGGCCTTTCAGACGCTCAACTGAGTTTTCTGCTGGGAATGTCGCTTGCGGCGACCGCCGCCGGGGGCATTTTTTTCGGGTGGCTCGCCGACCGAATCGGTCGAAAACGCGTCCTGTCCATCACCATTTTGACATACTCAATCGGGACGTTCATGTGCGGCATGAGCCATGCCTTATGGCTCCTGCTTGCCTTCCGGATCGTCACGGGTCTCGGCGTGGGTGGAGAATGGGCAACCGGGCAGACCCTTGTGGGTGAGACTTTCCCAGCAAGGATGCGCGCCCGCTTCGCCGCCGTTATGCAGACCGGGGCGCCAGCCGGCGTGGCGTTGGCGGCTCTCGTCGGAGGATTCCTCGAACCACGTTTCGTTGCACTCTGGGGGCTCGATTGGGGCTGGCGGGCCTGTTTTTTCGTGTCGGTCCTGCCGGTGCTGCTTATATTCGTTATCCGTTTCTTTATGCCAGAATCGGACGTGTGGGAGCGAATGAAGGCGGTTCCCAGCGCGGCGCGTGAAAAGGGCGTGCGCTTTATTCAAGTTCTCAAGACCGAGCGCCGATTGCGCAGGCTCTTCCTGCTGGGACTCGTTCTCGCTGTGACGGACATGTCCGCATACTGGTTTACTTACGCCTGGCTGCCCAAGTACCTTTACGACCAGCTCCATTTTTCCATGTCCAAATCCGGGCTCTGGATGCTTGTGACACAGCTGGGCTTCATGTTCCTGGTCGGTGTCGGCACGGGGAACTTTTCCGGTTACGGCCCCATCTTTTCAGAACTTTTCCCGACCCGCATTCGCAATACGGCCATGGGGTCGGCCTTTAATCTAGCCCGCGGGGTCCAGTTCTTCACGCCCCTCGTCATCACTTGGGTAGCGGCGCTTGCTATGACGCACGGAGCGGCCACAGGACTTGGAGCCGGGATTTCCATCGGCGCCTTTTTCGCTCTCTTTACGGGAATCAGGGTGTGGTTGCTGCCGGAGGGCAAATCGCATGACAGAACGACTCGAACAATTCCGCCGCTTTAGAGAAAAAATGAACAAACGCATCCTGGACCAAGGTCACAAGGGTATTCAGAGGTTCTTCGCCATCGACGGCCAGGCTTACATGGAAGGCGTGCTGCCCCGAAAGACCAAGGAAATGCTCGGGCTGGCCTCTTCCATGGTCCTGCGGTGCGACGACTGCATCGCGTACCACCTGGTCCGATGCAAAGAAGAGGGCTGTACGCGCGATGAGCTCATGGAGGTTTTCAACGTGGGACTGGTGGTGGGGGGCTCCATCGTCATTCCGCACCTGCGGAGAGCCGTGGCCCTTCTCGACGAATTAGAAGGCGTTTCATCCGGGGAGGACACATGAAAAGAGCACAACTCGAGCGTTACCTGGCCCAATACCTTCGGGCTGATGATTTCGACGACGTTTCCCTCAACGGGCTTCAGGTGGAGGGGGTCTCTGAAGTCGACAAGGTCGCCTTCGCCGTTTCGGCCTGCTCCGAGTCATTCCAGAAGGCGTCCGAGGGAGACGCGCAGGCTCTGGTCGTACATCACGGGCTCTTCTGGAAGGGACAAGGGCCGGAGCGGGTCGTGGGACCGTTGCGGGAGCGTCTCAAGATTCTCCTTGAGGACGACCTCAACCTCTTCGCCTACCATCTTCCCCTCGACGCACACGACGAGGTGGGCAACAATTCGGCCGCCATGAGGGCTCTTGGCTTCAGCAACCTGGCCCCTTTCGGCTCTTATCATGGAATGACAATCGGATGGATGGGCGAGCTTTCCGAACCCATGCCGCGTGACGCCTTCGTTCAGCAACTGGAGGCCTACTTCGGCCACGACGCTCTCCTGGTGCCGGCAGGCTCTGATACGGTGCGCACTGCAGGCTTCATTTCAGGAGGGGCCGCAAAGGAGGCCCTACAGGCGGCGGAGCTGGACTTGGATATTTACGTCACGGGAGAATCCAGCGAACCGGTCACATACCTCTGTCGCGAAAGCAACCTCAACTTCGCCGCATTACTCCGGCGCCGCATCCGGGTCGCCCGCGGCGAGGAACCGGCCGATATTCTCTTCGTAAACGGCAAGGTTGTTTCAACCTTCACGACCGAAATTCTGGAAATACCCGTAGCCGTGGCCGAGGGACGGGTTGCCTCTTTGGGAGGGAGCCCCAAAGAGGCGACGGAGATTGTTGACTTGGCCGGGGGTTATCTAGCGCCCGCGCTTACAGATCCGCACATACACGTGGAATCCTCCATGTTGACGCCCGAGGGCTTCGCGGAAGCGGTCGTGCCTCACGGTACGGGAATGACCGTCAGCGATCCGCACGAGATCGTCAACGTTCTCGGACTCGCTGGCCTCGCATACATGCAGGAAGCTTCACGGGATCTCCCGATGGATATTTTCTACACCATTCCGTCGTGCGTTCCCGCCACCCACATGGAAACGGCAGGCGCCGAACTGCCCCCGGAGCAGATCGAAGCCGCTTTCCAGACCTCTCCAGATGCACCTGCGCTCTCTGAGATGATGAACTATCCCGGCGTGCTCTCCGGAGACCGGGGCGTGCTTGAAAAACTTCTCTCCGCACGTGATCGCGGACTGCCCGTGGACGGCCATTCACCGGCGCTGAGCGGCCCTGATCTCGACGCCTACCTCGGTGCGGGCGTCACAACGGATCATGAATGTCTCACGCCCGAAGAAGCCCTAGAAAAGCTACGGCGGGGAATGTGGGTGTTCATGAGGGAAGGCTCGGCCGCCAGGAACCTGGCCGACCTTCTCCCAGTGCTGACACCCGGGAATCTGCACCGGTTGTGCATCGCTTCCGATGACCGGCATCCCGAGGATCTGGTGGGCGCCGGGCACATGGATGACGCCCTTCGGAAAGCTCTTGCCGGAGGCGTCGATCCCCTTGACGCCTTGCGCATGGTGACCCTCAACCCGGCGCTGTGCTATGGCTTCCGTGACAGAGGTGGCGTTGCACCCGGATATCGCGCCGACCTCGTCGTTTTCAAGGATCTCCAGAGCTTCACGGTTAAAAAAGTATACCATTCGGGACAACTGGTCGCTTCGGAAGGCCGAATGCTCCGTACTCTGCCGCGCAAGAAGGCTGAGAAGACTTTGGCCACGGTAACCCTTCCTGGATCGCTCCAAGAGAAGCTGGAACAATTTCCACGATCGGGCCGGGTGCGCGTGATCGGCGTGGATCCAGCGCAGATCATGACGCGCGCTGAAGAAGCAGATGCGGCCTCAGCGG
This sequence comes from Acidobacteriota bacterium, assembly GCA_037384885.1. GTDB lineage: Bacteria > Acidobacteriota > UBA4820 > UBA4820 > DSQY01 > JARRNO01. The sequence continues at coordinate 5,224 of JARRNO010000028.1, forward strand.
GCTCCGGGGAGGTGCAGTACGCCGCAGTCATAGAGCGCCATCGAAACACCGGGAATGTGGGCCTTGGCTTCGTCAGAGGATTCCAACTGCGGAGCGGCGCCCTCGCGTCCACCGTCAGTCACGACAGCCACAATCTGGTCGTGGTGGGCGCCAGTCTTCCCGATATGGCGCTTGCGGCCCACACGCTGGCCAAGATGGGCGGGGGCCTTTGCTGCGTCAGCGACGGAAACGTGCGCGCCTCCCTTCAACTTGAAGTCGCGGGTCTCATGTCGCGTCGCACCGCGGCGGATGTCGCACGGGACATGCAAAACCTGCATGAGGCCGCCCGCGAATGCGGCTGCCCACTCCCCTCGCCTTTCATGACACTGGCCTTCATCGCCCTGCCGGTCATTCCTGCCCTGAAGCTCACGGATCGCGGCCTGGTGGATGTTAATCGCTTCGATTTCGTGCCTCTCCGGCTCTAAATCCGGTCCCCCGCCATCAAAACGAACTTTCGGCGGCGCCCCGGCGTCAGAGATGAAAGCGATAGCTGACGCCAACCGTGGCCTGCCAGTTGCCGTAATATGCGCCCGAGGTTTTTGCGACGGCGGCGTCAAAGGCCCAGTGCGGGCCCCGCCCGTACCGGACGCCCAAACGAAAGGCGCGGTTGCTTCTGCCGTAAAGCGGGGCGTCTGACCCCTCCCAAAGGCCCTGGACCTCGCCGAAGAGCGTTATCGTGTCCGTAACATCCCACGAACCCGCCAATCCCCATGTGAGCACGTCGTCCTGAGTCTGCCTGATAAAAGGATTGTCCAAAATACCTATCCCCACGTTGCTCCAGACCCGAACACGGCCCCAGCCTTTGCCTCCGATCAGCGAAAAGTAAAAGTCCGTCTGATTCGTGCCAAACGCTTTATGGGAAGGGGTATTCGGCATCTTAACCCCTAGGCGGAATCCGAAGCCCGTTCCAGGATTTTTTCCTTTCCAGACCCTGAATTTTCCAAACACCGAAAAGTCTCCCACCCCGGCGTCGCTCTGCCCGTAATCGGCGTGCCAGCGCTTGTAGGGGACCCCGTCCACCTCAAGCTCCATGCGATCGCTGACGCCCCAGCGAAGGGCCATGTGGGCGTCCTGCCAGAGATTTCCCTGGCGGCCGTCCTGAATGGAATGGAAGCCGTCGATATAATCTTCCCCAAGCTGAAGACTGATTCCATTGGTCGGCAGCATCCAGATATCCTCTGTTTGCAGAGGCCGGATGTCTTGGGCCGCAGTGCTCAGCGCAATGAAGCACGCGACGGCCGTTGCCAGCAAGAAGAGGCTCTTGTGTGAAATTTGCTCCCCTTTCATTTTTTCCATTCCTTTCATATGATTTGGGTTGTATTGTGGCTGGACAGCCCACCTGCGCGCGGATTTCCATGCCCCATGGGCCCTTCTTTCCGCCCGGTGGTTCGCTCGCTCATTTTCTAAGAGGCGGCCCGGCCCCATTTCGTAACAGGCAAGCGCCTGCTTGACTACTTTCCCTTCAATTCCTGGTGAAGCAGCCTGGTCGCCACTTTGGGGTTGGCTTTTCCTCCCGTTTCCTTCATCACGCAGCCGACAAAATAGCCGAACAGTTTACTTTTCCCGTTCCTGAACGCCTCCGCTTCTTTCGGATGACCCGTCACGACCTTTTCGACAATGGGCCGAAGCTCTTCTTCCGAGCTGATCTGAACCATCCCCATGGTCTCTACGAAGTAACCCGCGTCCCGCCCGGTCTCAATCATCCGCGAAAAAATATCCTTGGCGAGCTTGCCGGAAACCGTTCCCTCCTGAAGCCGCCTCAAGAGATCCCCCAAGGCGGAAGGACCGACTGCAAAATTTTCACTTCCGCTTGCGCTTTCTTTCAGCACGCTTAGGACTTCCGTCAGGATCCAATGACAAGCCGTCCTTGGGTCGCCGCATGCAGCTGCGGTCTGCTCGAAATATACGGCGAGGCGGTGGTCGTCTGTGAGAATATCCGCCTCCTTCTCCGTCAGCTTCCATTCTTCCACGTAGCGGCTCTTTTTCTCGTGGGGAAGCTCTGGAACGCTCGCGCACATGGTTTGGATCTGTTCATCCGAAAGAACCAGCGGAGGTAGGTCCGGTTCCGGGAAGTACCTGTAATCATCTGCTTCTTCCTTTGTCCGCATGAGGATGGTCCGGCGCCCCTCGGCGTCGTACAGCCGGGTTTCGGGCTTTATTTCGCCGCCGGACTCCAGAAGGGATGACTGACGCGCGATTTCAAATTGAAGCGCCGCTTCGGCGTTTCGAAAGGAATTGAGGTTCTTGATCTCAACCTTTTCGCCCATCTCGACGGATCCCCTGGGGCGCAAAGAGACGTTGACGTCGCAGCGCAGCGATCCTTCCTCCATTTTTCCTGAACAGATGCCGAGGTATGTCAGGATTTGCTTCAACCGGACGAGATAGAGGTAGGCCTCTTCCGGAAGCCTCAGGTCCGGCTCAGAAACGATTTCTATGAGGGGCACGCCGGCCCGGTTAAAGTCAATGTAAGTATGATCGGACGAATCTCGAAAACCTTCGTGCAGGCTTTTGCCGGCGTCTTCTTCTAGATGAACGCGGGTGATGCCGACACGTTTATTCGCGTTCCCGGATTCAATGGTAAGCCATCCCCCCTCCGCCAGCGGGCTCTCATACTGAGACACTTGGTACCCCTTCGGCAAATCGGGGTAGAAGTAGTTTTTCCTGGCGAAGAGACTCTTGGAATGAATCCTGCAGTTCAAGGCGGCCGCCAGACACCCTGCCATATCCACGGCGCTGCCGTTCACAACTGGAAGGCTTCCGGGGTGCCCGAGACACACCGGGCACACGTTTGTGCCGGGAAGATCCCCATAAGAGGCGGCGCAGGAGCAAAACATCTTGCTCTTGGTCAAAAGTTGGGCGTGAACCTCAAGCCCGATTACGGACTCGTAATCCGGCATATGCGACCTCTACTTTCTATCCCGGCAGGCGCGAAATGCCGGGGCAGCTGCGCTCAAGTCCCCGGAACGATTCAGACGGTATTTTAACGGGATCGGGCCAGCGGCCGCAAGTTTGCGGGGCGCGGACGGCGGGCTTCGCACGGGCGTGTCGGCCTCCCTGGAAAGGGGATTCCTCTTCCGCTCTAGAATCGGCTCCCCCTTGAGAATTCGTTCATGAATCTTTGTGTTAAGAATTAAGAAGACAGCCTTTGACCGTCATTTGCCTGGCAAGTCTTATCGCCCCTTGCTGGAGGTTGTTTTGTCCGTCAGAAAAGCCTTGCCCCCCGCCACTGTCCAGAGTCTCTACAACGATTGGGTCCGCCAGGTTGCCCAGGATCTGGATGATCCCCGTAAAGACAGGAATGAAACCGTCATTACCGTGGCGGAAGACCTTCTGCCCTGGGCCTATAAGGCGCGTGGGATTCCCGGGAAAGTAATGTCGGCGCAGCTTGATCCCCGCAACATCACCCTGGAGGCCGAGTACTACGGCGAAATGGATCCGGAGCGCTTTTACAGGGTTAAACCTCTCCTTTGGCTCTGGAGGCTTTTCGACATGTCTCCCCAAGGACAGAATGTCCACCTCGGTCTGCTGTTTCGCGCTATGCTTGCAAAGCGAATCTTCAAACATTGCGGAGAGGAGGTCAGGATCTTCGAAGGCGTGACCGTCTCCTTCGGGTATAACATTTCTTGCGCAGACCGCGTATCTATTCACCGGAACGTCCTGATCGATGATCGCGGTGACGTGTTGATCGGCCGGGAGGCATCCTTGTCGGATTACGTGAATATATACAGCCACGACCACAGCCCGCTGGACATCCGCGACGTGAGCATCAAACCCACAGTGATCGGTGAAGGCGCTCGCTTGACTTATCACTCGACGGTCCTTGCAAGGCGTGTACTGGAACCGGATTCCATGGTAGGATGCCTTGGGGTGGTTACCCGGGACATAAACGAGTCGCACATTGCGGTGGGAGTGCCGGCAAAAGCGGTTCGCGTCAAAGAGCGGCCCGGTTGACCGGTGCAAAGGAATCCATGGCCAAGTCCTCGAAGCGGCACAAGTTGAAAAAGAGCAAGGGAACGGTGAGCATGAGTCTTAAAGTTCCCTCAGACTTAAAGTATACTGACTTCTTCGAATCTGTGTTCAGGGTCTATGCCGAGGAGCTGGAAGTCCCGCAGGAAAGGCAGGAGTGGCTCTGCTTGTCTCTTAGGGAGGCCGTGAACAACGCACTGCTGCATGGGAACCACCTCGACCCGGAGAAATATGTGGAGGTGACGGTCGAAAAAAGCGGGTCCGACTTAGTAATCCGGGTGCTCGACCAGGGTACCGGGTTTGACCGGAGTAATCTCCTGAATCCGACTGAGCCCGAGAATATTCTTCGCCCTCACGGTCGCGGCATTTACTTGATCCGACAGTTTGTGGACGATTTACGCTTTTTGGACGAACAGTCCGGTAGGTTTGGTTTGGAGATGTGGGTTGACCTGGATGCTAATCCGGCCACTTAAAGGGGAGTAACCGATATGAAGTACAAGACCTATGATAGGGATGACATCTGCGTGATCGAGCTTTCCGGCAAAATTACGCTGGGCGCTGGGGATGTCAAGATGCGCGACGTAATCAAGACGCAGCTCGACCAGGGA
>JARRNO010000028.1:9876-35011 GCA_037384885.1 Acidobacteriota bacterium
CTCGGAGAGGTAACCTTTATCGATTCGTCCGGTCTTGGAGAACTCGTCGCCGCGTACACCAGCGCGAGGCGCCACGAAGCCGCGATGAGGCTGGCGAACCTGACGAAGAAGATCGACGACCTCATGGAGATCACCCGCCTGGCGTCTGTCTTCGAGGTTTTCAACGACGTGGACGAGGCGCTGGCCTCCTTCAAGAACTAATGATTGCCGGTCCGAGAACCTGCACCGATTGATTGGACTCCCAACTGACTGGAGGAAAATTCATGATCAAGGCCGATATCGTGTCCGCAGTGGCCAGCGTTTCGGGATTATCCCACCTGAAGGCCCAAGAGTCCGTGGATGAAATGTTCCACTGCATCCGCGAAGCGCTTGTCGGAGGAGAAAAGGTGGAATTCCGGGGCTTTGGCGTTTTCCGCGTCAAAGATCGCAAGCGAGGTATGGGGCGGAATTTGAAAACCGGTGAAGCGGTTCCCATCGCTCCCGGAAAGACCGTAAAATTCAAACCCTCCAGCCGTTTCTCACCCAAATAACAACGGGGGCGGCGGGGCCGCCCTCCTTCTCTTGAGCAGGCGTCGTGGAGGAGACCTTCGTTACGGCGGGAATCGTGCGTGAGCCCTTGCGGCTGCGCCATGGCGTCCTTCTCCTCTGCACGCTTCTATTGACGCTCTATACCGGCACCGAGTTGCTCCCCCGTTTCTCGGACGCCTCACCCTTGACGCACGCCCGATTTATGTTTCATCATCCATGGGCCCTGGTTTGGGGCGCGCCCTTTGCACTCCCCCTTCTTTTTATTCTAGGTGTTCATGAGTTCGGGCATTTTTCACAAGCGCTCCGGCATGGAATCCGCGTAACTTGGCCCTACTTCATTCCAGGCCCTCCGTATATTTCTCTGGGCACATTCGGCGCCTTCATCCGTTTGAAGAGTATCATTCCCACACGGGGCGCACTCATGGAAGTCGGCGTCATGGGGCCGCTCCTCGGTTTCCTTGCATCGATCTTCACCTTGGTTGCGGGCTTCGCGCTTTCGGCGTTCGGCTATCACAGTCCGACCGATTTTGGAGTGAACCTTAACCTGCCCCTGATCTTCCAATGGATCCGGGGACTCATGACAGGGAATTGGCAGAGCCACGTGGTGCTCTTTGACAACCCCGTTATCGCCGCCGCATGGATCGGCTTTTTCGTTCAGGGGCTCAATCTGCTTCCGTCGGGCCAGTTAGACGGCGGTCACGTCCTTTACGCCCTCTTCCGGCGCAAGCATCGAATCATCAGCCGGACCATAGGCATCACCTTGTTCCTTTTGACTCCCTGGGGCCTGCATTTCCTGATCTGGGGCCTGCTTCTGCTCGTTCTGGGATATGGCCATCCGCCCTGCCTTGACGACGCTAAACCCATGTCTCGCGGCCAGGTGATTCTCGGCATCGCCGCTATCCTGATTTTCATTCTTTCGTTCCGCGCGCTGCCCTTCCAGTGGACAACGTGATTGCACCTTAGCGCATGACATGAAAGAATGAAACGGCTGGCGGGCGACTTCCGGCGATCGAGAGAGGAATCGAGATGGATCTCCCAAGCATCATGGTCTTTCCACGGAAAAACGCCAAACGCGAATTCGGTCGCTCCACGGCCCGCCTGTCTGTTACGAAGCGAGGTCTCGCCTTCACATCGGCCTTGATTCTTCTCAGTCTCTCGGTAGGATGCTGCAGCACCTTCGGCAGCAAGACTCGCGAATACAACCGCTTGATGGAATGCGCGACCCGGATTACCTCCAATCGTTCGATCTACATCCTGAAGAGGGGTATGTTCTGCTGCCCCAAACTGCCCAAGGACACCGTGTCCATGGCCGCCGCCCGGCGGTTTTACTACCTGAAGGCGATGAAGGTTGCCCCAAAACGGGCGGAACCCGTTGGAGGCGTCGCCGACAGCTACTGGGATGAAGAAAATTATGCGGCCGCACTCCCCTACTATCAAAAAGCCGCAGGCCTTTCTCCTCACCCGTTGCGTTACATTATCGGGGAAATCAGCATGTACCGCCTTCTTGGAAAATGGGATCGGGCCCTGGACCGGATTAAGACTCTACGCCAATCCGGCCATCCGGGCTGGTTCAAAATCGCCGACTACCTGGAGGCGCGCATTCTCTACGACCGCGGGAAACCGCAGGAAGCCGGCCCCCTGTTCCAAAAGGCGATACGTGCCTCGGAAAAAACGGGGATCAACCTGGGCAATACCCCCTATACCATGACTGACGCTTGGTTCTACATGGCCCAGATCCGGCTGAAAGCCGGACATCCCCAGGAGGCCTACAACGAATTCAAGATGTATCTTTCAAAGCAGCACGATCCCTACTTTCTGGAATATTACAATTACTGGGTCAAAAGGCTTGGAAAGGATCAGAAAACATTTTACGACAAACTGGAACAGAACTGGGTGCGAATCCGCCAGTGAGCGTGCGCCGCAATCTCCGGCTCCCCTCCCGGCCTTTCAAAGCCGGGGTCCGATGACAGCACCCTTCTTCAATGTCTCTCAAAACGGTCACAGGAGGAACTGATGTTAAACCTCGAACCACAACTGGTCTGGAAACATTTTTCCAAACTCTGTGAAATTCCCAGAGGGTCCGGCAACGAAGAAAACGCTGGCCGCTACGTTATTTCCGTGGCGGAATCCAATGGTCTGGAGTACAAAACCGACGATGTGGGAAATGTCTTGATCAAAGTGCCGGGAACCTCGGGGCGCGACAATGATGCCGTCACCGTGCTTCAGGGGCATCTGGATATGGTTTGCGAAAAGAATTCATCCACCGAACACGATTTCACCCGCGACCCCATCCGCCCCAGAATAGACGGCGGCTGGGTCAAAGCCACGGGAACAACCCTGGGCGCGGATAACGGGATCGGGGTTGCTTACGCCCTGGCCCTCGCCGAAGACAAGGATTGTGAGCACGGTCCCCTCGAATTGCTGTTCACGGTCGACGAGGAGCGCGGTCTTGTCGGCGCCAACAACCTTAAGGAAGGTTTTGTGACGGGTCGGCGCCTCCTCAACCTCGACACGGAAGAAGACGGTGAATTGTACGTGGGGTGCGCCGGTGGAATGGACACCGTCATCTCTCTTCAGATCCAAAGGGGGCCGGCAGCGGACTCGAAAGGCTCCTTCAAATTGTCTGTGGAAGGTCTGCGCGGTGGGCACTCGGGGAGCGATATTCACGAAGGGCGCGGCAATGCCAACCGAATTCTGGTCCGGGCATTCTGGGCCCTGGAAAAGGAAGGGATCCAATTCGATCTTCTTTCCGTAGAGGGCGGTTCGAAACGAAACGCCATCCCACGCGAAGCCTTCGCCTTTGTAGCTCTGGCTCCCGGCGATTCCGCGAAGGCCGGCCAGGTCTTGAAGCATCTCAATGAGGCCGTCGCCGCCGAATTAGCGGGGCTTGACGACGGTGTGACGCTTTCCCTTTCGCAAGCCGCATGCACCGACGCCCCACTGACTCCAGAGAGCCGAAAGAAACTAATCGACCTGCTGGGCGCAGTGCCTCACGGAGTGCTCTACTACAGCCGGGAAATTCCGGGCCTGGTCGAGACCTCAACGAATTTCGCCACGGTGGAAGCTAGCGCTGAAGAAGTCACCATCGGTACATCCCAACGGTCCAGCGTCATGTCCCGCCTGCACTGGGCCGGTTCCTGGATCGCCAGCATCGCCCGCGCGGCTGGCGCGAACGTGGAGCATTCCTCTGCGTATCCCGGGTGGGAACCCAACCTAAGCTCCCCGATTTTGAAACAGGCCCAGCAAACCTACAAGAGCCTTTTCGACAAAGTACCCGAACCCAAGGCGATCCATGCCGGCCTGGAGTGTGGCTTGATTGGAGCCAATTATCCCGGCATGGATATGGTCTCCCTGGGACCGGAAATCCGAAATGCACATTCTCCGGACGAAATGGTTGAAATCGAATCGGTGCAAAAAACGTGGCGCTATCTTCGTGAAATTCTCAAGGCCTTGAGATAAGCTTGAAGCTGAAACGGACTTTCCGGCCTCCTCCTGAAGGGGGCCATGAAAACTCCAGAGCAACCGGCGGCCCGGCTCACCACCCGGGCCGCCTTTTTCCCGCTCAGCCGACCTCTACCTGGCGCAGCGCAGAGATAACGGGTTCCCACTCGTCTGAGGGGGCCTGCATGTATCTCAGTGCATATCTCACGGTTCTGGCTATGGGCGGAAGATATCGGACATTCTTCCGGCGGGTCACCTGAAAACCGAAGGTTCCCAGCGCTTTGAGCGCGCGTTGAAGGGCGATATTTTGAAACTCGCGCTCTCCGCAGCCGGAGGCATCGCCCGCCCTTCGCATCCATCTTCGTGCCTCGGCTGGAGAGACTTCCCTGTAGGCATCCACCGCCATTGAGGCCATGTCGTAAGCGCGAGGCGCAAGGAGGGCGTCTTGAAAGTCCACCACCCTCAACCTGCCCGTGTCCCTCTCCAGGATCAGGTTGTCTGAATGGAAATCTCGATGCGCGAGAGCACGAGGGTATGAGGCGACCTGCTCCCCCAGCCTCTTGAGCGACTCTCTGATGTGGTCTTCTGTTGCGACATTCAGAAAGCCCTCTAGAAAATGCACCCTGAAAAACGAGAGTTCGAACCGTAGCCTGTTTCCGTCCATTTCAAGCAAGGGGAGAGTCTCGGGCCAATCCCGGCACCGGGGAAACCCATCAGCGATGCGCGCCGCTTCCTCCTCCAACTCGTTGGACCAACGGACCTTCGAGGCCGCATTGCCCATGACGGCTTCCTGCACAAGCCAGCTGCATCCTTGCGGAACATTGTAAATTTCCGGAACGGGGAGTCCCTTTTCCCCAAACCATTTCGCCAGCGTTGCGAAGCGTTCCCTACCGTCCAGATCCACTCCGAAATCGGACAGCAAGGCCTGTTTTCCCCTCCAGGTCCCCAGAAAGTATTTTCGGGTAGATGCGTGCGCTTGTATCGGCGCCCATGGCCCCTCTGGAAAGCCCTTTGGGGTTCCGGTCGGCCCGGAGGCGAAAGCGCCCTTTTTCTTCATCGCCGGAGATCCGACAGCCTAAGGCTGTGGCTTCAGTGCAGCTTTTGCAAGCGCGGCGGCATGGGAGAAGGGATAGTCGTCCACGAGTTCCTTCAGTAGGCGCGTTTCGGCCTGCTTGTGTCCCAGTTTGCCTTCACAAAGCGCTTGCTTATACAGAGCGTCGGGAACTTTGTTTCCGAAGGGAAAGTGGTCCTGCACCGCCTTAAAGGTGTCCCGGGCATCGGCGTATTTTTTCTGCGCGTAAAGGCACTCGCCCATCCAATACTGCGCATTGTCTGCAAGGTCCGACTGCGGGAACTGTTGTATGAAAAAGCCGAACGCCCTGATCGCCTGATCGTACTTGGCGTTTTCCATCAAGTTAAATGCCTTCCGGTAAAGCGCGGCCGGGTCGCTGGCAAGATCGGCGCCTTCGGCCGCCTCCGGACCCTGCGGCGGCTTTTTCACCAAAGGCCTGGATTCTGTCGCCGGCGGCGGCTGCTCATGTTCCCCTTTGGCTGCGCCCCGGGAAAGCTGTTGGTTGAGATCGCTGACCTGCGCTGCCAGTTTCTTCTGTTGCTGTGTCAGTTTTTCCACATCCTGCCTCAGGTAATCCACCTGCCGAGACAAGGAGGTTCCACCGGACATCATTGCACCACAGCCGGCCAACATGACCGGCAGCACGGCAAGCGCCAGACTGAAAAGGCTCCGCCTGGTCATTTTCCCTCCGCCAGCTTCTGAAGCACCTTTTTGAAAAAGCCTCCGTTTTCCACCGAGTCCTTTTCCATGTCATGAAGCCGCTGATAGAGTTCTTTCTCTTCTTTGGAAAGTTTCTTGGGGGTAGCGATCCGGACTGCCACGTAGAGATCACCGCGGCCGCTTCTACCAACTCTCGGCATGCCCCGGCCACCGATTTTGAATTCCTGCCCATGTTCCGTCCCTGCCGGAACCTTCAGATGTTCCTCCTTCCCTTCCAGCGTATTCACCACGATTTCAGTCCCCAGAACCGCTTGCGGGACGGTAATGGGAACCGTGCAGTGAAGATGGTCGCCGCTGCGCGAAAAAAACTCGTGTTCTCCCACGTTGATGAAGAGATAGAGGTCGCCGGGCGGTCCGCCTCTTTCGCCGGCTTCTCCTTCACCTGCAATCCGAAGGCGCGAATCGGTATCCACGCCTGCTGGAATTTTCACTTTGAGCGTTGTGGTGGTATGGGTGCGGCCGCTTCCGTTGCAGGTCCGGCAGGGATCCCCAACGATCTCCCCCGCCCCCCGGCACTGAGGGCAAGTCCTGGAGACCGTGAAAAATCCCTGGCGGAAGGCGACGTTGCCCCGGCCGCCGCAAGCCGGGCACGTCAAGTTCTGGCCGTTGCGGGACCCCGTGCCCCGGCAGTCGGGGCAGGGCTCGTCCTTGGGGATCGAAAGCGTCTCTTCCTTACCGGTGAGCGCTTCTTCGAGGCTAAGATGAACGTCATAACGCAGATCGGCTCCCCGCTGCGGCCTTCTTGAAGCGCGCCGTCCTCCTCCGAAGAAGTCCCCGAATCCGAAAAGTCCGCCGAGAAGGTCGGCAAAGTCGTCAAAGAGACCCGAATCCCAGGGAATGTTTCCGTTCATGTCGCCGGTTGTTCCAAACCGGTCATACTGGGCCCGCCTTTCGCGGTCTCCCAGGACGGAATAGGCTTCCGATGCGGCCTTGAATTTCTCTTCGGCTTCTTTATTACCTGGGTTCCGGTCCGGATGATATTTCAAGGCCGCCTTCCTGTAAGCGGCCTTGATTTCCTCCTGGCTTGCCTCTCGCGAAACGCCCAGGGTTTCGTAGTAGTCACGTCCAGATGCATTCATGTCTGTGGTCCACCCATGGATTGAGGATCAAAAAGGATGACTTCCGAAAGAATTCGTGACACGTCCGTCAAGCTGGCCAAGGCTTCCTGAATCCTGGAGGCGGATTCCGCCGAAAGGTCTTTGTGAGCCTTCCTGAGCGCCACTTCGACCTTGTCGCGGCTCTCCTTGTCCAACAGCTGTCCGAATTCCTGGAAGGTCTTTTCGTTGTTTTCCAACAGCCGCTCCACCTTCATCTTGAGCCGCTGCATCTCTACCTGCCGCCGGTCTTCCTGCTCCCGCTCCTGCGCGTCCGAGATGATGTGCTGAATCTCGTCTTCCGAGAGTCCGCTGGAGGGGTTGACGACGATCTTCTGTTCATTCCCCGTGATCATGTCTTTGGCGTAAACCGAGACGATACCGTTTGCATTCACGTCGAACGTCACCTCGATCTGCGGAACGCCTTTGGGGGCAGGCGGGATTCCCACCAGTTCAAAACGCCCCAGGGAAATGTTTTCGCTCGCCAACTCGCGCTCGCCCTGTAATACGTGAATTTCAACCTTGTCCTGGTTGTCTCCCACGGTCGTGAAAATTCTGCCTTTCTTGGTGGGGATGGCCGAGCCGCGCTCAATGAGCTTGACAAACATGTTTCCCTTGGCGCTAACACCAAGGCTGAGGGGAATGGAGTCAAGGAGAACGATGTCTTTGACCTCGCCCTTCATGATGCCCGCCTGGAGAGCAGCCCCGAGCGCCACCACTTCGTCCGGGTTCTTGTCGCGCCGAGGTTCCTTGCCGAATATTTCCCGCACCGTCTGTATGACCAGGGGGGTCCTGCTCTGTCCACCGACCAAAAGAACTTCGTCGATCTCCTCCGCCTTGATGCCTGCTATATTCATCGCTTCGACGCAAGGCTGGCGTGTTCGCTCCACGATGCCGCCCACAAGCGATTCCAGTTCCTCGGCGGTCAGGGTCAGGAGAAGGTGCTTCGGCCCCGAGGCGTCTGCAGCGATAAACGGAAGGTTCACCTCCGTTGAGGGCATGCTCGACAAGTCGCACTTCGCACGTTCCGCCGCCTCTTTCAGGCGCTGAAGGGCCAGCCGGTCCTTGGAGAGATCCACGCCCGCCTGCTGCTTGAACCGGGCGATAAATTCGGTCATCACGGCCTGGTCCATGTCCTCCCCACCCAGATACGTATCCCCGGCCGTCGCGATCACTTCAAAGAGTCCCTCGCCCAGGCGCAGGATTGAAATATCGAAGGTCCCGCCTCCCAGATCATAGACCGCGACGGTTTTCGCCGCGGTTTCCTGCAGATTGAAGGCCAGGCACGCTGCCGTCGGCTCGTTGAGAATCCGTAGAACCTCCAGGCCGGCGATCCTCCCGGCGTCCTTCGTCGCCTGCCGCTGCGGATCGGAGAAGTACGCCGGAACGGTTATGACGGCCTCCCTCACCTCATCGCCGAAATATTCTTCAGCGCTCTTTTTCAATTCAGAGAGAATGAACGCGCTGATTTCCTGAGAGCTGTACTCCCGTTCACGCACCTTCAGGCGGATATCGCCGTTTGGAGCTTCAACGAGCTCGTAGGGCAACACCTTCTTGGCCTGTTCAATGGAGGATTCCGTGAACTTTTTCCCGATCAGCCGCTTCACGGCGTGGATGGTGTTGGAGGGATTCGCCACCGCCTGTCGCTTGGCGAGGTTCCCAACCAGCCGGTCGCCCTGGTCGGTAAAGGCGACGATGGAAGGAAGCGTTCGTCCGCCTTCGCGAGTCGGGATCACCACGGGTTTCCCGCCTTCCAGAAAGGCCACGCAAGAGTTCGTGGTCCCGAGATCGATGCCGATGACTCTGGGCATGGGATGATACCTCCCTTTAGCCGGCCGACAGACGGTTGACTGAAACCTTTGCAGGTCTCAAGATTTTCCCCTTCCGCCTATACCCTTTTTCAAACACCTGGACCACCCTGTTCTCTTCCAGTTCCGGCCGGTGAACCACTGAAACCGCCTCGTGCTCACCTGGATGGAATGAGGCCCCTTCCGCTTCGATCTCCTCCAGGCCGAGACGTCCCAGAACCTCGAGAAACTGCTGATGCACCATGGCCACGCCCTTGGACCAATCCGGCGGCGTTTCTTTAAAGTTCAGCAGTTCCAGGGCCCGGTCCATGTTGTCCAGGACAGGCAAAAGCTGCTGAAGCGTTTCCGCCCTTGATTTCCAGTTCCATTCCGCCTTTTCTCTATCAATCCTTTTGCGGTAGTTCTCGAAATCAGCCCGCTCTCGGAGCAGCTGGTCACGGACTCCCTGCAGCACCGCTCCGGCCGATTCGGCCTCGGCTTCTGCTGGAGAAGGACGTTTCAACGTCTTGCGTTTAGAGGCTTCTTCCACGCCGGGAAACTCAATTTCCGAATCCTCATCATCTCCGCCGGGATCCAGAAATTCAATCGTAATTTCCTCGTCGTCTCCGTCGATTGGAATACCGCCTTTATCGTCTCTGTCTTCCGTCAGAGTCCCTTCCTCCCCTGGTTCAGAACGATTTCGCCGCCTCCGTCAAGAGCCTGGCGGTCCGACTGACACCGGGAATCGTGCGGTCAAACCGCATGCACTTGGGTCCGATAATTCCAACGAGTCCCCGGCCCATTCCCGGTACTCCATAGGGTGCGGCAATGAGCGCCAGGCTCCGGACCCCCGGCTCCGGCCACTCATCGCCCATTACAACGCCCGTCTCCAAAACCTGGTCCCAAATTTGGTCGAGAAGCCGCAAGAGACGGTCCTTTTTTTCCAGAGCTTCAAAGAGTTTTCTTACGGAAACCAGGTCGCCCTGCAGCTCTGGAGACTCAAGGAGCCACCCGACGCCTTCCCAGAACACATCCTTGGACGCGGATTCGGAAAATGCAGGTGCGATGAGACCCAGTATCTCCCCCAGGCGTTTGTCAGCCAGCGTCTGCTCCTGCCTGAGCTGGAGCTGAAGATGAGCGCGGATGTCCCGAAAACACCACCCTTCATAGACATCGGAGAGATAGTTGCTGAACCATTTCAATTGCTCTTCAGAGTATTGCCCGGGCGAAGCGAACCACTGCTGGTGGACCTGCCCTGTCAGCGAAACGAGAACGATTAAGAGCTTTTCTTCCGTGATACGGATAAGTTCACACGCTTTCAGTCTCGTTTCGCGCCGGATGGGCGTCGTTGCGAAACCCAACCAGTGCATGCTGCTGGCCATCCGTCTGCTGGCGTCCTTCACGATTTCTTCCATGCTCCGCGCCGACGTAAAGTCCGCCAGGGCGGCCTCTCCTTCCTCCATTTCCAGGGTGTCCAGGCGCTCAAGGATGTTCTTGACACAATAGCGGTAGGCTTTATCGCTTGGAATCCTTCCGGAAGAAACATGCGTTTTCAGTAGAAAGCCCTTGTCCTCCAGGGTCTTCAGTATGGAACGTACGGTGGCCGAAGATACCCTTTCGCCATAGGCTCCGGCGAGCGTCTGTGAACCGACCGGACGGTGGGTTTCCGCTGAGATTCTCACCACCTCGAGAAGGACGGTTTCTTCGCGCCCGTTCAGCTTTTCCATTATTCGCATAGCCTCCTGTATCATTTCCATTTATAGCATTGCCTTCCAAGGCGAGTCAAACGAGAACGCTCCCTCCTCGGCCTTTGACAGCTTCTGCCCTCGGCCATGGAAATTTTGCCATTTCCCGGGCCTTTGGGGTAATCTGGGAGTGAAGGGAGCTTACAGACCATGGGTGACGGGCGATATTTCATTCGAATGCTTTACTTGGCCGTATTTCTGGCAGGGGCGGCGCTCCCGGGCACTGCCCTGCGATGCCAGGATTTCGGCGTTCTCCTTCTCCACCCCCCAGCGCCTGGCGCATGGGCGCAGTATACCGTCACCACACGGAGCAAAGACCACGTCAAGACGGAACCGCTTCGGCTCGCCGTAACCGGCAAAAAACAGGTCGGGGACACCGAGTACCTTTGGATCGAAATCAGTCCCCAGGATTTCGGAGACGACAAGGGCGGCACTTTGAGACTCCTCTTGAAAGCGCATCCGACCGGAAAAGAGGCGCTTGATCCTTTTCAGCAGGCGCTCGCCGTCGAGTTCAAACCTAAGGATAAGCCTGCCTTTGCGATGAGCCGCTCGGCGCTTTCCTTCTGGCGCCGGCACAATTCTGCAGAAATTAAGCAAAGGGAAAAAACTCTGGCTCCCGCGATGACCTTGATCTCCGGCGGGACCCTGTACGCATGCGAAAAGCGCTGGATTGAAACACATTATAATGTCACATTCCAAGCGTTCCTCTTTATTCGAAAGACATTACTGAAACAAGACAAAGGAACGTACTGGATCAGCACGGAAGCACCTTTCAGAATTGTCAAGGCCGACATTACCAGAACCGTAACCCGGGACTCCGATCCCCCCCGCACCGTCCACGTCACGGTAACCCTGGACAAGACTTCCTGGAAGGGGGCCGAGACCCGGTTCACGAAACCGGTGACCGATGTGCGAGGACTCTGGTCTCTCCTCACGCATTGATGTCGCCTGCTATAATAAGTGTCCGCGCCCGGTTCCCGGCCGCTTCCCGGGAAGGCCTGCTGACGAAAAAACGGGCGCGCACGGGATCGAGTGTTAACTTATGACAGATGACAGGCTGGTAACCGGACTTTCCGATGCAAATGAACGGGTTTGGGAGGCCCCCCTCCGGCCCAAGCGGCTTGATGAGTTTATCGGCCAGAAAAAGATTACGGAGAATCTGCGCGTTTTTATCCAGGCGGCGATGCAGAGAGAAGAAGCGCTCGATCATGTCCTCATCGCCGGCCCGCCCGGGCTCGGCAAAACGACTCTGGCCCATGTCATTGCACGCGAGATGAACGTGAACATCCGCGTCACCGCGGGGCCCCTCATCGAGAAAGCAGGCGACCTTGCGGCGCTCTTAACGGGGCTCGAGACCGGCGACATTCTTTTCATCGACGAGATCCACCGACTTTCCCCCAGCGTCGAAGAGGTCCTCTATCCGGCCATGGAAGACTACAAGCTCGATTTGGTTGTGGGCCAGGGACCCGGCGCCCGCAACCTGACCATCCCCCTGAACCGGTTCACGCTCATCGGCGCCACCACGCGGCTTGGGTTGCTGACGTCGCCGCTGCGCAATCGATTCGGCATCACCTTCCATATGCTTTTCTACGGCACAGGCGACCTGGTGAAAATCGTAAAACGTTCCTCTGGACTTTTAACCGTCCCGGTGGTTCCGGAAGCCGCGGAGGAGATCGCCCGGCGCTCTCGCGGCACGCCTCGCGTTGCAAACCGTCTGCTCAGGCGGCTCAGGGATTACGCCCAGATTCTTGGAGACGGGGCCGTCGACCTCGCCATCGCCGTCAACAGTCTGGAAAGGCTCGAAGTCGACCGTTTCGGTCTGGATGAACTCGACCGCCGGATCCTAACGACCATCATCGAGAAACATTCGGGCGGGCCTGTTGGGATCAGCACCCTCTCGGCGTCCATCGGCGAGGAAAAGGACACCCTGGAAGAAATCTACGAACCTTATCTCATGCAGATCGGCTTTCTGAAGCGCACTCCCCGGGGAAGGTGCGCAACTGACGCCGCCTTTCGCCACCTGGGCATTCCCCGTCCGCCCACCAGGGATCCATCCCTTTTTTCCGGTTAAGGAAGCGCTTGACATGTCCATCGGGGCCATCTAGACTGCCTAAAAATCATTGAAGATGATTGCTGAAAGGGGAGACCATGAGCCAGGAAGACCGCTTGAAGGAAATTTTAGAGAAATCCCTTGAACCGGTTCGCTCCAACTTGGAAGAACTTCGCCGCAACCTGGAATCGTTGGCCGGCAACCTGCCTCCCCTTCCTGACCTGGACGTCCTGTCGGCTGAAATCGGCGCTTCCTCCGAGCCGCCCCCTCCAACCGCCGCATCTGCAACACCGCCCATCAACAACGAACTCCTATACCGGGCCGGCGCTATCGAGTATGCCTCCAGCCAGGTTGAAATCCTCAAGGAACTCACCGAGGCCGCACAAAACTACGCGCAGCGCGGCGCCCTGTTCATTGTCAAAGCCGACAAGGCTCAGGGGTGGAGCGGGTTCGGATTTGATTCCAATGTCAAGGAATGGAGCGTGGATCTGGGCAGCGATTACCTCCTCGAAACGCTGACCTCCTCGAGGCAGCGAATGCTGCTGGACGGGACCGTGCCCGGCTTTATCCCAGAACAAGGGGACGCCAAGAGAAGCCTTATCTCTCCCCTTCTGTTGAAGGGAAAGGCCGCCGCGTTCCTCTATGCGGATTCCGGCAGCGACGGCATGCTGGACCACTATTCACTGGATCTCCTGATCCATGTGGCCTCCCTTTGCATCGACATTCTGCCGCTTCATTCAAAGCGCGACCCTCTTCCACCCTCACGTGAGGACGAGAATGTAGTGATTCCCGGCGGCCCGGTGCTCTCTTCGCCGCCTCCGCCCGCGCCCAAGCCGGCCCCGAAGGAAGAAGAGGCGCTCTTCACTGATTCGGGAACCCTGGCGGCAGAAACCGACGCCGCGGATGCCGCAGGAGAGGCTTTCACCTCCGCCGAGCCCACGGACGAAGGCGAAGTAGAGGTCTCCTTCGATGAAGGCGAGCCCGAAAAAGAGCAAGCCGAGGAAGACGAAATGGCCGGCGGCGCCGCCACTCTGGAAGCCGCGGAAGAACCGATTCCCGAAGACGAACAGAAAGCGCATGAGGACGCCATGCGGTTTGCAAAGCTCCTCGTTCAGGAAATCGCTCTCTACCATCCGACCGAGGTGGAACAGGGCAAGGAGGGCAAGAACTTGCATTCGCTGCTCAGGGAAGACATCGAAAGGAGCCGGGAAGCCTATGAGCAGCGCTTCAAGAGCCCGTCTATCCGGGCGCGAGATTATTTCCAGAAGGCCCTCGTCGAACACCTGATCTGACCGGATCCGCCGCGCCGGAACGTGTATCTTGGACCGGTTTCCATGACCCTTGGACGAACAATTCGGGCTGGTGGGAACGCCTTGCTTCTTATTGCCCTGCTTATGTTGCAGGTGCGCGCTCGTCCCAGTCAGGGCTTTTCATGGAAAGCGGTGGGAAAACTTCCACTTAAACAGCGCATTGAAGCCCTGGCTTCAGCCCTGCCGCTGGTTCGGATCGAACCCGATCGAAGCCTTGTCTGCCTGGCGCTTGGAAGCGCACTGGACGACGACGGCAAACCCAAGGAAGCCCTCCCCTATCTATTGCGCGCCTCGTCCCGCTCATGCCCGCTGTGGGAATACGCCGTGCGCTTCAGGCTCGACCAGCTTTCGGGTGATCCCCCGACCCAACAAGCCGTTGACCTCTGGAAATCACTGTTCTGGGCCGGCCCTGCAGCGTCGTTCAGGGGCGAAGCCGCCGCTGTACTCAGCCAGTTTTACCTTAACAGCAGCACGCCCGCGAAAGCCCTTCCCTATTTCCGGTGGATCCTCAAGCAAAATCGCTATGACGTCCTGGCCGCATCCCGGCTCGCCTCGCTTTATCTGAAATCGGGGCGCCGCGAGGCCGCGCACGCCCTGGCGGTGTGGCTCTGGACAGAAATGCCCGCCGACGAGAATTCCAAGTCTTTTTTCGAAAACCATCCGGCCTTGGAAAACGAAATGAACTCCCTGCCTCCCATCGAATACCTCAGACGGCTGGCCCGCCTGGATGCCGAAGGTGACTGGCGCACCCTGGAGCGGGAGCTGCCCCGCTTTCATCCGCGCTCCACGGTCCAGACGGCTTGGAAGCGATTCCTGCAGGCCAGGTTGGACGAAAGGAGGGGCCGTGACTTCCAGGCTTATAAGACCTATCTGAACGTCCGTGGCGACCCTTACGCGAAAGCCGCATCCCTTCGCAGGGCCGCCCTCCTTCTTCCGGGGCTGCAGGATCCCGAAAAGTTGATCGCCACCCTGGTCCCGCGAATCGAATCGCTTCCCAGTCATCATTCCGGACGCGCCTCCTGCCTTCTTGCAGTGGCGCGGTACTATTCCGGCGCTCAGAATGCGGCGCTCACGGCAAAATATGCTTTTGAGGCACTCGCTCTTTCACCGGCAAGCCTGACGGCGTGTGAATTTCTATATGAAGCCGCCTGGGAGATGCAACTTTCCGGCGACGCCGCGGGTTTCGTTCGGACGCTGCAAAACTTGGCGGCCGTTCTGCCCGAAGACAACGATTACCGGTCCGCCGCGCTCTTTTCGCTCCTGCTGCGCGGAAAGCTGCATGGAGAAAAAGCCGACTCGGCGAGACGGGAAATTCTCACTGAAGGAAAATATGGGTATTTCGGATACCGCATCAGAAAAGGACCGCCTGCCAGGTCTTCGTCAAGCCCGGTTCTTTTCAAGCCTTCAGCGCCCAAATCGGGCGGTCATCGTTACAAGGCCGAGCTGCTGCAGGTCATGGGATTTTACCGGGAAGCCGCTGAAGAATTTCGAATGGCCGGGAAAAGGAGTCCCTCGCGGTCGCTCTCCTGGCAGCGCGCCGTCGCCTTCAGTCTGGCCGACAGGCCCGTCCAGGCGGTCGTCGCGGCTAGAAGTGCTTACCCGAGGGCGTGGACTCGTGCCGGAGACCGCGTGCCGAAGCGTGCCTGGGAAATTATTTATCCGCTTCGATTTCCCGATATTCTTCAAAAAGAAGCCTCCCGTTGCGGCCTGCCTCCGCTTTTGCTGGCCGCCGTCATACGCAGAGAAAGCCTCTGGAATGAAACGGCGGTTTCCGGGGCCGGCGCCTCCGGTCTCATGCAGCTCATGCCCGGAACGGCCGCTTCGGTTGCGACCCGGCACGGTCTCCCTCCGCTCACGCGCGATCGCCTTTTTGATCCCTCCTGGAATACGAGGGCCGGCGCCACGTATTTCAAAGGGCTTCTCGAGCGCTACGACGACAAGGTTTATCTTGCCCTGGCCGCCTACAACGCGGGAACCACCAACGTCGACCAGTGGCTTGCCCGTCCCGGATGCCCTGCTGATCCCGAAGGCTTTATTGAATCGATTCCCTATCGAGAAACACGCAGCTATGTCCGGCAGATCTACCTGAATGACTGGGAATACCACAGGATCTACCCCGGGATCCACTCTTCCATGCTGCCTTACGGCGACGCGCCCGCCAGGATTCATTTCCATAATTAGCCTTAAGTTTCCGATTGTTAAAGTGCTTTAGCAAGAACGCTTCCCGGTTCCTTGACGCCCGTCTCAACGCGCACCGGAGGATGTTGACGACAAAAGCCCTAGTCTGCTATATTTACGCTCCGTGTAGGCGCGTAGCTCAGATGGGAGAGCGCTACCTTGACACGGTAGAGGTCAGCGGTTCGATCCCGCTCGCGCCTACCACTACCTTTTCTGCATGTTTTGCCGAGGCTTTTGTGAATGAAGTGCAGGTAACCCTGCCCGACGGGAGCGAAAAGCAGTTTCCTGAGGGCGCCACGGCCTTGACCGTGGCCGAAAACATCTCGTCCAGACTGGCCGCCGACGCCCTGGCGGCCAAAATCGACGAGCGGCTCAGCGATGTTTACTGGCCGCTGCCTGAGAAGTGTCGCCTGGAGATTGTCACATCGCGCTCCCCCGAGGCGTTGGACATTTACAGGCATTCCTGCGCCCACCTTATGGCCAACGCAGTTAAGGAACTGTTTCCTGATGCCAAGATCGCCATCGGTCCTGTCATCGAGGACGGCTTTTATTACGATTTCGACCGCGAGGAGCCGTTCACACCCGAAGATCTCGAGAAGATCGAAAACCGCATGGCGGAAATCGCGTCCCGGGATACGCCCATCCGGCGGGAAGAATTGCCCTGGGAGGACGCCAAGGCGCTGTTCGACGGCGAAAATGAGCCCTATAAGTCAGAGCTGGCGTATGAGAGGGGGCAGAGCGAACCGGTCTCCATTTACCGCCAGGGAGATTTCAACGACTTCTGCCGGGGGCCCCACCTCCCCTCCACCGGAAGAATCAAGCCCGGCACGTTCAAGCTCCTTTCCGTAGCCGGTGCATACTGGAAGGGGGACGAGCACAACAAGATGCTCCAGCGCATCTATGCCACAGCCTTTCTCACCCGGAAAGAACTGGAGGATCACCTTGGCCGGCTGGAAGAGGCTCGGGAAAGAGACCACAGAAAGCTCGGCAAAGAGCTGGGGCTGTTCCTCTTTCATCCCTGGGCCCCCGCTTCGCCGTTTTTCACCCCCAAGGGGGCTCTCGTTTACAACGGCCTCGTGGACTTGATGCGCGGCTATTACCGGAAATACGATTATCAAGAGGTGGTGACCCCTCAGGTTTTCGACGTGGAGCTCTGGAAACGATCGGGCCATTACGATCACTACCGGGACAACATGTTCCTCTCCGAAATAGACGGCCGGGAATTCGGCGTCAAGCCCATGAACTGCCCAGGCCACTGCCTCATGTTCGAAAGCGAGACCCGGTCTTACCGGGACCTGCCCCTCAGAATCGCCGACTTCGGCCGCCTTCATCGATATGAACGAAGCGGTGTGACGCAGGGACTGACGCGCGTCCGCTCCTTTTCCCAGGACGACGCGCACATCTTTTGCCGTCCTGGACAAATCGGCTCCGAAATCGGCGCGCTTATCGACTTGGTTCAGGATGTTTTCGCCATCTTCGGCTTCACGGATCTCCAGGTCTTTTTGTCCACGCGCCCCGGGGACTCCGTGGGTTCGGACGCAATTTGGGAGCAGGCAGAGAAGGCCCTTAAGTCGGTGTTGTCTGAGCGCGAGATGAAGTTCACCCTGGACCCCGGCGAGGGCGTTTTCTATGGTCCCAAGATCGATTTCAAAGTCAAGGACGCCATCGGCCGGCCCTGGCAGCTTGCAACGATTCAGCTCGATTTCAACCTGCCAGAGAGGTTCGGCCTGACCTTCGTCTCCGACAACAACACCCAGGAACGACCCGTCATGATACACAGGGCCATTCTTGGATCCATCGAACGTTTTATGGGCGTTCTGATTGAGCACTATAAAGGAGCTTTCCCGCTGTGGCTCGCCCCTGTCCAGGTCCGCATCCTCCCCATCGCTGACCGGCACGCCGCGTATGCGGAAAAGGTGGCTGCCTCCATGCGTACGGCGGGCATCCGAGTGGAAGTCGACGCCCGCCCTGAAAAAACGGGCTACAAGATTCGCGACGCCCAGATGATGAAAATTCCTTATATGCTGATCCTCGGCGATCGCGAAATGGACGCGGGAACGGTCTCCGTTCGGAGCCGGTCCGGAGGTGACAGGGGCGCCGCGCCACTTGACGAATTCATATCAATGGTCTTAAAAAGAATTGAAACCATGTCGAACGAGCTCGATGAAGGAGGGTACGATACGAGATCATGAGCGAAGGCCTCACAGAGGGCCGCGAATTCCCCAGCATATTCGAGTCCCGGAAATCCGGGTCATCGATGTGGACGGAGAGCAGTTGGGCATCATGACTTCTGAGGAAGCACTCAACATCGCCCGTGACAAGGGCCTGGACCTCGTTGAGGTGGCTCCCACCGCCCAGCCGCCGGTATGCCGCATTATCGACTACGGCAAATACCTTTACGATGAAAAAAAGAAGGCCCAGGAGGCCAAGAAAAAGCAGAAAGTGATCGTCGTAAAGGAAATCAAGCTTCGTCCAAAAATCGAAGAGCACGATTATCAGGTGAAGAAGCGCCGCGTGGACCAGTTCCTGCAGGAAGGGAACAAGGTCAAGGTGACTGTCCGCTTTCGAGGACGCGAAATCGTTCATCCTGAAATGGCACAGAAGATTCTTTCCCGGCTGGCCACCGAGGTGGTGAACTGGGGAAAGATCGAGCGGGCTCCGACCATGGAGGGGCGCACTATGGTCATGCTGCTCAGTCCCGTGAAGAAGTAAAGCTAAGTATTCGGAGGTTTACGGATGTCCAAAATGAAAACCAACCGGGGCGCGGCCAAGCGCTTCCGTGTCACTGGAACGGGAAAGGTCAAGCGTTGGAAGGCCTATCACCGGCACATCTTGACCAGCAAAGACCGCAAGCGCAAGAACCGTCTTCAGGAATCCGCCCTTATTTCCAAGGCGGACGAGAAGAAGGTGAAGCGCCTCATTCCCTACGCCTAAAGGAGACTCCAGATGCCCAGAGTCCGTCGTGGACACAACAAGATTCAGCGGCGCAAGAAGATCATGCGCCTCGCGAAGGGCTATTACGGCGCCAAGGGACGTCTCTACCGGTCCGCCAAGGAGCAGGTGGAGCGTTCGCTGCAGTTCTCGTATATCGGGAGGAAGCTGAAAAAGCGTGACTTCCGGAGACTGTGGATCGTGCGCATTAACGCCCTTTGCAGGCAGAACGACATTTCTTACAGCCGCTTCATGGACGGCTTGAAGAGAGCCGACATCAAACTGGACCGAAAGTCCCTAGCCGATTTGGCCCTGACCGATCCAGCCGCCTTCGGGGGGCTCGTGGATCAGGCCAAAAAGGCCCTGAGCTGATTTTAGAGCCGGGGGGAATCCCTCCCCCGGCTTATCCCATGCCTCTGATCGGCGATTTTTCTACAATGAGCTTGCCCGATCTTCTTCAGTGGCTGGCCATCAGCCAGAAGACGGGGATTCTGCTTCTTCAGCGAGAGGAGATCGTCAAGGAGATCTACTTTCGCGACGGCAGAATTATCTCTTCTGCTTCCAACGACCCCCGCGAGTATTTCGGTCAATTCCTTCTCGCCTACGGAAAGCTCGAGGAATCCCAGCTTCTGGACGCCTTTGCCGAACAAGCGAGGACCGGCGTCAAGCTCGGTCGCATCCTGGTCGTCAGCGGCTATCTGGACGAAGATGAAGTCCAGCGCTTTCTGCGCATCAAGGCCGAGGAGACCATCTACGATCTCTTTCTCTGGGAAAACGGAGAGTTCAAGTTTTACACGGATGTTCCAGCCCAGGGAAATCACGTACCCATTTCCATGGACGTCACTTCAATCCTCATGGAGGGGAGCCGCCGCTCGGACGAATGGCGCCGCATTCGCGAAGCTTTTCCCACCGGAGGCACCGTGATCGGCATTGCTCCCGACAGCCTCACCCGGGAGATTCTGGCGGATCCCCTTTACAACCGGATGGTTCAACTTCTCGAGTCCCCGAAGCGAATCAGCGACCTTTGCCTCATGTTCCACGCCAGCGACTTTGCCGTGCACAAGACGCTCTTCGACATGTACCGAATGGGTGTCATCCAGGTTCTGGAAAGCGGCGAACCAGAGGAAGTGCGCCGCATTCCGAAGGACCTCCAGATCAGGGAACTTGCAAACCAGGGGTTGAAGCAGTTCAACCAGATGGATTACGAAGCCAGCATTCAAACCTTCAAGGCTGCTCTCGACATCGATCCCACCCATGCTTTGGCGCGGGCCATGATTCAGAAGGCCTACAAGGAAATCAAGCAGGACCTCGTCACAGACGAGTTCTCCATTGAGCATGTCCCCTTCCTCAAGCGGAGCCTGAGCGAACTCCACGAGCAGGAATTCACGCCCCAGGAAAACTACATCTTGAGCCGGATCGACGGCACCAACGCCGTACAAAACATCATCCGCCTTTCCCCTATTCAGGAAATCAAAGCCCTGCTCATCTTCAAACGTCTCGCAAAAGACGCGTTGATCGGGTTCCTTCCACC
This sequence comes from Acidobacteriota bacterium, assembly GCA_037384885.1. Classification (GTDB taxonomy): domain Bacteria; phylum Acidobacteriota; class UBA4820; order UBA4820; family DSQY01; genus JARRNO01. The sequence goes on from JARRNO010000028.1 coordinate 30,264, forward strand.
TCCCGCCTCACCTGCGAACTAAGGACCCCAAAGGCGCTCGGAGCATGCATCCGTTGAATACCTGGCTCTTCTGGGGCTTCGTTGTTCTTTCGCTCGGGGTGTTCGCCTACTCCGCGTACGTGCGCCTTTACGCCCTGTTTCACGCGAGGCGCGCCAACCGAATCGATCATCCATGGAAACGCCTGAAAAACCTCTTCATATACGCATTCGCGCAGAAGCGGATGGTACGTGATAAGTACGCCGGGTTCTTTCACCTGATGATCTTCTGGGGATTCGTCATCCTCCTCTTCCGATCCTTTGAGCTGGTCACCCAGGGTTTGTTCCCCGGCGTTCATTTTATGCAGCTTCTCGGTCCCGCCGGGCTTGGGTATGAACTTCTTAAGGATATTTTTGAGGTCCTCGTGCTGGTGGGCGTCGCGCTGGCGGCGATCCGACGAATATTCGCCCGTCCCGAGCGCCTCAAAAACTCCTGGGACGCCACTTTCACACTGGCCTTCATCGCCCTGCTCATGATCTCGGATCTCGGTGCCGACGGCGCCGTCATCGCCATGCACCACCCGGCTTGGGCATCCTGGGCGCCGGCGAGCACCCTCGTTGCAAAATTCATGGCGCCCCTTGCCGCTTCCCAATTGACGGTGATCTTCTATTCCATGTGGTGGCTTCATGTCGTCACGCTTTTCGGCTTTCTGAACTTCCTGCCCTATTCCAAGCATTTCCACGTCCTGACAGCTCTGGTGAACGTGTTTTGCCAAGACCTGGAACCCAACAAGGCCCTGAAGCGCATGGATTTCGAAATGGAACACTTCGGGGCCAACCGGATCCAGGATTTCACCTGGAAGCAGATGCTGGATCTTTACACCTGCACAGAATGCGGCCGGTGCAAGGAAGTTTGCCCCACAACCATCACCGGCAAGCCGCTTAAGCCGAAAGATTACGGAAATGACCTGCGGGACTACCTTTACAAAACGCCGTTAAAGGATCTCGCCCAGGACAAAGCCCTTCCTGAAGACCGTCCGCTCATCGGCCCCACCATCAGCGAGGACACGATCTGGGCCTGCACCACATGCGGCTATTGCGAACATGCCTGTCCCCTCTTCATCAGCTTTGTGGACAAGCTCGTGGAAATGAGGCGCTATCTCACGCTGGAAGAAAGCAACTTCCCCGAGGAGGCGCAAACGGCCTTTAGAGGAATGGAGCGGCAGGGCAATCCCTGGAACCTTCCCAGGGCGGACCGGATGGCCTGGGCGGATGGACTCGACGTCCCCACAATCGGCGACAATCCCGACGCCGAATACCTCTTCTGGGTGGGCTGCGCCGGCAGCTACGACGATCACGGAAAGAACGTCTCCCAGTCGCTTGTCAAGCTTATGCGCGCCGCGGGCGTCTCCTTCGCCGTTCTCGGCGAGGAAGAGAACTGCACCGGCGATTCCGCAAGGCGCCTGGGCAACGAATACCTCTTCGAGATGATGGCCGAAGGCAACGTGGAAGTTCTGAACGGCCATGGGATCAAAAAAATCGTGACAAACTGTCCGCACTGCCTTAACACATTGAAAAACGAATATCCGCAGTTCGGCGGCGATTACGATGTCGTTCACGGCACCCAGCTGGTTTCAGAGCTTTTGGCGACCTCACGTCTGAAACTGACCCAAGAGGTTAAAGAGGCTTTAACGTTCCACGATCCCTGTTACCTGGCGCGCTACAACAAGGAAACCGATGCGCCGAGGACCATTCTTGGGGCCATTCCGGGGATCACGGTCACCGAAATGGAGCACCACGGGGAAAACACCATGTGCTGTGGAGCGGGCGGCGGCCGAATGTGGCTCGAAGAGAAACTCGGCACCCGCATCAACCATGAGCGCCTGGATCAGGCCCTTGCGACCGGAGCGAAGGGGCTTGCAGTTTCATGCCCCTTCTGCAACGTCATGTTAAACAATGCAGCGGCTGAAACGGAGCACCAGGATTTTGTCGCGAGAGACGTCTTGGAGTTGGCCGCCAGGGCTTTGCCTCAAGAAGCTTAGGCCTTCAACATTGTGAATGGTCTCAGGCCCGGGCGCTCGGCTCGGGCCTTTTTCATCACGCAGATTGCCGCGAAATAGAGGTGAAGCCGGCGTATGAAGGAAGCACGCTCAGGCGACTTCGAGGATGGCCGAAGGCACTTGCCTCTCTGACAAGCGCCCAGCGCGTCATGCGGCAGCCTGCCATTGATGGAAACTGAGATCAGCTTCCCAAGACCGTTCTGTTCTTCCCCGATCGTTTCGCCTCGTAAAGGGCGTTGTCCAATCGCCTTAAAATGGTCGGGATGTCATGCTCTCCCTTCAGCTGCCTGGAAGTCAGCACCCCGGTGGAGCAACTGACTTGAAGACCTTGCTCTCGAATTTCGGGCAGCGCTTTGTCCGCAAGGGCCTTCCTCAGGTTTTCAGCTTTTTCCACGGCGGCGTTTTCATCGCAGTTGACGAGCAAAATGATGAATTCATCGCCCCCGTAACGAGCTGGTACGTCCTCTCGCCGAAGCCCGCCCCTCATGATTTCGCCCATGCGACGCAGAGTCCGGTCTCCCATACTGTGTCCCAGCTTGTCGTTGAGGCGTTTGAAGTCGTCGAGATCCATCATGAGAAGGGCAAAGGGCGCTTGATGACGGCTGGAGTATGCGAGTTCTTCCTCTAAGCGGTAAATCATGTAGGAACGATTGTAAAGTCCCGTCAACGGGTCCTGAATCGCTTGAAGATGGAGGAAGCAATTCTCGAGTCCCACCATGAGCGAATGCGCACAGGTTTGAAGAAGATCACGCCGTCTCTCGAAACCGGCCCCCGGCCGGTCGGCATAGACCACCATTCCCCCGTACGGCTCACCTCCGTGCAGAAGCGGGATACCGTATACGCTTTCGGGGATCTTGAAAGGCGCAGTTTCAAGGGGCTGGAGGAACTCGTAAAGCCGCTGCCCCAGGCGCGTGCTTGCTTCGGAAAGCGGCATTTGGTCGTACTGGAAACGCTTTTCTTCGGGAAGGTAGGTGGACCGGCTCTTTTCCCCTTCCACCTGGACCAGGTACAGAGTCGCCGCATAGCGGTGATAAAAAACCACGCCGATACCATCCGCCTCAAGACCTTCGACCAACTTCCGCGAGAACGATTCCACCATGGGCATGACGTCCAGACTCGAGCTGGCCTCCGCACCCACTTTACTCAGCACTGTCAGGTCTTCAAGCCTTTGCTTCAGCTCGCTCCTGGCTTCCTCGCGGCGGTTGAGAATCCACGACATCCCTACCACAAAGATGCTGAACAGCAGGAAGACAAGCAGGCCGGTTCCCCGGTCAAGAGCGACCAGCGTCAGAAGGTACCCCAAGACCAAGATGGAAGCGCTGTGAAAGATATCCAGCGTGAAGGCATCTTTCCAGAATTTCCCGAAGTCTCCCTCTTTAAAATATTCGGAGGGCAAGAAAAAGAGGTTATTGATAAGGAAATAGACGGCGACCGCCGAGAGAAAGGCCGCGCCGTCCCGCAGCGAATTGTCGGGCGGAAAGGCCGTTCCAAAAACTTTGAACGTGAGGAAAAGCCCTGCAAACCTCAACATCCTGTTTCCGGCATTGTCCAGAAAGAGATGAAACTGCTTGGCGGGCTTCGAACCCTTTCGGCTCCTCAGTACGTGATCGATACCGATGGCGACGACAGCAAGTGCGGTACCGGCTGCCGGGCCTACCAGGAAAAACGCCACGAAGCAAAAGGCGATATCGAATGAAATGAAATAGCTCGACGCCATCACGAACTTGTTGTACAACGCCGTCACGGCGAAAAGCGCCAGCACGGACAGCATCAACCAGGGAGTCGGTTGGAAGACCGTTCCGGCCAAATCGTACCGCTGAACGCGAAAGACAAAGGCGCCTGCGGCTCCGGTCAGGAAGAAGAGGGCCCATATTCCCAGACCGGAAAGAAATTGAAACCCGCTGTAGCTCCACCAGAGGACTCTTCGTAACTGCAAAGCGTTCTCCATGAATCTGCGCACGCCTTTACCGGCCGGGACTCCAGCTTTGACTTTCAAGCAGGTCCCGTTATGCGATGATTGACTAAGCGATTCGGCTGCGCCCCCCGAAAATGTTCTTACATACCGCAGAAAACCCTGGCTGTCCAGGAATTCATGCGGTATGCTGTTACTGCATGGCAAAAGAGACCCGAACACCGCTAGTCTGTTACCGGCACCCCACAAGAACGGCACGGCGAAAGTGCTATCAATGCAAGAGGCCGGTGTGCCCCGAATGCCAGGTTCGTGAACACGGGCACATCTTTTGTGGGCGAAAATGCATCAAATCCCATTTGAAGGCGCAGCGCCTGGAACGGTTCCAGCGTTGGAACAAGACGGCGTTAACCGGATTCCGAGCGAGGCTGATTCTTTACGGGATTCTTGCTGTGGCCGCGGCGGCGGCCTTATGGTTTTCGAGCCGCTATGACCGCCTCTTTCTCTACCCTCACCCGGACCTTTCCGTCCCTGTTGCTTCGCATGCGCGAGCCGTATCGGACCACATCGGGCCGCCCGACTGGAAATCCGGAGGTCCCGTTAAGATCGAAAACCCCGCATCCGGGGCCGTTCTGAAGGATAACCGAATCACCGTCAGCGGAACGGCACCCAGAGAAGCCATGGTGGGACTCTATGTAAACGGTGAGAAGGTCCGGGCGCAGTTGGCCCCCGACGGAAGCTGGCGCTTCGTGGGGGTTCCCCTCACGGCGAGGGAATCCATTCTTCAGGCCCGGTTTTTCGAC
>JARRNO010000029.1:0-20190 GCA_037384885.1 Acidobacteriota bacterium
TTGCCAACGGCCCGCTCCACCTTCTTAAGATCGAAATCACCGGGTTCCCGGGGTACGACGGCTCGCCGCCTCAAGTCAGCGACTGCGCCGAGGCCTTCACCGCCCAGGCGGAGCTTTCCTATTACGGGAAGGGACACCTCCTGCTGGTCTGGTTCGTGGACGGTGAAGCGGTGGACATGAGGGTCGAAGACGTGGGCCCCGGCGCCAAAGACCCGTTTCAAAAACGACAATTCGATTCGAATGCCCTTCCGGGAGGGCTCGCCGGCAGCGAGCACCATGTTTGCGTCCGGGCGTGGGCCTTCCAGGAAATGGGAGAAATCGGCAACATCATGACCTCCGGAGACCTGCGCTGCAAGCCGCCGTCATCGGGAGGGGCCTCCCAGGAAACGAAGCTCGTCATGCGTCCCTCCAATCTCGGGTACGCATCCCTGGGCCGGACCTACGGTTCTTCGTCGACTATGGCGCCGTCCTCCACCGTTCAAGGAAAATCGGTCGCAGCCGGTGCCGTGAAGCAGACCGGCGGCTCAGCGTATAAGGTTTCGTCTTCGGTCGTGCAGGTGGTGCACGCTCCCCTGCTCATCTCAGTGACGCAGCCTGTGTCCGAAAAGGATGTCAGCTCCCCGGAAGTCACCTACCAGATCGTCGCCCACGATCCCTCCGTTCCCTGCATCCTGTGGTTCCCGGCAAAGGGCGGGGTCTTCAAAATCAGCGACCTCATGCAGCTTTCTCAGGAAGGCGACGGGACCTATTCGGGGCGGGGCATGCTTCACCTCGCGCTGCCCGAGGGCCCCGGAAGTTACCGGGCTTTCTATGTTCCTGTGGAATTCAGCCATTTCAAACTGACGGGAGAGGGCGACAGCCGGCAGGTGGCTTCAGGGGAGATTGACTGCGACGTTGCGCCCGCCAAACCGCTGAACGCAAACGTGACGGGCCTGGAGGGGAGCGTCACGCATATCAAGGGGACGGCCGGTCCGGCCGAGCCCCTCCTGGTGAGATTCTCCCTGCACGTCTCGCCTTACGGCGGCCTCACGCCGAGGGGCGCGGCGCTTGCGTGGACCTCCGTCGAAGGTCCCATCACCCCCGACGGCGATTTCTACTACGACGGCCCCATGGCGCTTCCCCCGGCGGGTCTGGGCCATTCGGGCTTTACGGTGGAGGGGACGAAGCTCATTCTGGACTGGAGCCGGAAGGAAGGCGGGCCGCCGCCGGACGTGGAAGGCTGTGCGCCGGGCGCGCCGGACGAGAGTTGGGTGGGCCTCCGAATCGAGGAAGGCACTCTCACGCTTTACGACTTCGGCCAGGGTCCCATCGTCCAGAAGCCCTCCACGGCGGGGTGGTACATCAGCAGCAGCGGCCTGACCGGAGCGGTTCCACCCTCCACTCTGTCCCAATCTCTGTCCATGGGCGGCATGCAGCTGCGCGTGAAGAACGTGGAAGTGAGTGTGTGCAGTTCGTCCATGCACGCGCTCTATGGCGTGGATCTCAAACAGGTGCCCTTCCTCGAAGCGGACCTGGCCGGAACCCTCCAGGTGGATTGGAACGGGAACCTGTGCTCGTCCTTCGGGGGAACGGGCCTCGAACGAGAGTACGGGACGGTCAAACTCCGGGTGAACGACGCGGACTTCAACAACGAAGCGCCCTTCGGGTGGAGAGTGGCGCTCAACGCCACGCTGACCTTCAAGGCGAAGGGGGAAACCCTCACCGAAGTGGACGTGGATGGGATCCGAATCAAAGGTTCAGGTGAAATTTTCTGGAAAAACGGGGCCTCCCAGGCGTCTGTGCCCCTCGGGGGCTCGGCCATGATGGGACCTGTCAAGATGGACCTCACCCAGCTGTCCATCAAGATGGCGAGGGTCGGCGGAAAACCAAAGGTCGATTTCGGTCTGGGGGGCAGGTTCCATGTGTCCAGCGTTCTTGCAGAGACGGAAAACACACTGAAGTACAGCCTCGCGCCGGGCGGCGGCGGGACGCTGAGCAGCCCCGAACCCACGGTGAGTAAGTTCCACCTGGACGCGCAGTTTCCACCCGTGGCGCCCGTGGCGAGGCTCAAGGCCGATGTCACCTACAGCAAGGACGGCGCCGGCAACTGGAAGATGCTGGGCAGCGGCCGGCTCTCCATTCTGGACACGGGAGAAATCGAAGCCGATTTCCTCATGGGATACCAGGGCGGCAAAGATTACTGGCTGTGCCGCGTCGCCGTCCCCCTGGGCGAAAGCGGCGTGCCGCTCTTCCCGCCGTTTTTGTCGCTTTACTACATCCAGGGCGGCCTGGGGCACAACATTCCGCTCACGTCTTTCTCGAGCAAGGGCGGCCTGGACACACAGACGGCGGGTCCGGACGCCGGGTTCCGAATCGATGTGAAGGCCTGGCTGCTGACCAACAGCCACGGCGGAAACGGGCAATTCCAGGGCTTCATCCAGTATGCCGGGAACTCTTTTGACGCTGGCCTTTCAGGCGAATATCACCTGCTGAACAACGCCGTATGGGTCAAGGCGCCCGCGGGTGCCTGCAGTGTTCACTTCGGCCCGGACGGGTGGCACATTTATCTCGGACAGAACATAGAGGGGCTGAAGCTGCAAGCCCACGTGCTCGTCGCCGACTGCAAGGGCTTTTTCATGCTGGACAACACGGGTTTCCGTACGGGTGGAAGCGTGGAAGCCCATATGCACTACGGCGGCAGCCTGTGGGGGTTCGGCGCCCATGTGAACATCGACACCTATATGGCCATCGAGGTGGCGATCGAGGTCAGTCCCATTCATTTGAGAGGGGACTTCTGGCTCGGCGTGCAGGTGGAGGCGGGGATCGACACCCCCGTGGGCTGCCTCTGCGTCAGCCCGGGAGTCAACCTCCATGTTTGGGCGGAGGCGCTGCCGGTCAAAGTATGCGGCGAGGCGCACATCCGGTTCGGCCGGATCTGCTGGTGCCTGGTCGGGTGTTGCAAAACTTACGGCGTCACAGTCGGCGGCATCTGCATCTGACGCGCGAAGGAGCCGGGAAATGAAAATGAGATCAATCATTGGATTCTGCGCTTGGGCCCTCCTGCTTGCCGTCCCCCTTGCCCTTAGCGGCCAGGAAAACCAGGGGTACGTGGCCGCGGTTTCAAACGGCAGGGGTGCGGTGAAGCTTCTCTGGCCGGTGCCCGACGAAGCATGGCCGGCCTCCGGCTACACGCTGGAGCGGGTGACGGTCCCGGGCGGCAAGTCGGTCGTCATTGCAACGGGATTGAGGCCGGCGGTTGACCAGAACCTCATGGGGACTCTTCCGCAGAAACAGCAGGTGGTCCTCAGGAAGCTCGATACACTGGACCGGCAGGCGGCCGGCGGGAAGCCCCCCGAAGATTACGAAGGCCTCAAGAGCTTCATGTTTCTCAACGCGGTGAGGGATTTCAACTTCGCCAGAGCGCTCGGCATCGCCTGGGAAGACCATGTTGGGGGAAACGAAGTTTACGTCTACCGTCTCAAGGACCCTTCCGGAAAGGTGGTGGGAGTTTCCATGCCCGTTCACCCGGGCGCAGCGACCGCTCCGGCCGCCCCGCCGGAGAACCTGAGGGCCGAAGCCACGCCCTCCGGCGTGAAGCTGGACTGGGGAGATCCCAAGCCCACGCCGGGACTGCCCGCAGTGTTTTTCATCGTCTTACGGGACGAGGGGGCAGGCTATGTGCAGATTACGAAGGGGCCCATTCTTCCGGGGGATGAAGAGGCGCGGAAGAAACGCGGGCAGCCTCGGTATGTGGACGAGAAACCGCCCGTGGAATCGAAGGTGAGTTACGAGGTTAGGGCGCTGGATGTCTTCGGGAGAGAGGGCCTTCCCTCAGCGCCCGTGGAAGTTTTCGTTCCGGATTTCGCCGCGGGGTTCCCTCCCTCCGATTTGCAGGCGCAACCGCGGAGCGGTTCGGTTGTGCTGACGTGGAAGCCGACCGTAAACCCTAGGACGCAAGGGTACTACATCGAACGAAGCCCGTTCAGAGAAGGGCCGTACGTCCGGTTGAGCGAAAAGCCGCTATCCCCTTCGGCGTCCAGGTTCGAGGATCGGAAGACGGGCGCCGGAGCCCGTTACTACTACCGCATCACGGCCCTGGGACCGAGAAGCGAGGCGGGACCGCCGTCGCCCCCGGTTATGGTGGTGGCCAGAGGCGCGGGAGCACCCGGCCCGCCCACGGAATTGAAGGCCGTGTTCGGCGCGAACCGCATCCTGCTGGCATGGCGGCCGCCCGTTGGAGATGTGGCGGGCTACCGGGTAGAGCGGACCGGCGGGGGTAAGGAATCCTGGTCGCCCGTGACCCCGGGCATCACTCCCGAACCGCGCTACGAAGACCCCGTCGTCACGGGACAGTACGGAACGGTGCGCTACCGGGTGATCGCCCTTGCACCGGACAACAGCGAAAGCCCTCCCAGCAAAGTCCTGGCGGTCGAACTGCCTTCCACTCAGCCGCCCCCGGCCCCTCGAATCACGGCGTTCGACGGCGGAGGAGGAAAAGTCCGGCTTGACTTTATTCCGGGGGCGCCGGCGTCGGTCGTTGAAGGATTCTATGTGCTTCGAAGCGCCACGGAGGCGGCGGAACCGGAGGTCCTGAACCAGGACCCCCTGCCCGCAAATGCCAGGAGCTATACAGACGAAACCGCAGCGGCCGGACAGGTCCTGGTCTACCGGATCGTATCGGTGGACGGCGCCGGGAACCGCAGCGACCCCTCCAACGACGTGGCCGTGAGGGTGGGGGAAACCCACCTCGAAGCGCCGCCTGCTCCCCGAGCCGTTTGGAGCGGAACACCGTTTCCGCGGGTCGTCGTGACCTTCGAGCCTCCTCCTGGATTTAACCTGACGGTCATTGAGCGAAAAGACTCCGGAACCGGCCGCTGGGTCCACGCGGCGGGGCCGCTTGCGCCCGGCATGACGCGTGGCGCCGACAATCATCCTCCACGCAGCGGAAAGGTTTCTTACCGGGTGTATTACCAGACGCCGCTTGGAACGCCGGGTCCGCCCTCGAAGGAAGTGGTGGTGGAGCCCGGATCGTGAACGACGAAAGACATGCTGGACGTACGACGCAGGTAACGTCCGGCGTAAAGGAGGTTTCACATGGGTAAAAGATATTGGCTGGTTGCGCTTGTGGCGCTTTTCGCCTTCGTGGGAATTCAAGCCCAGGATTCTCCATGGCAGGTCTCTATCCTCCCGGGTTACCAGTTCAGCTCCAGCGAGGTCGACTCCGGCTTCGTCATGAGCCTGGACGGAACTTACTTCTGGCAGGAAAACTTCGGGCTGCACGCCGCGTGGCTTTACAACGAGGGCAAGTTCAAACTGGGCGTCCCGCCTTATGGCGACGTGAAGTTCAGTAAGAGCTTCAGCATCCTGGAGGTCGGTCCGGAATGGGACTGGCGCGCCGGGGCGGACGGGAAGATCTATCTTCAGCTCAACGTGGGACATACCTTTGGCGCGGGTTCATTCTCAGAAATTCAAACGGTCAAGGTGGGGAACTCGCTCTACATCGTGAATGTCCAGGGGAGCCTGGACAACGAATGGACCTACGGCGCCGCGTTCGGATACCGCTACCACTTCAACAAGAAGACGGCGATGGTCGTGCAGGGCGCCTACCACCGGATCAACAATTGGGACACGGACCATTGGGATATCCGTGTGGGTGTCGCGTTCCGGTTCTGATGGGGGCTTGAGCGCCTTTCTCGCCGGATTGGCCGAGGCGGGCGGTATCGGTGCTTCCAATAACTACCGAACCTGGTTGAGGGACCGGCACCGGGTGGCCGGCCGGCTTGATCAGATCGGGGCATGGATGCACCAGCATATGGGGCTCGTGATCACGATCGTAGCGGTAACAACTGTCCTTTCAATCTGTATCGGTTTGCTGTTCCTCTGGCTCGGAAGCCGCGGGAGGTTCATGTTTCTCGAAGGCGTGGTGCGGGACCGGGCCGCCGTGGCGGAACCGTGGAGAAAGTTCAGGCGCTTGGGAAACAGCCTCTTCTTTTTCCGCATCTTCCTTGCCTTGATGGGCCTGCTGATTTTCGGCGGCCTGGCGGCCGCCTGCGTGGGGATCGCCGGCCCCGGGATCTTCACCGGCCATCCGGGTCCGGGTGCTATTCCCGCCCTGCTGCTTTTTCTCGCCGTAGCGATCCTCGTTGGTTTGGTCTTTCTCGCCGTCCGGCTTGTGTTGAAGGATTTCGTCGTTCCCATCATGTATCACGAGGACCTGACGGCCTGGCCCGCTTTCGGACGCTATTTGAACGAGATCCTCCGCGGGCATTTCTGGATCACGTTTCTCTTCTACCTGCTCAAGCTGATCATGGGGGTCGGAATCGGCATCGTTAGCTTGGTGGTCATCCTGCTCACCTGCTGCATTGCGGGCCTGCCGTATGTCAGTTCGGTGGTGTTTCTGCCCTTCCTCGTGTTCATGCGATGCTACTCTGTCTTTTTCCTGGAACAGTTCGGAGAACGGTGGCTCTTCTTCCGCTGGAAAAAGGATCAGCCTGGAGCCGGGCTGCTTCCCGGGGGGCCATAGGCTCGCGGGCGTTGACCAAAAAAATGAAGGCGGGAGCCGGCAGGCTCCCGCCTTTTTCTCTTCCGGCGCTGCTTCCGGAAAACTAAAGTTTTGCGAGGACGGCGTCGGTCATCTGGGCGGTCGTGCAGGCGCCCTTTTCCAGCACATCGGCTCCGCCGGGGAGACGCATCATGTCGTAGGTGCGGACCTTCCCTTCCGACACGACCGCCTCGATGGCGCCGCGTACCCGGCCCGCCTTCTCCTTTTCGTCCACGTGATCGAGCATCATGGCGGCCGAAAGAATCATGGCGAGGGGGTTCACAAAGGACGGGTCGTACTCGGCGTATTTGGGGGCCGAACCGTGGGTGGGTTCGAAAACGGCGCAGTCCCGGCCCACGTTGGCGGAACAGGCGAACCCAAGTCCGCCGACCAAGCCGGCAAAGGCGTCGGAAATGATGTCTCCGAAGAGGTTGCCGGCCACGATGACGCCGTAATTTTCGGGATTTTTGGTCAGCCACATCATCTGGGCGTCGATGTTCGTGGAACGCAGCCGGATATGAGGATACTCCCGGGCGGCTTCCTGGCCTTCCTGCTCCATCATGCCGGAGGTTTCGCGAACCACGTTGGGCTTCTCGCAGATCGTGACGGAATCGTAGCCGTGGGCGTCGGCGTAGGCGAAGGCTTCCCGGACGATATGGCGGCAGGCCTCGCGTGTGAAAATCCGCGTGGAGATGGCAAGGTCCGGCCCCGGGATCGAAGCGAAGCGCTTGAACTTGGGGTGGGTGCCGAAGGCCTCGCGCACCTGCGGGGGCGGGTCGGTCCATTCCACGCCGGCGTACAGTCCCTCCGTGTTCTGGCGGAAGATGACCGCGTCGACTTTGGGTTCCTCGAATCCCGCGTCATTCTTCCGAATAAAATTGAGCGGGTTGCCGGGGAAGGTCCGGCAGGGTCTCAGGCAGATGTCCAGGTTGAAGTGCTGGCGCATGGAGACAATGGGGCTGTAGTACACAAACCCTTTATCTCGAAGGGAAGGGTCCAGTTCTTCGGCCGCTTCGGCCTTGGGCTTGGACGTGATGGCGCCGAACAGCCCGAGCCGGTGCTCTTCCAGAAGCGCCACCGTTCGTTCAGGCAGGGCGTTGCCCTCGTGCCTCCAGAACTCCCACCCGATGTCTCCGTGTACGTATTCAGCATCGAAACCGACCTTGTCGAGCACGCGGAGCGCTTCCGGCAGCACCACCTGCCCGATGCCGTCTCCAGGCATGACGACGACCGTGTGTTTGGCCATAAATGTCTCCCCGAAATTGTCCCGCAAATTTCATCAGTGATTGGCTGTATCTCCAGACAGACCCGCGTGTGCCGTTTCGTTTCGACCCCGGCAGGACAGGCGGGTTCAAGCCGGCCGGCGGTCCTCGTGCGGATCGGGAACAGGCGGCCGCACTCTTCCAAATTCTGATCTTATGACAGGACCAGCCTGCCGCTCAATTGTTTAAGGAAAGTGCAGGCCCCGTGGGGCCTTTGCCGCAGGCCAGGAAACGCTGTTTCGACGGGATTCTTAAGAGAATATCATCGTGCCGTCGACAGATCGAGGCGCATGATGGGCCTTGTCTCTGATCGCCGAGCCACTTCCCGGAAGCCCGCCCTTCTGAAAGTTGACGCCAATCCCGTGTAGACAAAGGCGTCGGCCGCCCGGCCTGATTTGGGGTCGACGGGATAGCCCTCCAGTATTTCAGCACCGCAGCTCGCGGCATACCGTACTGCGGCGACCAGCAATTTCAAGGACAGCTGCCTGCCGCGGCGCCCCCTCCGAATGTAAAAACAGGTGACGGACCAGACGGGACGGCCGTCCACCGGCTTGAGAATTCTGGAACGGGCCAGCCGCGGATAATCGCTGCGAGGGGCCAGAGCACACCATCCGGCGGGCGCGCCGCCGACGTAGGCGAGAAGCCCAGGCGGCGGCCCCGCATGGACGACGTCGTGGAAGGCGGCGCGGTTGGACTGGCCCTTTCCGGTCTCGAAGTCCTTGCGGCTCAAGCGCCACCACATGCACCAGCACCCGCCGCAGGCGCCCCTCGGGCCGAAGAGCGCCTCGAGATCGGGCCAGCGTTCAGGGGTCAAGGGGAAAACAGTGACCGTTCCGCCGGGATCCGCCATGCTGGTTTTCCGCTGTTCAATCCGCGACCGTGGCGCCCTGGATGATCACGTCGCTTTTGGGGCGGTCGCCGGGGCCCGTGTCGCATCCTCCGATGGCGTCCACAACGTCCATTCCCTCCGTGACCTCGCCGAAAATCGTGTGGTGGTTGTCCAGCCAGGGCGTGGGCGCGAGAGTAATGAAGAATTGGCTGCCGTTGGTGTTGGGGCCGGCGTTGGCCATGGCGAGGATGCCCTTCCGGTCGAAGGCGAGGCCGTTGTTTACTTCGTCTTCGAAGGGTTTGCCCCAGATGGATTTCCCGCCGCGGCCGGTGCCGGTCGGATCGCCGCCCTGGATCATGAAGTCGGCGATGACGCGATGGAAAATCACGTTGTCGTAAAAACCGTTCCGCGCGTGAGTCATGAAGTTTTCGCAGGCCTTCGGCGCCTTCTCCGCATCAAGCCGGAGCTTGATATCGCCGTTGTTTGTATGCAGCGTGACTTCGGGCATGAAACCTCCTTATACTTGACGGAATCCAGTGTACCATCCCCTGCGGGGGCGGAGCGGGATTTCCAGGGCTGCGCTGTGGTAGCCTTTCCGTATGAGAGTCTACCTGTCGCGTTGGATCTGCCGGGATGTGGAATCGAACCTGAAGCGGCTTCGGGAAGAGTCTTCCGCCGCATGCCGGTCGGGTGCGGACTTTGTCATGTTTCCCGAATCGTTCCTGCACGGTTATACGCGCCGCCTCGACGCTTCACGGGCCCGGGATGTTTTTACGGCCCTTTCCGCGGCCCATCCCGATGTGGTTTTCGCCTTCGGATCCATGACCGAAGACGGCCGGAACCGGATGACGGTCTGGCGCCGGGGCGCCCAAATCGCTTTCTACGACAAGGTCCACCTTTTCGAGCCGAACGGAGAATTCGACATTTGGTCTCCGGGTGAAAGCTATGCCGCGGTCCGGACGGAGCACGGCGTTCTTGGGCTGATGAACTGCAACGACCTGCGCTTTCCGGAGCAGGCAAGGACGATGAAACTCAAGGCCGGCGTCACCATGCTGGCCGTCCCGGCGTGGTGGCCCTGGCGGCGCGATCACGTGTGGCGCACCCTTCTCAGAGCCAGGGCCATTGAAAACCACGCCTGGGTCATGGGCTGCTGTGTGGCGGCCTCTGAATTCGAGGGGGAGTATTTCAGCGGGGCGGGAAACTACGTTTTTGATCCCCATGGCGATCCTGTGCCGACGTCCGACGACCACACCTACGTTCTTGACCTGGCGAACGCGGCGCCGCCTATCGTGGATCCCGTGGAAAAGTACAGGTGTGTGGACCGGGTGGAAGTCTTCGACCCGGACTGATCCGTTCCCAGTTTTTCTCTTTGGAAAAACGGCGGCGTTCGGCGCGCTGTCAGGAGGGGTAGTGCAGGCGCGGGGCGTCGCCGCTGCGATCGATGAATCCCTTGTCTTCAGGGGGATTGCCTTCGGCTTCGCGATCCCTCAGGTGGTAAACAGATACCGGGAGCGGTTTTTCGACCCGCTTGCCATTCTGCTTGACGATGAACCCGGGAGAGCCCACCACGGTGCAGTCCGGTGGAACGTCGCGATTGATGATGACGGCCTTGGCGCCGATCCGGACCCGGTCGCCCACGTGAATGGGGCCCAGCAGTGTGGCGTGGGCGCCTACGAACACATCGTCTCCCAATGTGGGATGCCTCTTCCCCGTCTGCTTGCCGGTGCCGCCGAGGGTGACGCCGTGAAACAGCACGCAGCGGTTTCCCATTTCCACCGTCTCGCCGATGACCACCCCCGCTCCGTGATCGCAGAAAAAACCCTTCCCGATCCGTGCGCCGGGGTGGATTTCGATCCCGGTCAGAAAACGCATGATCTGAGACAGCATCCTGGGAAAAAACGGCAGCCCCAGCTTGTAGAGCGGATGAATGATATAGCGGTGCGCGGTGATGGCCTGCAGGCTGGGGTAGAGGAGAAACTCTATATTCTTGCAGGCCGGGTCGTTACGAAAAATGGCCCTGATGTCTTCAAACATGTCGCCTCCGGTCCGGCCCGTGCCGTCGCCGGCCGCTTGGCGGATCCTATCACTCAAAAACGCGGCGTGTAAAGGTTTATTCCCGCCCCTTCCCCCCCGTAAAAAAAGAGGGGGGGCTTGCCAGACGGCGCGCGATGTAGTAAGTATTTACTTACAGGGATAGCTTCGGTGTTCTTGTTTTCAACGGTCCGCCTCACTATATTTGTTTTGTGACGCATTTTCGCCTTTGGTGAGTGTCTACATACCAAATCCGCACCCAGTCGCCGCTTCCGTTCCAGGAGGTTAGGGGACGGGATGAAAACGGAGGTGATTCCATGGAAAAAAAGATTGAAAAGGTCGCCGTTCTCGGCGCCGGGGTCATGGGAAGCGGCATCGCCGCGCACCTGGCCAACGCCGGTATCCCCTGCCTCATGATGGACATCGTGCCGCCGGAGCTCGACGACGCCGACCGCAAGGCGGGATTGACGGAAAAAGACCCGCGGTTTCGCAACAAATTCGCACTGAAGGGGCTCAAGGGCATCGAAAAGTCCCGGCCGCCCCATCTCTACAGCAAGAAATTTCTTCCATTGGTCGAAGTCGGTAATTTCGACGACGACTGGGAGCGCCTGAAAGAGGTCGACTGGGTCATCGAAGCAGTGGTCGAGCGCTTGGACATCAAGAAGTCCATCCTGGAGCGCCTCGAAAAGACGGTCGTTCCCGGAACCATCGTTTCCTCGAACACCTCCGGCCTTTCCATCGACTCCATGCTCCAGGGCCGGTCGGACGGCTTCCGGAAGAACTTCCTGGTGACGCACTTCTTCAACCCGCCGCGCTACATGTACCTGCTCGAAATCGTTCCCGGGCAGGATACGGATCCCGAGATCAAGAAGGCCGTCGAGCGCTTCGGCACCTACGTTCTCGGCAAGGGCATCGTCCACGGCAAGGACACGCCGAACTTCGTCGCCAACCGCGTGGGTGTCTTCGCCTCCATGTCGACCCTGCACGCCATGCTTGAAATGGACTACCGGATCGACGAGGTAGACGCCATTACAGGTCCGGCTATGGGCCACCCCAAGAGCGCCACCTTCGGTACGGCGGACTTGGTGGGCCTTGACACCTTTGTGCACGTCGTCAGGACGATCACGGAGAACTGCCCGGACGACGAAGCCCTCGATAAGTTCAAGGTTCCGAACTTGGTGACCGCCATGCTGGAAAAGGGCGCGCTCGGCCGGAAAGCCGGCGCCGGCTTCTTCAAAATGGAAAAATCTCCGGACGGCAAGAAGACGCTGATGGTGCTCGACTACAAATCGGGACAGTACGTGCCCAAGGAAAAGCCCGATATTCCCTCCGTCAAAAAGGCCGCCAAGATCAACGACCCGCAGGAAAAGGTCCGGACGCTTGTTTACGCGGATGACCGGGGCGGAAAGTTCGCCTGGCGTGTGCTGAGCGAGACCATGGCCTACGCCGCCCACCGCCTCGGCGAGATCTCCGACACCGTCGTGGATGTGGACCGGGGTTTGAAATGGGGCTTCAATTGGGAGCTGGGTCCCTTCGAAACCTGGGATGCACTCGGCTTCAAGAAGGCCTTGTCCAAAATGCAGCAGGACGGCATCGCCCTCCCCGGCTGGGCCGGCCGGATGGCCGAAAAGGGTGTGGAATCCTTTTACCGCGAAGGAGCGGGAGGGCGGGAGTACTACGATCCCCTCAAGGATAAATGGTCCTCCGAGCCGAAGCCGGAGGGCTTTCTCCTGCTCAAGGACCTCAAGAGGGAAAAGAAAGTCATCGAGGAGAATCCCGGCGCGTCGCTGGTGGATCTCGGCGACGGGATCGCCTGCGTGGAATTCCATTCGGCCCTCCAGCCGCGCATGAATCCGGTGGACGACCAGATTATCGAGATGATGCGCAAGGGCCTGGCGGTCGCCGAGAAGGACTTTCGGGGGCTGGTCATCCATCACCAGGGCGAGCAGTTCTGCGCCGGGGCCAACATCGCCATGTTGCTGCAGGCGTCCCAGGACAAAAACTGGAAGGCCATCGAACAGCTCGTGCGCGACTTCCACGCCATGACCAGCGGCATGCGGCGCGCCAGGGTGCCCGTCGTCTCAGCGCCCTTCGGCTTCACCTTTGGCGGAGGCGCGGAGATCGCCATGGCGGGCGTGCGTACCTGCGCCCTGGCGGAGACCTACATGGGGCTCGTGGAAGTAGGCGTCGGGCTGGTGCCGGCCGGAGGCGGGCACGTCATGATGCTCGAAAGGTTCCTGGAGGGTATCGACAAGCCGATTCTCTCGAACCTTCCTTTCATCCAGGCGGCCTTCGAAACCATCGCCATGGCGAAGGTGGCCGGTTCCGCCGAGGAAGCCCGGGGGCTTCACTACCTCCGGCCCGTGGATCACATCGAGCTTCAGCGGGGGATGCAGCTCCAGACCGCCAAGCGGATGGCGATCGCCATGGGCGAGATCGGGTACCGTCCGGCCATGCCCCGGACCTTCAACCTTCCGGGCAGGGAGGGGATCGCAACCCTCAAGATGGTTCTCCACAACATGAAAGCGACCCACTGGATCAGCGACCACGACGAAAAGGTGGCGACCCACGTGGCCACCATCCTGTGCGGCGGCGATACGACCATCAACAGCCCGGTGGCCGAGCAGACCATTCTCGACCTGGAGCGCGAGGCGTTCCTCAGCCTCTGCGGAGAGGAAAAGACGCAGGAGCGGATCGCCCACATGCTGAAAACAGGCAAGCCGCTGCGGAATTGAGGCTCCGCAGCTTGATCGGATCATGAGGAGAATGCCATGAGAAACGCAGTCATCGTATCGGTGGCCCGAACGGCCGTCGGAAAGGCGAAGAAGGGGAGCCTCAAGGACACGCGGCCTGAGGAGTTTACGGCTCCTCTGCTCAAGGCCTTGCTCGAGCGCACGCCCGGGTTGAAGCCGGAAATGGTGGACGATGTCGTCCTGGGCTGCGCCATGCCCGAAGGTGAGCAGGGGATGAACGTGGCCCGCATCATTACTCTGCTTGCCGGGTTCCCCGAAAGCGTGCCCGCCTCCACCATCAACCGGTTCTGCTCCTCCGGTTCGCAGTCTATCGCCTGGGCGGCGGACAGCATCAAGGCCGGAAGCCAGGACATCGTGATCGCCGGCGGCGTGGAGAGCATGTCCATGGTGGCCATGGGCGGCAACAAGCTCACCGCCGATCCGGAAGCCATGTCTTACAACCCAAACATCTACATGGGGATGGGACCCACGGCCGAACTCGTGGCCCGGCGCTTCGAAGTCTCGCGTGAAGAGCAGGACCAGTTCGCTCTCCGCTCGCACCAGCGAGCCTGCGCGGCCATCGAGAGCGGAAAGTTCAAGGAAGAAATCGTTCCGCTCGAAGTCCGCACCTTGAACGGTGGTTCCTGGAAGTCCTTCACCTTCGATACCGACGAAGGACCAAGGGCGGACACCACGCTGGAAGCGCTCGGCAAGCTGAAGCCCGCCTTCGATCCCAAGGGCACGGTTACGGCTGGAAACGCCAGCCAGGTGAACGACGGAGCGGCCGCAGTCGTGGTGATGTCCGAGGAGAAGGCCAAGGAAATGGGGTTGAAGCCCATCGCCTTTGTCCGGGAATGGGCCGTGGCGGGCGTGCCGCCAGAAATCATGGGGATCGGCCCGACGAAGGCGGTTCCCAAGCTACTAAAAAAGACGGGCCTTTCGCTGAAGGACATCGACCTGGTGGAGATCAACGAGGCCTTCGCCAGCCAGTCCATTTACTGCATGAAGGAGCTGGGTCTGGACCCGGACAAGACCAATGTCAACGGCGGCGCCGTCGCCACCGGCCATCCGCTGGGCGCCACCGGCGGCATCCTCACCGTCAAGATCCTGGGCGAGATGAAGCGGCGGAATGTTGCCCGGGGAATGGTGACCATGTGCATCGGGGGCGGCATGGGCTTCGCCTATTTGCTCGAGCGTCCCTGATCCATTCAAATAACTCGCCACTCGGGGCGGACTCCGGTCCGCCCCTTTTTTTGTTCTCATGAAACGCCCCGGGTCCGGGTCTCCTTAGCGCGGCGCGGCGGGAATGCGTCGCATCTCCTTCTTGTTGCATAGGTTATGAGATTCCGGCAAGCCGCCGGAACACGGACGTCCTTGACCGTTTTCCACTTTGGAGTAGAATAAACCCCTCATGCACGACGATCGCGGACTGTTCTGAAGGTGGTCCACCCCATTCTTTTCGATGCTCAGGGAGATGCTTATGGTCGGAATTGACTTGTCCGGGAAGCGAGGCGTGGTACTCGGCGTGACGAACGCCCGGAGCCTCGGCTGGACGATTGCCAGGAAGCTTCACCAGGCAGGCTGCACGCTCGCCATGACCTACCAGAACGAAAAGATGCGTAGCGACGTGGACAAGCTCCGGCCCCACCTTGGAGATTGCCCGATCTACGAGGTGGACGTAACGCACGACGATCATCTCGAAAGGCTTTTCGCCGCCATCGGAAAGGAGTGGGGCGGACTGGACTACATCGTGCACTCCGTCGCTTTTGCTCCCCGGGCCGCCATGGAGGGACGCTACCTCGACACCCGGCGCGAGGACTGGCTGACGGCCCTCGAGGTCTCCGCCTATTCGCTCGCCGCGGTGGCCAAGTACGCCGAGCCGCTGCTGTCGAAGGAGGGCGCCATCGTCACCCTGTCTTACGACGCAGCCCGGCGTGTCGTTCCCCGATACAACGTCATGGGCATCGCCAAGAGCGCCTTGGAAGCGAACGTGAAATATCTCGCGGCAGACCTGGGGGAGAAGGGCGTGCGGGTCAACGCCATCTCGGCGGGTCCGATGCGGACGGTGGCGGCCCGAAGCATCCCCGGCTTCACTTACATGTACAAGCACGCCGCAAACCTGGCGCCGCTCCGGCGAAACGTTCACCACGAGGAAGTGGGCAACCTGGGGCTTTTTCTGCTGTCTCCCCTCGCCTCGGGCATTACCGGAGAAATCATGTACGTGGACGCCGGCTATCACATCATGTCCTTCCGCATGGAAGACTGAAGCCGGCGTCAGTCGCTCACCGGCCCGGCGCCCGGCCCTTCTTTCCGGTATAATCTCAGGAAGGAAGCGGTCCATTTTCCGGAGGAGGGAAAGATGGCCTCTCACGTCAATCGTCAGTGGCTGCTCGAAAGCTATCCGCGGGGGATGGCGTCTGAAAACAACTTCCGCCTGGTCGAGTCATCGGTGCCCGATCCCAAGCGAGGACAGATCCTGGTTCGGACGCTCTACCTTTCCGTGGATCCGTATATGCGAGGCAGAATGAACCGCGAAGGGTCTTACGCGGAGCCGGCCAAGCTGAATGAAGTCATGATCGGCGCCACGGTGGGGCAGGTGGTTCAATCCAAGAACGATCGGTTCAAAGAGGGCGATTTCGTCTTGGCCTACCACGGGTGGCAGGATTACGGCCTCTCGGACGGGGGCGATCTCTCCAGCCTGGACCTGGCGCCGGAGCTGCTCCCGGCGGCGTTGGGGGCCCTTGGCATGCCCGGCATCACCGCCTGGTACGGTATGCTGGAGATCGGCCAGCCCAAGAGCGGGCAGACCGTCGTCATCTCCGGCGCCGCGGGCGCCGTGGGATCGGTGGCGGGCCAGATCGCCAAGATGAAAGGCTGCCGCGTCGTGGGCCTCGCGGGGAGCGAACAGAAAGTCCGCTGGCTGAGGGACACCCTGGGATTTGACGCCGCCGTGAACTACAAGGCGACGGACAACCTGAAAGATGCCCTCGCGCGTGCCTGCGGCAGGGGTGTGGATATCTACTTTGACAACGTCGGGGGACGGGTCACCGACTCCGTTCTATCCCTTTTGAACGTGCGGGCCCGAATCGTGGTCTGCGGCCAGATCAGCATGTACAACTTGGAATCTCCTGAGCCGGCGGCGCCGATCCTTCCGGTCCTTCTTGTCAAACGGGCCTCGGCGAAGGGGTTTATCATCTCGGACCACATGGACCGCTTTCCGGAGGCCTTCTCACAGTTGAGGGAATGGGTGGAAAAGCGGCGCCTCAAGCACGAGGAGACCATCACGGAAGGGCTGGAAAACGCCCCCAGAGCTTTCCTCGGCCTTTTCGAGGGTAAAAACATGGGCAAGCAGGTGGTGAAAGTGTCTGATCCGCAGCACATGTAAAGCCCCGAATCCTGCGAAGAACGCAAGGGTCACATGAAAAGGCCGCCCGGACGGGCGGCCTTTTTACTTTACGGGCGGCGGCTTCGACTCAGGTGACCGGCTTGGGGGTCTCGTCCGTCGAAGGCGGCAGCTCCGGCAGCTCGAGCGCATCGGCCGGGATCTTTCCCGTCAGACTTTTGAGGAAGGCCCCGATTTCGGCGGCTTCCTGGTCGCTGAGCGTCTTGTTGAGCTGCACGTCGGCCATGACATGGACGGCCTTATCCAGGCTCCAGACGCTTCCGTCATGGAAATAGGGATAGGTGTGGGCGATATTCCTGAGGGTGGGAACCTTGAAGTAAAATTTATCGGCCTCCTTCTTGGTTTCCTGGTAGCGCCCGTAGTCGATCTTCTTGCTGCCGGTCGCCTCGGCGTAGGGCTTGTAAACGCCGAACTTCTGGAACATGGCGCCTCCGACTCCGGGCCCCGTATGGCACTGCACGCAGCCTTTGTCGATAAATGTCTTGAGTCCGGCCTTTTCCTGGTCCGTAAGGGCCGACGCATCTCCCTTGAGAAACTTGTCGAACCTTGATTCAGTCATGAGCGTCCGTTCGAATGCGCCAATGGCGTCGGTGATGTTGTTGAAGGTCACGGGGTTGTCCTGGCCTGGGAACGCTTTCTTAAAAAGGGCATGGTATTCGGGGATGGAGGCGATGCGCTCCACGGCGAAATCGGCGTGGGGAGATGCCATCTCGATGGGATTGAGCATGGGACCCTTGGCTTGTTCCTCCACGTCGGCCGCTCTGCCATCCCAGAACTGGGCGATCTGGAAAGCCGCGTTCAGAACCGTGGGTGCGTTGCGCGGGCCGTGGTGCCACTGGTTTCCCAGCGAGGTCGGCAGGTTGTCCACTCCGTAGAGTGCCAGGTTGTGGCAGCTGTTGCAGGAGATCCAGCTGCTCTCGGAAAGCCTGGGTTCGTAATAGAGCATTTTGCCGAGCGCCACCTTCTCGGGCGTGACAGGGTTGTCCTTTCGTCCGGCCACCGCGGGAACGGGCTGGAAGATGCCGCCGGCCTGCTTCATCAACGCCTGGTCGGCCTCGCTGGAGGGGGCCGCCTGCTCTTTAGGCGCCACCTTGTCAGCGGCTTTCCGGCAGGACGGAAGGACAAGAAGAACCATCGCGGACGCCAGCAGAACGGCCGCATGCGAGAATTTGGATTGTTTCATGTGGAACCCTCCCCTTTTTCGTTGAGCATCATTCCCGCCGGCGCTACGTTTCCGATCGCGCCGGCGATTGTTGGCAGAAGTCACATGTCTTCTGTTTAATATAGCGCACCCTATCCCCGGTGGCCATGTCCGGGCCGCGGGCTGATGACTCCGTGCGGGCCATCCCCATCATCTATCCTGTTGGGAAATAACTGTGGGGGTGGGGACTGTTATGAGAATTCTCTTGCAGGGAGAGTACCCGGAACGGTTGGATTCGCTTCCGGATGGAGTCCCGGGGGCGGCTCGAAAGGAGAATTTCATGCAGAAGAAAGGCCTAGTCCCGGCGACTGTTGTCTTGTGTCTGGTGCTTTCTCTCGCAGCATTGGCGGCGGAAAACAAGCAGACCTATGTTGTAGACCCGGTCCACTCTTCGGTGACCTTCACGATCCGCCACCTGGTTTCGCATGTGCAGGGCCGGTTCGATGACTTTCGGGGGACCATCAGGTTCGATCCCGGGCACGAGACGGACTCCAGCGTTGAATTCGTCATTAAGGCTTCCTCCATCGACACGCGCAATCCCAGAAGGGATGAAGATTTGCGCTCGAGCAATTTTTTCGGCGTGAAGACGCACCCGGACATTACTTTTAAAAGCACGCGAATGGTGAAGGTCTCCAAAGACAAGTTCGAGGTTCACGGCACACTGGCCATGCACGGGGTCACGCGTTCGATCATGGTGCCCGTAACCATGAACGGACGTATCAAGGACCCCTGGGGTCACGAACGGGCAGGTTTTTCCATCGCCATGACCCTCGACCGGAAAAAATGGGGGATCAGCTGGAACAAACTGCTCGATTCCGGAGGGATGCTCCTGGGCGATGATGTCCAGATCAATATTCAAATCGAGGCGGTGAAGAAAGCCGCGGCGCCTAAGAAAAGGGCCGCCTAGATCGACGAAGACCGGGCGCGATTTCTTCCCATCCTGGTGGAGGGCAACCGCCGTTGGGCGGAGAAGGCGCCTCTCGTGGGCTTTATTCTGGCAAAGCGAAAGTTCGCGAAGGATGATCGCCCGAACCGCCATCACGGCTTTGACGCGGGGGCGGCCTGGATGTCCATGACGCTGCAAGCGCGGCTTCTCGGCCTCTACACTCACGGAATGGCAGGATTTCACGAAGAGATGGTCTACGACACCCTGGGCGTTCCGAAAGAGGAGTACGAAGCGATGGCCGCCTTTGTGGTGGGGCGGAAGGACGCCCCGGAAAAACTTCCGGAAGATCTCAGGAAGCGTGAGTCGCCCAGCGGCAGAAAACCGCTTTCGGCCGTCGCGGTGGAAGGGGATTTCCCCGGCGAGTGAACCGCCGCCCGAACGCCGTCAAGTTATAAGGTCCTTCCGAGCGGGAAACTGACAAGATCCCACGGGACCTTCTCATAAAGCTCACCCGTCCAGGAGACTCCCTTCGGCGTTTTGGGCAGCCGCACAGGGCGGGGAAGGGGTTCGTTTCTCCAGGTCAGAGCGGTTCCGACCGACAATGTCTTTTGCGGAACCGTCACAACCACCGTGCCCGCCCCTTTCAACCGGGCTTCGCGCATGAGGTGGGCGGTCCCCGTTTTGTTGATGAAGTAATCGCGGAGTCCCGCGTCGGCGCCGACCACAAGGACGTTCACGTTGACCAGGAAGCCGGGGAGAGCGGCATCCGCCGTGAGAGTCACTTCAAGCCCTTCACCGCGAAGTTCCCTCGCCATGATGATGCCCTCGCCCGACGGCCGGGCCTCGGAGAGCACCACGCGCTTCAACCCAGCCGGCACGGCAGCGGCAAGACATTCCCGCACCTGGGCGGATCGTGAGTAAGTGGCGGCGACCGTCCAGCGGTAATGCTCGACCATTCCCGCGAAGGTAGCCGCGACGTGAACTCTCGCATCGACAACACTTCGCATGAAGCTGTCGAGGGTCTGGAGTAAGGCGGCTCTTCCTTCGGGCAGAGTTTCTTTAAGCATGTGGCACAGATTCAACCGGAGCGCCATGGATGGATGCTCGGCTGAGATCACGTCCAGGAGGGGTTCCAGCCCAGCAACTCCCCTGGAATCCAGGTGCTTGCGAATTTCACCGGCCGCCGTCTCGAGCAGGTCGATGGATCCTGAAATGTGATCGGTTTGCTTCTCCGGCATCCCAAGGGCTCCTCTAAGAAGAATTATGCCATGAGCTCTTCAGGTGACCAGGGAAAGAGGTTCGATGCGTTGCGGGGTGCGCCGTTTG
>JARRNO010000030.1:0-13320 GCA_037384885.1 Acidobacteriota bacterium
TCCCGTCCCTTAGGCATGCAAGTTATGACTGTCTCTTCGCGCCTGAAACATTTTGACCGGCGGTCACGTTAGAAGGGCTATGGGTTCAGTACTGGAAGCGCAGCACCTGGTGAAAAGCTACGGAGATCTGAAAGCCGTCGAAGACGTGTCCCTGCGTCTGGACGCCGGCGAAATCATTGGCCTGCTCGGCCCAAACGGCGCCGGCAAAACGACGACGGTCTCCATGATCGCCGGCCTGCTCGCCCCCGACAGAGGAGACGTCTCCCTCATGGGCCGGCCCGCCTCGTCCAACGGCGAGGTCAAGCGCGCGCTCGGCCTCGTTCCCCAGGACCTGGCGCTTTTCGACGGCCTCACGGCGGAAGCCAACCTTAGACTATTCGGTTCCCTTTACGGGCTGGGAGGCTCCGCCCTCAAGAAGGCCGTGGCCGACGGCCTCGCCTTCGTGGGGCTTTTCGAGAGGGCCTCGAGCCGCGTGAAGACCTTCAGCGGCGGCATGAAGCGCCGGCTGAATCTCGCCGCCGGACTCCTTCACGATCCATCCATTCTGCTTCTCGACGAACCGACGGTCGGTGTGGACCCGCAGAGCCGGAACGCCATCTTCGACATGCTGGAGGTGCTTCGCTCGCAGGGCAAGGCCATCCTGTACACGACGCACTACATGGAAGAAGCCGAGCGCCTGTGCTCCCGGATCGTCATCGTGGACCATGGCCGCGTGCTGGCGGAGGGAACGACCCGCGAGCTGGCCGCCGGCCTGCCCCAGCCCAGGCGCCTGATGGCCGAAGTCCGCCTCCCGAACGGCGGAGACGGCGCGTGGCTTGACGGCGTGCGCGCCCTGCCGGGCTTCAGCGAGGTGTCCTTCAAATCCGGTACTCTGGCCGCCACGGTGGAGGACCTGACCTCGGGCGCCTCGGCGCTGCTGGCGTTTCTTGACGCGCACGGGCTCGAGGTGTCCGGCCTTCAGACGGAGCGCCCGGATTTGGAAACGATCTTTCTCGCGTTGACGGGACGGGGCCTGAGGGACGGCGAATGATGAAAGCACTGAAAGCCCTCGTGGGCAAGGATCTGAGCCTGTTCTTCTCCGACCGCCGGGCGGTGGTGCTTTCCTTCGCCGCGCCCATCGTCATTGCGGCCTTTTTCGGCTTTCTCTTTTTGGGCAGCAGCAGCGATCGCGGCAAGATCGACCTGCGCGTGGCCGATCTCGACCACAGCGCCGTGTCGCGGTCCATCACCGAAGCGCTCGCGAAGGACTCGAACCTGGACGTCAAGCCGGCGGCCACGGCCGCGCAGGCCCGGGAGCTGGTCCGCAAGGGCAAGGCCACCGCGGCGGTGGTCTTTCCGGAACATTTCGGCCGCGATGCAGTGGACGCCTTCTTCCGCCAGCAGAACAAGCCGGCCCTGACGCTCCTCGAGGACCCGTCACACAGCGCCGAGGCGGGAATGATCGAAGGCATTCTCACCGAACACGTCATGCAGGTGGTCAGCAAGGAGGCCTTTACCGGCGCCGCGGGCATGCAGAGCGTCCGCCGGTCCCTCGGCGAGGTCGAAAACAACAAGACCATGGCGCCTTCGGACAAGAAGGACCTGACCTCCATTCTGCAGGGCGTTTTGAACCTGAATGAGCGCAACGCGGAGACGGGAAGCAGCACACCGACCATCCGGGGAGGCATCGGCGTTCCCTACGTCACCAAGACAGAGGCGGTCACGGCGCACAAGGGCGTGGCCTACAATTCCTATTCCCACTCCTTCGGCGGGATGGCCCTGCAGTTCATCCTGATGGCGGCCATCGAGTTCGGCATGGCGATTCTGCTGGAGCGCCGCACGGGCATCTGGAAGCGCCTCATGGCGGCCCCGCTTCGCCGCTCCACGCTGCTGATGGCCCGGGGCGTCAGCGGCGCCGTGATTTCCCTCTGCATCTTTCTGGTATGCATGGGTTTCGGCATGGTCGTCTTCGGCATCCGTATCCAGGGAAGCTGGGCCGGTTTCCTTTTGCTGGCCGTCGCCTACTCCCTGATGGCCTCGGCCTTCGGCCTCTTTCTCGCGGCCCTCGGGCGGACTCCCGAAGCGACCCGCGGGCTCGCCGTGTTCGCCGTTTTGATTCTCGTTATGCTGGGCGGGGCCTGGGTGCCGGCCTTCATCTTTCCCGCCTGGCTCCAGAAAGCCACCCTCCTTCTTCCCACCCGATGGGCCATGGACGCTCTCGACGCCGTCACCTGGCGCGGGCTCGGGCTGGCTTCGGCGCTCCCGGCCGTGGCCATCGTCCTGGCCTTCACTGTGCTTTTCGCCCTCATCGCCATCTGGAAATTTCCCGCAGAAGAAAGCTGAATGGCCGCATAGCGGCCAGTGATTCGTGAATCGTGTCTGGTGTTTAGTTCGCGGGACATCCTTAGCGGGCCAAGATTCCCATGGCCTGCCTTCGCAGGCTCTGTGGGCTCTGTATGGTCAGTGACTGTCAATTCACGGCTGGTTCCCAATGGAACAAGGCGCGGGGGCGTCCGGTCCTGTATAATGTAAACATTAAAGGGGGAATCCATGCGCCATTCCGTCCTGCCCGGACGCACGTCCGGCGTGCTGTTGTGCCTTGTCCTGGTCTTTGCCGCCGCAGGTGCGGCGCCTTCCATGTATCAGGCCCGCGATTCCAAAAACGCCGAGGCCCCGGGCCATGCCTACAAGGATATCCAAGCACGGGCCGACGCCCTTTACGCCAAGGGCGATTACAGCCGGGCGGCGAAAGCTTACGCCGACGCGCTGAAGGCCGCCCCAAAGGACAAGAAGCGATGGCTCACCTTCCGCCAGGCGGACGCGGCCTGGCGAGGCAGGCCGGCTGCGGGCGAGCCGGAATTGGCGTACGCTCTCGACACGTTGAGACGCCTCGCCCAGCCCCCCTCCGGCGGCGCCCGCCCGGACCGGACCTGGGCCGAAAGCCAGGAATCACTGGGGGACTTCTCACTCCAGCCCGGTATGGCCTTCGATTGGGCCCAGGCCTGGCATCATGACCGCAAGGCCTTGAACTGGTGGGCCGGTTCCACCGATCTTGCACTGGCCCGCAAGCGGTACCTTGCCATCGCCTTCAAGTGCGCCGGGCCGTTCGAAAATGGCCGATCCGGCCTGCCGAATGACGGCGCCGGGCCGCCGCTCCCCCTATCCCTGGCCGACGGCGCGGTCAAAATCGCCACAACGCCGGCGGAAAAGGCCCACGCGGAATTTCTCCTGGGGATGGCGTTGCTGCAGGCAAACGATCCGGAAACGGCGGACCGCACCGCCTCGGCTTTCGAGGCCGCACTCGACGCGCCGGAAAGCAGCTCCTGGTATGCCGCCGCGCTGTATTGGTACGGCCTGTGGAGTGCGGGCGACGGGAACTTTCCCGAAGAACAGGGGGCCGACTGCGCCCGCGCCGTCGCTCTTTTCAAGAAACTGAGTACCGATTTCACCAACAAGGACACTCCATACTGGGCCCAGGCCCGGGACTGGCTGGCCGCCCATCGCCGGAATCCGCTGTCGCTGGTGGTGTCAACGGTCTTTCTCCCGGGGTCGCAGCCGGAGTTTGACCTCTGGTTCCGCCGCCAGCCGGTGGTGCGCTTCGCACTCTACCGGGTCGACCTGGCCGGCGCCGGTGTCAGAAAGATTCCGGGGCCTGCGGACCGGAGCGACGACAACTGGACGGAGTCGCTCGACCTCAAGGGCCTGAAGCCGGTGCGCACCTGGAAAAAATCCTTCAAGGGCCCGCCCGCCTGCAATCTTACCGTTAGGCACTTTTCCCTGGACTGGATGCCTCCGCGCGGCGCTTACATCCTCGAAGCGAAGGCGGACGGTGCTCACGCGAGAGAGCTGATCCTCGTGACCGATGCGGCCCTTATCGTCAAACGTACCGCGGCGCAGGCCGTGGTCTTCATGTGCGGAGCCGAGCATGGCGCGCCCGTTGCCGGGGCCAGGATCCGCCTGCTCGACAAGGAGACCGGCTGGCATGCGGAAGCTGCCGCCGGCGCCGGCCATGTGGCGCTCTTCCATCTTCCGGCTTCCGAGGCCGGATCGCGCCTAATCGCCGTGGGGCGAGCCGGCAGCCGGCAGGCCTTCGCCCACGTGAAGGGCGTCAGCCAACCCTCTGATAACGGGAGGCAGATCTTCTACGCCGTCACCGACCGCCCGGCGTACCGCCCCGGCGACAAGGCACACTGGAAAGTCACGGTCCGCCGGGAGGCGGGCAAGCGCCTCGAGACACCCGCCGGTGAAAAGATCCGGTACCAAATATCGGACCCGCAGGGCGGCAAGGTGAAGGAGGGCGTCCTCACCCTCAACGATTTCGGATCGGCCTGGGCGTCGCTGACGCTCCCGCCCCAGTCCATGCTGGGTGAATATCACATAGACTTTTTCAAGCCGGAAACCGGCGACAATGAGTCGGCCGACTCTTTGTTCATGGGTTCGGCGGTTCTCTTCCGGGTGGAAGAATACAAGCTGCCGGATTTCAACGTCACCGTCAGGACGTCCAAGAGCGGCAAACCCAAGGTGTTCGTTCCTTCGCAGGAGATCAAGGCCTCCATCCAAGCCGGCTATTACTCGGGCGAGCCGGTGGCGGACGCCCGGGTGGAAGTGGCCGTGTACGCCAGGCCCTTCACCCGCCCCTCGCCCTCTCAATCTGAAATCCCCTGGCTGAAGAACGATCAAGACCGGCCGGGACAAGAATCCTTTCCCTCCCGGCCCGTCCAGCGTGAGACGATCCAGACCGATGCCTCGGGACACGCAGAATACCGGTACCAGCCTCCCGGCGACGGCGTGGATACGCAGTACAAGATCGTAGCCCGGGTCACCGACGCCTCCCGCCGAATGGTTTCAGGGGAGGGGTACGCGCTGGTCAGCGGCCACCCTTTCTACGCGGACCTTTCCACGCGGGAAACCGTATACAGGGCCGGCGGATCGGTGAATGTCCAGGTCCGGATCACAGACGCCTTCGGCCGTCCCAAGGT
The DNA here is from genome assembly GCA_037384885.1 of Acidobacteriota bacterium. Taxonomy (GTDB): domain Bacteria; phylum Acidobacteriota; class UBA4820; order UBA4820; family DSQY01; genus JARRNO01. Next base: position 4,959 of record JARRNO010000030.1, read on the forward strand.
GGGCAGGGGAACTCTGACTCTCACGCGCACGGAAACGCGGGAGGTCTGGCGCGACCCGAAGGGCAAGACAGTGGAGGGCGAGGCCCTGAAGAAGGCCAAAGCGCGGTTCAAAAAGTTTCCCCCGCCGCCGAAGAAGAAGGGCGGCCCTTCCTGGTCGCTGGTCAGAACCTACCCCGTGGAGGTGCTGGTGGCGACGAAAAAGGTTTCGGCTGGACATTCTGGAAAGGCCTCCGAACGTTTCGAACTCCCCAAGCCGGGGCCCTACACCGCGCGGTGGACGGACGAGTCGGGCTACCAGGGCGGACCGGGCGGGCAGACTTCCTTTCTCGCAGCCGGTTCGGACGTCAAACCCCTTCGCCTGAAGAGCGCCGGTTTCCAGCTCATCCTTTCGCGCCACATGGTGAATCCGGGCGAACCGGTGCGGGCCCTCGTCGTTTCCCCGCTCAAGCGGGGCTACGTTCTGGTGGGCCTGGAGGGAGGCCGCCTCCACGGCTTTCACGTGGTGCACCTGGCCGGAACGACAGGCATCATCGAGCTGAAAGCGGGAACGGGCGACAGCCCTAACACCTGGGTCAGCGCGGACATGATCAATAAAAGAAAGCACTATCACGCCTTCAGCGCAGTGACCGTGCCCGCCCTCTCGCACTCGTTGCGCGTGGTGCTGAAGCCCAACCGCGAGACCTACCGGCCGCGGCAGGCGGGAACCTGGCAGATCACCACGCTGGACGCCTCGGGAAGACCCGTGCGGGCGGAGGTGTCCCTGGCCGTGGCGGACCGGGCGGTATTCGCCGTTCAAAAGGACTATGCGCCCGATCCCCGCGAGGTCTTCCTGAGCTGGCAGCGAGGCACGGCGAGCGTCACGGACACCAGTTTCGCCCAGAACTACATCAAGCTGCTCCCGGAATCAAAGAAGGGAATAAAGGGCCCCGAGGTCCGGCAGGTCGTCAGGGGGCGGGTCGTGGATGAAAGGGGAGTGCCCATACTGGGCGCCTTGCTGACGGCGACGGCTCCAAACATGGCCGGATCCCGGGGAACTGCGACCGATGTGAACGGCCGGTTCAACCTCCCGCTTCCCGCCGGGGCTAATTGCCAGATTAAGGTGAACGCTGAGGGTTTCAACACGGTGATCCGGAAGGGCATCCGGGTCACGAAAGACCGGGCCATCACGGTGAATTTTACGCTGAGTAAAGGAGCGACTGCGATTCTGGTCACCGCGGCCGCGCCACAGGGCGTACCGGGTAGCGTGGAGGGCGGCGGCGTCCCGGACGGCGTGGCCGGAGGTGTGATGGGTGGGGTGATAGGCGGTGTGAAGGGCAAACCCCTCAAGGGGCCAGAGAATCAATACAACGTGAATTATCTCGCTCCGAGCGAGGTCGCCTCGGGCGTCCGGACGGCGGCCGTCGTGGTGCGGCACGAATTCAGCAAGACAGCCTTCTGGAAGCCCGGCGTGGTGACGAACAAGCAAGGGCGAGCGGTGGTGCGCCTCGACTACCCCGACAGCCTCACGCGCTGGCAGGCCACGGCCAAGGTCGAAACGGCCGGTAACGAATTCGGCGCAGCCTCCGCGAGCGTCCGAACCCACCAGGACCTCACCGTCCGTCTGGAATGCCCGCGGTTCCTCATCAACGGAGACACTTCGACCGTATCCGCGCTGATCCAGAATTCGGGCGCACATCCCCTCACGGTGACGGCCCGCTTGAAGGCGGACGGTGTGAAGCCGGCCGACGGCGCCCTTTCACGAAGCGGGGTACATGTTCCCGCGAAAGGCTGGACGCGCGTGGACTGGAAAATCTTGGCGGACCGGCCCGGCAAGGCATCCTTCCAGGTGGAAGCGCTCGGATCGAATGCATCGGACGCCATGAGCAGAACGATCCGCGTCCTTCCCCACGGCCTGGCCGTCACGGCCTCGGCTTCGGGACAGTCGTCCAAGGGCGACCTCGAGCTTCACCTGGATCTTCCGGAAGCGAGGGCTCCGGGATCGACTTCACTGGAAATCCAGGTCTCTCCCGGCCCCACCGCCGCCATCCTGGATGCCCTTCCCTACCTGGCCGGATATCCGTACGGATGCACGGAACAGACCATGAGCCGGTTCCTGCCGTCGGTGGTGGCCGCGGACGCACTTAGGAAGCAAGGGCTTTCCCCCGAAGAAGCCGCGCGCGAGGTGCTCGGCGCAAAAGTGAAGCCTGCCCCAGGCCGTGAACCTCGACTCGCAAAGCACGACCTCGGAAAGCTGAAAGACATGGTGAACCGGGGCCTCGCCCGGCTTTACGGCTTTCACCACACCGACGGAGGCTGGGGTTGGTGGAAGCACGACAACAGCGACCCCTTCATGACCGCATACGTGCTCGGCGGGCTGTGCACGGCGCGCGAAAGCGGCGTCCACGTCCCGGCCGGAATCATCCTGAACACCCAGGAATTTCTTATCACCCGTCTTCAGAACACCTCCGGAAACGACAACCTCTCGGCGTGGATGCTTTACGCCGCGGCGCGGGCCGAAGTCATCCTCGAAGCGGCATCTTATAAAGACACGACACGAAAAGGCCGCGTCGAAAGTGCATTGGACGCCTTGTGGGACCGCCGTCAAGACCTTTCCCCCTACGGCCAGGCGCTGCTGGTCCTGAGCGCTCATGCACTCGGACAGAAATCGCGGGCGAAGGACCTCGCCCGTCTCCTGGAAAAGGAGGCAGCCGAAGAAACGGCCGGCGGGCAGCGGCTGGCCTCGTGGAGCACCGGGGGACAGTGGCTGCGCTGGTGGCAAAGCCCCACGGAAACCACGGCATTCGTCCTTCGGGCGCTGGTGGCCGCCGATCCCGGAAGTTCCGTGGTGCAGCCTGCCGTCGCGTGGCTGCTCGCACACCGGACCGGCGCCCACTGGACGAGTACGCGCGACACGGCGATGGCCGTCCTCGCGCTCAACGCCTATCTCTCTTACAACCACGAAAGAGCGTCGTTCGGATCGGTAACGGTCCGGCTCAACGGTCACACGGTGAAGCGCTTGAAGGGATCCGGCCCCGCGCCGGGCGGCACCCGGTTTGCGGTGGATCCATCGCTCATCCGCGAAGGCGACAATGAGGTCAAGGTGCGGCGCCACGGACGCAGCGAAGCCCTTTACGTTTCGGCCCTGGCCCGGTACTACACGAATGAAGACCCCGTGAAAGCCCGGAGCGCAGGACTCCAGATTCAACGCAGCTACACCTACCTCAGGCGGGTCCCCACGCTATTGAAGGGAGACATCTTCGTACCCGCCGCGCTTAAGGACGGTGACAGCATCCCCGCCGGCGCCCGGGTCATGTGTACCTTGACTCTCAAAACGGACCGCCAGGCGGATTACCTGATGATCGAGGACAACAAGCCCGCGGGCCTGGAAAGCCCCCTGCTCACGAGCGGCGGCGATCTGGACGCCGTCCGGTTGGATCACACCTCTCAGTCCGTGAGCGTTTACCAGGAACTCAAGGATACGAAGACCGCCTTCTTCATCACCCATCTCCCCTCGGGAACCTGGACCATTCAGTACGAGCTTTACGCCCAGCAGCCCGGGCGCTACCACGCCATGCCGGCCCTGGCAGAGGAAATGTATAGGCCCCACATCCGCGCCAACAGCGGCGAGATGAGGATGACCGTACGGCCGCGATCCGGCCCCGCCAAATCTGGAAGGCAGGAAGTGAAAAGGTGAAGAAGAAAAGGCCGTTGTGCGGATGAGCCGCGTTGCGGCCAGTGATTCGTGAATCGTGAGTGGTGTTTAGTTCGCGGGACATCCTTAGCGGGCCAAGATTCCCATGGCCTGCCTTCGCGGGGATTTGAATGGCGACCCGGATGCGGGCAATCGCGGCTGGAAGCCGCTCCCACAGGGGCCGCAAAGCGCCCCCACTTACGGTTCACGATTAACGGCTCACTGCGCGAAGCGCGCCTTTCGACGTCTGCCCCCTTCCCTGTCCCTGGGCGCGGTCTTGCCGCGCCCGGCTCCCGTGCTTCATGGAGCGCCTTCTCCGCGCCTCCGCGTCTCCGCGGTTCGACCAGCCCCATGTTCCACGGAAGCAACCTGACGAGACAAATCACGACTCGCGGCTGATGATACAGGGTTCATGGCGCGATGGCCGGCGTCCCGTCCTCTCATCCTCCCTGTGAAATCACCGTTTCGAGGCGCAGCTGCCGGCGCGTCTGGCCTCGAGGCGCAGGAATGCTTGGCCATCTCACCCACTCTCCTTGTAAACCAAGCGGGTTACGTGCCCGAGGATCGGGCGGGCAATATATTTCTAATCTTCCACCTGTCCCGTTTCCGGGACGGTTCCTTTCCCCTGACGCACGCAACGCCGGGGTTCCAAGGCGGGTTCCAAGCCGTGCGCCATCCCGGAACGGGGGGTTCATAACGGAGGCTCGATCATGACGGACAAAGCAGAAGAAGCCAACGAAGGAGCAGACGTAACGGACGAACCCAATCTCGACGCCATCGAGGCGGCCACATCCGACGCCCTCTACAAGCAATTCGGTACGGGGCCGGACGGCCTGGCGGGCGATGAAGCCGCCCGCCGGCTCGAGCGCTACGGACCCAACGCGCTCGAGGATAAGAAAACCAGCGTTTTCCTCAAGTTTCTTTCCTATTTCTGGGGGCCGATTCCCTGGATGATCGAAGTCGCGGGTGTCTTGTCCGCCATCGTGCGGCATTGGCCCGATCTGATCATCATCTGCATCCTGCTGGCCTTCAACGCCCTGGTGGGCTTCTGGCAGGAGCACCAGGCAGAAAACGCCGTCGAGGCATTGAAGAAGCAGCTCGCCCTGAAGGCGCGCGTGCGGCGGGACGGCGCCTGGACGGAATGCGACGCATCCACGCTTGTCCCCGGAGACGTCATCCGGCTCCGGCTGGGCGACATCGTGCCCGCCGATGTGAAGCTGTTCGAAGGCGACTATCTGAGCGTGGACCAGTCCGCCCTGACGGGAGAATCGCTACCCGTCAACAAGGAGGCGGGCGGCGTGGCCTATTCGGGCTCGGTGGTCAAGCAGGGAGAGATGGTGGCCCTGGTGGTCGCCACGGGCGCCTCCACGTACTTCGGCCGAACCGCCAAACTGGTATCGTCGGCCAAAACGGCGTCCCACTTCCAGAAGGCCGTGCTCAACATCGGCGACTACCTGATCCACCTCAGCCTTATCCTGGTGGCGATCCTGATTGTGGTGCAGCTCTTTCGGGGCGATCACTTTCTGACCATCATGCAGTTCGCCCTGATTCTGACGGTGGCCTCCATCCCCGTGGCCATGCCGGCGGTGCTTTCCATCACCATGGCCATCGGCGCCGTGGCGCTTTCCAAGATGAAGGCCATCGTATCGCGCCTGGAATCCATCGAGGAAATGGCCGGCATGAACATCCTCTGCTCAGACAAGACGGGAACGCTCACGCAGAACAAGCTGAAGCTGGGCGAGCCGGCGGTCTTCAACGACGCAGAGGTGAAGGACCTCGTCCTGGCGGGGGCGCTGGCGTCCAAGGAAGAAGACCGGGATCCCATCGACCTGGCGGTGCTGGCCGGGCTAAAGCCGGATTGGGGATTCGAGGAATTCAAACAGAACCGGTTCGTTCCCTTCGATCCGGTTCGCAAGCGGACGGAGGCGGAAGTCACCGGTCCCGCCGGCAAGGACTTCCAGGTGGCCAAGGGCGCTCCGCAGGTGGTGCTGGACCTGTGCAAACCACCGGACGACCTCAAGACGGCCGTGGAAGACAAGGTCAACACTCTCGCCAAGTCTGGCTACCGCACGCTGGGTGTGGCGCGCACGGACGACGGCGGAGCGTGGACCTTTCTGGGGCTGCTGCCGCTCTTCGACCCGCCGCGTGAAGATTCAGCCGAGACGATTCAGCGGGCGGGCGAACACGGCATCGAGGTCAAAATGGTCACGGGCGACAACGTGGCCATCGCCAAGGAGATCGCCGGGCAGCTCAAGCTGGGAACGAACATCGAGACGGCCGACCGCTTCTTCAAGGAAACCAGCGGGGACCAATCCGCGGCGAAATCCCGGCAGGCCATCGAGAAGGTGGAAGGCTTCGCGCAGGTCTTTCCCGAGCACAAGTTCGAAATCGTCAAGGCCATCCAGTCCACCGGCCACATCGTGGGCATGACGGGCGACGGCGTCAACGACGCACCTGCCCTGAAGCAGGCGGACGTGGGCATCGCCGTGAGCGGGGCTACGGACGCAGCGCGGGCGGCTGCCGACCTGGTGCTGACGGCGCCGGGCTTGTCCGTCATTGTGACGGCGGTGGAATCGGCGCGGAAGATTTTCGAACGCATGAACAGCTACGCCATCTACCGGATCACCGAAACCATCCGCATCATGGTTTTCATGGTTCTGGCCATGCTGGTCTTTAACTTCTACCCCATCACGGCGCTCATGATCATCCTGCTGGCCATCCTGAACGACCTGCCCATCATGGCTATCGCCTACGACAACACCTGGCTCGATCCGCAGCCGGTCAGGTGGGACATGAGGCGGGTGCTCACCACGGCCACGGTGCTGGGTTCCATCGGTGTGGTGGAGACCTTCGGGATGCTCTTCATCGCGAAGTCGCTGCTGGGCATCGGCCTGGCCCAGCTCCAGTCGGTGATCTTCCTCAAGCTGGTCGTGGCGGGGCACCTGACGCTCTTCGTGGCGCGGAGTAAAAAGCCCTTCTTCTCGAGGCCGTTTCCCGCACCCATCCTGCTCGGCGCCATTGTTGTGACGCAGGCGCTGGCCGCCATGGTCGTGGGCTTTGGCTGGTTCGTGACCGCCATCCCGTGGAGCTGGGTGGGGCTGATCTGGCTGTACTGCCTCGCGTGGCTGGCCATCGAGGACTGGGCCAAGCTGCAGGTTTACAAGCACCTGGACCAGAGCGGCAAGCGGCACCGAAGCTTCCTGGAGCGCCTCGGCCGCACGCACCATGAACACGGCACGCTCTGGAGCAAGGCGAGGTAGGCCGCGGCTAGACCTTCATCGTCATGCCGAAGACATCGTGCAGGATCTGCGCGTATTCGTCTTCGTCCTTGACGGGCCGTTCAAGACGGCGGCCGTTGTGGGTAGTCATGAGGGTCATCCCGCTGAGCGTGACGCGGCCCCGCGCGGTGGCGAGCGAGCAGATGCGCTTCTGCGTAAAGTGCGATTCGGGCGACGTCTGATGGAACCGGCACATCTCCTCGAAATCGGCATAGGCATAACGGTTGAGTGTAAACCGATACTGCGGGCGCCAGTCTTCGCCCGGACGCAGGCGCATCACGAGGAACCAGTCCCCTTCTGAATCGATTCGGAAGGCCTCGGAACCCTGGGACTGCTCTTCCCTTTCATCCAGGAGAAGCGGCTCCCGGAAGGAATCGCCGAAGCCGACGTCCGCCAACCATGGACGGTCTAGGCTCACCTTCAGCGCCATGTGGTCGAAGTCCGGCGTGAAGACGCCGGTCTCGCGCGCGACGTTCGCCGAGAGGACATCCACCCCGAACCCAAGCGCTCGCAGCAGGGCAGCGAAAAGCCCGTTCAGTTCGTAGCAGAATCCCCCGCGCCGGCGCGTCACAACCTTGTCGTACAGGGCCTCGTCGTCCAGAACGATGGGCTCACCGGCGTGAATGCCGAGGTTCTCAAAGGGCACGGATTCCAGGTGCGCGAGGTGGAGACGCCGCAGCGTCTCCGCCGTGGGCTCGCGCGAGCCGCGGTATCCGATCCGATCCAGGTAGGCGTCAACGTTCATGGCAATGCAACTCCTTTCAGAATCCGGACACCCGTATAGGCAAACAGCAGGTAGGCTTTACGCCGCCGTCCCCGCGTCACGACGACCGTACACTTCTCATTGACGGGGACTTTCAGATAATCAGTCGATACCGTGAACGCTGATTTAAAACGATATTCGCGTCCCCCTAACACGTAGGCCACTTGGACATTGTGAAAGACAAAATACATCCTATCCGCTTCGTAATCCATCACGTATCCTTCCACGGCCGTTGCGCACTGGAAGACGCGGCGCAGATGGATGAACCGCAGTACAGCCGTCACGCACAGGGCGGCGGTGAGAAGCCCCCCTGAGAAAAGGACAACCCTGGTATAAGCAGAACCTTCCCCGTCGAGCCAATTTACATAGTCCGTCGATGCGACAATCAAGGTGATAAGAGCAACGACAAACGGAAGAAACATGAGAGGCTCGCGCAGAATGATCCGGTACAGTTTGGGAGGGGGAATTCGTCCAGGCATCTCGGAGGCAGTCTCTTCTCCCGCCGAAAAATCAGCCAATGTGCGTTCCTCCCATTTCTTGGGGGGTTTTCTCGTTCACATTGAAGGGCGGAAGGAGCTGCCGTATACGGTTCAGGTAGGCGTCGAGATTCATGAAGTTCCCGTCTTTCATGGAGGTATTGTACAGGAAAAC
>JARRNO010000031.1:0-13221 GCA_037384885.1 Acidobacteriota bacterium
TCCATGGGAGGCATCTTTCTCATCGTGACGGCCGGCGGATTCAGGCAAGCCTTTGGAGGGACCCTTGAAGGCAACCTCTTCGTCCTGGCCGCGGCATTTGCCGCCTCTATATATACGGTCCTTGCCAAAAGACTGCTCCAGAGGATAGACGCCATCGCCGTCACTTTCTACCAATCCATTTTCGCAGCGCTGCTCTATCTCCCTTTCGCCGGCTTCGAGTTCGCGACGATTTCCCTGCCGCATGTTCCCCTGAGAGCCCTTTACGCGGTGCTTTATCTGGGGATTCTCTGCTCTTTCGCCGCTTATCTCCTGCTGAATTTTTCGCTGAGCCGGATGAAGGCAAGCATCGTCTCCGCGTTTGCCAATATCATTCCCTTGGTCGGAGTGGCCGTCGCCTTCCTGGTCCTGGGCGAAAAACTGTACATGCTGCAAATCGTCGGCGGGCTTGTGGTTCTGGCCTGCATGACCTTCTTGACCATGCGGCCCTCGCCTGAATTTTCCGGGCAGGCGCTTGAGGAATTTGTGAAGAGGGAGGGATAAGGGCAATGAAGCGGTTCATCGCTCCCGGTTCCAGGCATGGTGATACAGTCTGCACAGCGTCCGGGCCGGCACCTGATCTGCGCGAACACCGGGGAGCAGTCCCTCGCCGCCCAAATCCTCCCGCCACCGTTTTTTAGAGCCTTGTACAAGGGAGAGATTCCCGGCCAGCGTCTTTCGAGGATGTCCAAAGGCGGCTTTCAAAAACTTCCAGTATCCCGCCATCTCGCCCCGATCCAGCCATGGTTCCGTTTTTGGGAGAAAGAGGCAAACTTCCGACACAACGGCGGGAGGAGGACGGAAGGCCCCGGGAGGGACCGGAAACTTCATTTCAGCGTGCCAGAACGCCTGGCTCCAGGCACTAAAAAAACCGTAGCCGGCCTCCCCGCATTCCGCACAGAATTTCTGAGCCACTTCCCGCTGTATCATGACCACGAGGGCGGATATCCAGCGAGGCTTTTGGAGGCACTCCAGGAGGATCTTTGTTCCCACGTTGTAAGGGAGGTTTCCCGCAACAAGCCAGGGGGCGCGGTCCGTCTCCTGAATAAGAGTCTCGAGGGTGATTTCCCTTGCATCACCGACGCGAACATCAAGATCCGGAAAACTTATTTGAAGCGAACGCGCGAGTTCCTCGTCCTTTTCCACGGCGATAACCGGCAAGCCAAGCTTTAGCAGACCTCCCGTCATGGCTCCCTTGCCCGGCCCGATTTCCAGCACCGCCTCGGCTTCACCGCTGCAAGAACTGCAGAGTGCCTCGACGGCCTTGATGACCGAGGGAGAAACAAGAAAATGCTGGCCCAACCATTTCTTGGCGCTCATGGCGACATTATACTGGAATACGCCAAAGCCGGCCGCCGGTTCCCGTCCGCGCAGGAAAGTACGGCGTGGGATCGGGCGCGCGCAAGGCCGCTTTTGTCAAACCCATTGGCGCGTAGTATCCTTTTAGTGGAGGTGCGTTGATGGATTCTTTTCACGCCACTACGGTTCTGTGTGTCGCCCGGAACGGTGAAGTCGCCATGGCCGGAGACGGACAGGTCACTTTTGGGAACACCGTCCTGAAACATTCCGCGCAGAAAATCCGGTTGCTTTACGACCAGAAGGTTCTTGCCGGTTTTGCGGGAGGCGTCGCCGACGCCTTCGCGCTTTTCACGCGGTTTGAGGCCAAGCTTCAGGAGTTTCACGGCAACCTGGAGCGGTCCGCTGTCGAACTTGCGAAGGATTGGCGGACGGACCGGGCTCTCCGGAGACTCGAAGCCATGCTGATCGTGGCGAATAAGGAATCTCAGCTCCTCCTGAGCGGCAGCGGTGAGTTGATCGCGGCCGATGACGGACTGTTGGCCATCGGTTCCGGCGGACCGTACGCCTTGGCCTCGGCGCGGGCGCTCGTGCGCCACACTGATTTGCCCGCCCGTGAAATCGCGAAGGAAAGCCTGTCGCTTGCATCGGGAATCTGCATCTATACGAACGAGAATATCCAGCTGGAGGAGCTCAAGTGATTCACACAGTGCCCGGCTCGCTTTTCAACCGTTTGGAAGATCCACTGACGCCGAACAAAATCGTCGAAGAACTGGACAAGTTTATTATCGGCCAAAACGACGCAAAAAAGGCCGTTGCCCTGGCGCTCCGCAATCGCATTCGCCGTCGCGCCCTTTCACCGGAGTTGCGGGACGAAGTCGCGCCCAAGAACATCATCATGATCGGTCCCACGGGCGTGGGAAAGACGGAGATCGCCCGCCGGTTGGCTCGCTTGACGGGCTCGCCCTTCCTCAAAATCGAGGCAAGCAAGTTTACCGAGGTCGGTTACGTCGGCCGCGACGTGGAGTCCATGATTCGGGATCTTGCAGAGATTTCCTACAATATCGTCAAGGCCGAAAAGATCGTGTCGGTCCAAGAGAAGGCCCGGCGGAACGCCGAAGAACGTGTACTGGATCTTCTGGTGCCGACCTCACACTACGAACCCAGCCGGCCGGCCCCCGACAGCACGGAATCTCAATCATGGGAACCGCCGCCGACCGAAACGTCTCTCAAAGCCACCCGTGAAAAGATGCGGGATTTGCTTCATCAGGGAAAGCTGGACGACCGCACCGTGGAAGTCGAGCTCCCCGCGGGCGGTTCACAGTCGCTGAGAATTTTCACCCCGGCCGGCATGGAAGAGATGGGCTTCAACCTGCAGGACATGCTGCCGCCTGGAATGCTGGGCGGCGGCCAGAAAAAAACCCGCAAGGTCAAAGTCGGCGAGGCGATCGAGCTGCTGCTTAAGGAAGAAGAAGAGAAGCTGGTGGACCAGGAGGAAATCTCCCAAGAGGCCGTCGAGCGGGCCGAACAGAGCGGCATCATCTTCCTTGACGAGATCGACAAGGTGGCGGGTCACAGTTCGGGCGGGCACGGCCCCGACGTCAGTCGCGAAGGCGTTCAGCGCGATCTGCTTCCCATCGTGGAAGGCAGCCGGGTGAACACCCGGTACGGCCTGGTCCGCACCGACCACATTCTCTTCGTGGCCGCAGGGGCCTTTCACATGAGCAAGCCGAGCGATCTCCTGCCGGAACTGCAGGGGAGGTTCCCCATCCGGGTTGAGTTGCAGTCTCTCAGCCGGGAAGACTTCGTCAGAATCCTCCAGGAGCCCCAGAATGCACTGATCCTTCAATACATCGCCCTGCTCGCCACCGAAGGCGTGGAAGTGGAATTCACACCGGACGCCGTCGAAAGCCTCGCGGATTTTGCGGCTCTCATCAATGACCGCCTCGAAAACATCGGCGCGCGGCGCCTGCATACGGTCATTGAAAAGGTGATGGAAGAAGTGTCCTTCAACGCGCCCGAACTGGCGGGGACAAAGGTCGTGGTGGACAAAAATTACGTCGGAGGTGTATTGAAGGACGTGGCGAACAACGACGATCTCTCGAAATACATTCTCTGAATCGTGTCTTCAGTACGCTTCATCAACCGCTCTTTTTGACGACTCTGGCCTTGAGGGTGACCTTTCCGTTCCGGTTGACCACCCGGAAAGACACATTCTCCCCCTCGTACTTCTGCTTGATGGATTCCTCTTGACGCGCCAAGTGATTCTTGAACTGCTTGAAATCCATGGAAGGGACCTGGCCGTTTAGTAGTTTGGCGTTCAGGTACTCTTCAAAGAGCTTGCGCTCGGGCGGGGGCTTCTTGCCGGAACCAGGCGGATTCCTCTTACCGGCGGCATTTTGCTTGAGGGAACCCTCGGCAGATTTCTCTTCATGTTCCCGCGTCTCCACACGGCCTTTCTCAAGATCGCGGAATTCCCGCCTGCCTTGCTGAACGGCGGCGACCATTCTAGGATCGTCCGCCAAGCCGTCCTCGCGGATTCTTAGGTATTTGTTCCACTGCTCGGCATAGGTGACGTAGCTGTTGGCAAGCGATGAGAAGCGGAACTGCTGGGCGAAATTGGTAAGCGCCCGGTTCCGGTAAAAGCGAACCATGCGGTCCAGCTCCTGATGCTCCGCCTCAGGCGGATCTTTCCTGGCCCCTGCAAAAAACAGGTTGTATTGCAGCTTCAACTGCTGGAGGAGCTGTTGGATCCTGCTCATGTCCCGGTCGAAATTCTGTCCGATCTCCGCCATGGCCGTTATGCTCCAGAATTCGTTCATATTGTAGTAGATAGCCCGCCTTTGGGCAAGCGCGGCGTCTTCGGCGGTATAATTGACCTAGCTGAACGTGCGCGCTAACCTGAAATGGGAGGTTTGATGCGAATCGGCGTAGTTCCCCCAATTCCCATGGAGGTTTTTATCTCCTCTCCCCATGAGGTTGAAAACCTTTGGGCGAGATTCTTCCTTGCAGACGACCGCTCGGAATGGGAGGAAGCCGCCCTGGACGCCGGTGTTCCCGAGGACTTGCCACTGTGGCCGAAGTGCCTCTCCGGCATGTTGCTGAAGGACGGGCTGGATGCCGTCTGGTATCCCGAACCGGTGGTCGCCCCAGACGTCAGAAAGTGCCTTAAATATATAGGAGAAAGCGGGATCGAGGTCCATGCCTTTCACTTTCCGGCGCTCAGAAATCTTCACCGGCTGCATGAAGAGATCGCACGGACGATGGAAGCGCTGAACGTAACCGAAGACGCACTTCGGGATTCCATGGACCGGTGGTCCCCCATCCGGGTGTCGCTCAGGCGTTTCGACGGTCTCCAGCACCGCACCCAGTGTTTTTCTTCCAGCGTGTACCTTGAGACGCTGGCCAACGCCATGAATCCCGGTTCTGACCTCGACCAGGCGCGACGCTTTGTGGAACTGCAAGTGATCAACTTTCAAGGCTCCGCCCGGGATGGGTGGATCCGCCTGGGGTTTGCCGGTTTGACCCCCTACCGGCGACAGCTTTTCAGGGTCCTCAAGGAATCCAGGGGCGTGGTTGTTTACGATGAGTGGGGATTGGAAAACAATCCCATGGGCACCTCTCCCGACGTGGGGAGCCTTTATCACCATTGTTCGCTTCCCTACGGGTTGAAAAAACGAAGTGAGCGTCTTACAAAAGAGATCAAGGAAAGGAAACTTCAAGGCATTTTACTGAGTGTGGAGCGCCTCGCGGATCACGTCCGAGACGAAGCCTTCTTTCGTGCGGCGCTCCCGATTCCCGTTCTGCTGTACGAAAACGACCGCGCCCTCCCCATGGACGACTCTGAAATCATTGGGATCCGGCGCTTTCTTTCACAATGCATGGAGGCACACTGATGCCCTGGCGACTGATCAACGATCTGACACCGCGTGACGGATTTATGAACATGGCCATTGACGAAGCCCTGTTTAGCGCCCTGGAAGAGGGCCGCGACGAGAGGTGCACGCTTCGGCTGTATACTTGGAAACCCACCTGCCTTTCGCTCGGGTTTCACCAGAACTATAACAAGGCCTGCGACCCCGCCTTCCTCCAGGAACGGGGTTATGACATTGTGCGCCGCCCTACGGGCGGCAAGGCCGTGCTCCATCACATGGAGGTCACCTACCTGGTGACGGCTCGAATGGACAAGGGGCCTTTCGAACGCAAGACCCTCATCCAAACCTACGAAATGATCGCGGGAGGCTTGTCCGCCGCCCTGCGCAGGCTTGGATTCAATGTAACCGTGAAGGAGCGGGCAGGCCTGACGCGGCCCACCGGTTCTTCCCCCTGTTTTCTCGTCCCTTCCGAAAAGGAAATTCTCGTCGAGGGGCGGAAAGTCATTGGAAGCGCCCAAAAAAGGGGACGCCGGGCCTTTCTCCAGCACGGCGCTATCCCCCTTTCCCTTGATTACTCGCTGCTTGCCAAGGCGACCGCCAATCCTCACCAGGACACGGATCTTTACAGGTCCTCCTTTGCAGGGTTGAAAGACCTGGCTTCGGACGTGACCGAGGAAGATCTCCGGAACGCCCTCAGGCAGGGCTTCCAGGAATCCTTCCCGGGTTCCTGGGAAGCTTCACCGTTGACCGAGGATGAAATCACGCTTGCCGAATCGTTTCGGCAAAACCGTTACCTCACGGATGAATGGAACCTGGAGGGGCGTGCAAGGCTCCAGGGAGCCGGCGCCTCTCAGGCGGCCGCCGCTGAAGCCGCGGAGGACTTGGAGAATCTCGAAAATCTTTCGTCCTCGGAGAACGCCGCCTCTTCATGAGTGGAGACTTTGACCGGAAAGGAGTCGGACCATGCTGAAACTTACCTACCACGGCCATTCCTGTTTCGAACTGGAGTCGGACGGCCACCGGATTATTGTGGATCCCTTTCTCAGCGACAACCCACATGCGAAGGCGTCGCCAAAGGACATCAAGGTCGAAGCCGTCCTTGTCAGCCACGGCCACGGGGATCATCTGGGTAACGCCGAGGAAATCGCCCGCAACAACAACTGCCCGATCATCTCCAACTACGAAATCGCCAACTATCTGGCCGATAAAGGACTGGATGCCTTTGGAATGCATATTGGAGGCAGCTTTGAATTCGACTGGGGCCGGCTCAAGTTGACCCCCGCCCTCCACGGCTCCGCGCTTCCCGATGGAAGTTACGGCGGCAACCCGGCCGGCTTTCTCATCTGGATGGGCGGAAAATGCGTGTACTATGCGGGCGATACCGGCATCATGTCCGATATGGAACTATACGGGCGACTGAATCCCATCGACTTCGCCATGCTTCCCATCGGCAGCTGCTTCACCATGGACGTCCGGGACGCCGTCGAGGCGGCGTTATTGTTGAAGCCCAAGGAAGTGATGCCCATCCATTACAACACATTCCCCGTCATCGAGGCGGAGCCGGAGGAATTCGCCAAGCTCGCCCAGTCCAAGGGGCTCAAGACACGGATCGTTGAATTTGGCGATACCGTAGAAATTTGAAGGCGCGTTTCGCACAACCGCTGGAGCGTCCGGCCGCTCTCAGGAGAGGCATTCCAGAACAGCCTCTGCCGTTCGGCCGGCCGCTCCCCGGTGCTTCTGCACGTACGCGGCGGCCTTTCTTCCAGCCTCTTTTCGAGAACGATCGGATGTTATCCAGCCACTCAACACGCCGGCCAGATTTGTAGAATCCCCAATCCGGACGGCTCCTTCCGCCAACAGGAGCCCTTCCGCCTCTTCCAGAAAATTCTCCGTGAACGGACCGAATACAACAGGTTTCCCCAAGTAGGCCGGCTCCAGGACATTCTGCCCGCCCAGGGGCACCAGGCTGCCTCCCACAAACGCCGCAAGACCGCATTCATAGGCGGCCCAAAGCTCTCCGATCGTATCGAGAACCAGGACATCCCATGGGCCGCCGCCCTTGCCGGAGGAGCGGAAGCGCACAGCCAGGCCCATTTTCTCAGCCTCCTCCCGGCACGTTCCTACGCGGTCCAGATGGCGCGGCGCCAGAAGCAATTTGACACCCGGATGCCGCTTTCTGAGTAAACCATGCGCCGTGATGACAGCTCGCTCTTCCCCCTCACGGACGCTGCCGGCCACCCAAACGGCGGCGCCGTCCAACAAGGCCATGATCTCGCCCCGCTGCTTCATGAAGTCCTCGGGGGGCTCCAGATCGAATTTCATATTGCCCGTCACCCGGATCGAACTTTCTGGAACTCCCAGGGCGTGGAAACGGAGGGCGTGGCGTTCGGACTGGGCGGCGACGTTCAGTCTTGAAAGGTCCCCGCCGTAAAGGGCCTTCAGCTTGACGGTTCTGGCGACATTGCGGTCCGAAAGGCGGCCGTTCACAACACAGACAGGGACGTTATCCAGCGCGGCCCGGCGAAGCAGGTGCGGCCAGAGCTCCGTCTCGACCAGAACGATCATTCTCGGCTTGATTCGGCGGAAGGCGCGCCGGACCGCTGAAACGAGATCGATGGGGAAAGCAGCCGCCTCTCCCCCTTCGCGCGCCAAGAGGGTAAGCCCTGTGCCCGTGGTTGAGGTAACCGTCACCGGGACTCCGCGGCGCTCCAAGTGTTCTTTCAATCTCAGGGCAAGCCTGACTTCACCTACGGATGCCGCCTGGATCCATATGGCGTCCTGCCGCATGGGGCCGTAGAAGCCAAGCCGTTCCCGGAACCTGGCCTCTCTTTTTTGCCGTAATGCAAGCACCAGAAGCCAAACCGGCGCCAGCAACATGCTTAAAACACGATAGATTACGCGCAAGGTCTCCCCCGGGGTGCTTCCTGGTTTCTTTAGGCCGCGCGGCTTCGATCGCCCGCCCCATTGTAACCCGCCTCCCGTTGCTGGTAAATTCTTAGGCATGAGCCACGGGCGCCGATTCATCTGCGACAACGATCTGCAAAGTCCTCCCTGGATTCTGACGCCGCCTGACGCCAGGCATGCCCTGAAAGTGCTGCGCCTGAAAGCGGGAGACATCGTCACGTTGATGGACGGCCGGGGCGGCACGCGAAAGGCGGCCATCGAGGTCCTTCCCCACGGCCGCGTTTCCGCCCATCCCGCGGGACCTGTTCTGCAGGCCCTGCCGCCCTCCGTCCGGCTCCATCTTTTCGTCGCGGCCCCCCACCCCGGCGTCATGGATGAAATCATCACGCACGCCGTTGAGTTGGCGGCATGGAAGATCCTGACCGCCCCAGGCGAACACAGCCAGTCCACCTTCTCGGTCCTTGAAAGGCGCCTTCCACGATGGAGGCTTTTGGTTCGCTCCGCCTGCAAGCAGTCGGGGAACCCTTTCTTTCCGGAACTCACCGTCATGAGGTCTTTCATAGAGGCGGTGGAGGCGCTTCCCAGAGCGGGCTTCCACTTTGCGCAACAGGCCCCGCCCCTGCCGCCCTCATCCCCAATCGGAGCCGGAGATATTGCTCTGGCGGTTGGGCCCGAAGGCGATTTCTCTCCGGAGGAGCGGCAAATCCTGGTGCGACGCGGCCTCAGACCGGCCGGGCTCGGCCCTTACACCCTCCGGGTTGATACCGCGGCGCTCTCCGCACTGGCCCACTTTGGGCCGGCTATGCTTCGGGCGGGCCGTCCAGATATTTCGGATTGACGTAAACCATGAGGTTGTTGTCGTTCGGGTCCAGGAGTTTCAGAAAAAATGGACGTCCAAGATCCGCCTTGCTGCTCACCTCGCCAAGCAGGGTCTCACCGTCCTTGAAGCGAATCCGCACAAACCTCCCCGACGTCTCAGCCCTGAGGGCCTCTTCGTCCTTGACGCGCTGGTAGTCGGGGTTTCCAAGGTAAGATTTCACGAAAAAGGCGGCCTTGAGCCTCTCCACCGGAACCGCCAGCTTTTCGCCGTCCTGGGTCACGGCGGGGATCGTGGCGGTCCCATCCTCGAACAGCTGCGAACGAACCGCGTGGAGCGTACCGTCCTTGTAATGCAGGACCAATTTGTGATCGCTCATGCCCGACCTCTACCCTGACTTTACCTGCGAGGCGGGTCCTTGGCAAGGCCTAATGCGCGTGCCGGGGTCCGTGAAAGTTGTCGCCGGGGACTCACACACCAAGCCTCAAAGCCGCAACATCTCCAGGGAGATTGTTCACCGCATGAGCGGCCGGCCGTCGCACAACCGGCGGCGGGTTGCCGAAGGCCCAGGAACAGTTTATTCTATCTTGCATGACGACATGGCTGAAGCGGCTCCAAGAGGCGATTATTCAGGAAGCCCAGCATGCTTCGAGGGTCAAGGGCCTTCTCCTGCTCTGGTCGCGCGTCGTCTATCATGTGGCCCGCAAGGCCTGGAAAGACCACTTTACGCAAAGGAGCGCAGCCCTTGCCTTCTTCACCCTTCTCGACCTCTTTCCCGTACTGATCCTCTTTCTTTTCTTCGTGAGCCACTCGGTCCTTCTCAAAGATTACCTGGCGGGCGTTCAGAACGTCCTGCTGACCCAGTGGGTTGCCCACGGGGCGAGGCAGGTGGTGGACGAGCTGTTCCGAAGTCTGTCCCTCAACCTTGATGTCCTGGGATCCGGTTTGTCGGGTTTTCTCGCATTCCTCGTCCTCTTCGCGCTGAGCACCTCCCTGCTGATGCTGGTGGAAAAGTCCTTCAATGAAATCTGGCACGCCGTCTCCAAGCGCCGCAGCATGCTGAGCCGGCTTTCCGTCCTCTGGACCGGCCTGACGTTGCTCCCCCTCCTGATGAGCTTCTCCTTCGCCATTACGGCGCGCTTTGCCAAGCACTGGGTGATGCCCCCGTTCCTTTCCCATTTTCTGCTTCCCTACCTCGTGACGGTGGGCGCCTTTTTCATCCTCTACCTGTGGATCCCATCCGTCTCCGTACGCTGGAAGCCCGCGCTCCTTGCTTCCGCCTTCGCCGCACTCTTCTGGGAGCTGGCGAAGCTCGGCATCGGCGTCTACGTTCAGGATGTCTTTACAAAAAGCCCCATCGGAAAACTTTACGGCTCACTGGCTCTTGTTCCCATCGGAATGGCCTGGATCTACTACTCCTGGATCATCGTACTGCTTGGCGCAGAACTCACCTATGTCATTCAGCATCTCGAAGAGCTGCAAACGGAAGCCAGAAAGCAGTGGCTGCTCAGGGACGGGTTCATTCCTCTTTCCAGAGAGGCGGCCGTGGCCATGGTCATCGAAGTGTTCCGCGGCTTTTTGAGGGGGGAAGGCCCTCTGAATTTCATTCAGCTTGCTTCCAAGCACCGCCTTCATGTTGACCAAGCGCAAAAATGGGGCGAAGCGCTGGTGGAAGAGGGTGTGCTCGTCAGGACCGAGGATGAAACCGTCGTGCCGGCCAGGCCGCCCGACCAGGTGACGCTTTCGGAAGTGGGCGGTTTGTACAGCCGGCGTTTCGGGTGCAGCTTTGAAGCGGAAGCGATCCCCACTTGCCGGTTCACGGCCGCCGAAGACAGGAAATTCGAGGAGACTTACCGGGAAATCACCTTCGCCAAACTGTTCGAGGCCGATTCCTCCTTATCATGAGCCGCCGCGATTCAAGTTTTCCTGGGACGCTCCCCCGGTCGAAAATTTCACGATGACATAGGTCCAGCCGGGATGCCCCGGTTTCCAGCGCCATGTTGCGACCCATTTCTCAGCGGCCCCGCCAAGCACCGGTTCAGATGGGCGCTGACGAAAGACAGTCACCCGCCGGGGGTTTCCACCCGAATCCACCTTAAGGCGAAGAATGACAACCGCGTCCCGGAGGCCCTCGTAGCCCATGGGATATCGGGCCGGCGCGCGGTGAACGAGAACGGGACCACCGGGCCTGGATTTCCCCTTCCCGGGCTCAACCGAACCTCCACATTCACCCATTTCCAAATATTCCGGCCTCGGCTCCTGGCCGGCTCCCATATCCACTTTTCGACCGCGGCCGCGTCGGCTGCCGCCAATCCCCGTCCAAGCGATCGCTCGCTGATGACCTCGACCTTCTCCATTTGTCCCATCTCGTTGACAAGGACCGTCAGGCGGACATCTCCTGAGAGTTTTTCCTTGTAAGCCTTTGCCGGATAGACGGGTGCGGGCTTGTAGAGAGGCCTAGGGCGGTTGCCGCCTTCCGGTCGCAGACCGGCGGCGCAACCAGCCAGAGCCAAACAGAATACACATATGGTCGATAATGAGAGTTCCTTTCTCATTGCCCCCGCGCTTCCCATTTCATCTCTGTTCCGCTTATAACGTAATGTCAGATACCCTGCTTCTCATACCGGCGAATCGTCCCAGAGGGTTTATTGGGGAAGGGATTTGGCGACGACCCCGGGGAGCATTACAATGTGAAAGGACCGCATCGCCTTGCTGTCATGGCAAAACATCTGTGGGAGTTGCTCATGAAGGCCATTTCATATGCTTATGGAAAAAACCATTGGGAACTCGATCCCGATCTGAAAGCCGTCCTGGGAAGCTACTGGCCGGACATGACGTCCTGTGCTCCCGGCCTCCGCCGCTTCGGCGCCCTGGCCGGAAAAAGAATTTACGAAACCGCCTACCACGTCGACCATGAAGCTAGGCCGGTCCTGGTCATGCACGACCTCGATGGAAGGCGCGTCGATAGAGTCCGGCTGAGCCCCGCCCACGAGGCGCTGCTCAAGGACCTGTCCTTCATCAACCGGCCCCCTTATGAAGGCGGCTCCTGGCATCATCATTTCGCGCTGGGATACATGCTGGCCGATCCGGGCCTGTACTGCATCCTGACTATTACCAACCAGACCGTCTTCGCCATACTAAAATACGCCCCCGAGCACCGCGACTGGAGCGCCAGGCTGTTGGCGGGCGACGGGTGGGGCGCGACGTGGATGACCGAATCCCAGGGAGGAAGCGATCTTGGAGCGAACACCACCCGGGCGGCCCAGAAGGGCGAGGGATGGCGGCTGGAAGGAGAAAAGTATTTCTCCAGCGGGGCTGGTCTGACAGATCTGGCGCTGGTCAGCGCCCGGCCGGATGGAGCGCCCGGCGGACCGAAGGGGCTCGCCCTTTTCCTTGTCCCGAGGCTGAATTCGGAAGGAGAACTAAACTTTCAGGTCCGGAGGCTGAAAGATAAAAGTGCGACGAGGTCCGTGCCTTCCGGCGAGGTCGAGTTCCACGGCGCCGAAGCCTTCCTGGTCGGGGAACCGGGCCAGGGTATCTACTACATCCTCGAGAATCTCAACCTCTCTCGTCTGGCGAACGCAGTGGCCGCCATGGGAATCGCCAGAAAATCCCATTTCGAAACGGCTTTCCGCGTGCAGCGGCGCCGGGCTTTTGGAAGATCACTCCATGCCCATCCGCTGGTTGCACGAGATCTGACCGACATGGCGGTCCGGATGGCCGGCGGTACCGCCTTGGCCTTTCACGCCGTCCAAGCTTTTTCGGCGGCCGCAGAAGAACGTCCACCATATTCCCGCGCCTACCACTACGCCAGGTTTCTTACGCACTTGGCCAAGAACCGGACCGCACGCCACGCCTCCGCCGTAACGCAGCTCGCCATGGAACTCTTCGGCGGCATAGGCTTCCTGGAGGAATATGCCGTAGCCCGCTGGCACCGGGAGGCCCTGATCACGCCCATTTGGGAAGGGCCCAGCAATATCCAGGCTTTGGACATGCTTGAAGCGGTTCATAAAAAGAAGGCCTACGAGCCGTTTCTGGAAGAATTCACCCCGCTGCTCGAGAAGGCCGGGCCCACTCGCGCCGGGCGGGGTTTGCGCTTACTGGAGACCACGGTAACACGGCTTCGGTCGGCGAAGCCCGAAGAAGCGCAATGGGGGGCTAAGACGGCCCTTACCGAGATGGCGGATGTGGCGCAGTCCGCCCTGTTGTGGTCCCTGGCCGAGCGGGAGGGAGGCCGGTACGAGAAGCTGGCGGAGCTCTACACGGCAAGATTCGTTGAAAGCCGCGGCTATC
>JARRNO010000032.1:0-30821 GCA_037384885.1 Acidobacteriota bacterium
AGCCAGGCCGTCGGGCAGCTTGTGGATGACCTTTTCCAAGCGGCTCATTTCCAGGATGCGCTTCAGGTCTTCCGGCCGGTGCCCGCTCCCGCCGTCAAAGAGCGTGATGTTGTGTTCCAGGCTGCCGGAAAAGAGAAAAAGGTCCTGTTGAACCAGCGAAAACCTCCGCCGGAGAGCGTCCATGTCCCATTCGCGCAGAGGCAGTCCATCCACGAGGATACGGCCGTGGTTGCGCTCCAGGTCGTAAAGGCGGAGAAGCAGCGACACGATGGTGGTCTTGCCCGATCCCGTCGGCCCGACCAGGGCCACGGTCTTACCGCGCGGCACCCTGAAGCTCACATCCTTGAGCACCGGGTTGCCTTCGTCGTAGGCAAAGGAGACGTGGTCGAAGACGATCTGAGGATCGGCGGACGGGGTGGTGCGGCCCTTCCCCGGGTTCTGATCCGGGCGGTCCAGGATGGCGAAAAGGCGCTCGCTCGCCACCACGGAACTCTGCAGGATGTTGAATTTCTCCGCCAGGTCCTGAAGCGGCATGAAAAGCATGCGCAAGTAAAGCAAGAAGGCCACGAGGGTGCCGACGGAAAGCTGGCGGCCGAGAATCTGGCTTCCGGCGAACCACACCACGAGGGCGATGGCGGAGGTGGCGAATGCGTCGATGAGCGGACGGAAGACGGCGTAGATGTAAATCAGGCGAAGCTGTGTGTGATAGAACGCATCGTTGATCCGGGCGAACTGGCGGGTAGAGACGGCTTCGTGAACGAAGCTCTTGATGACCACCATGCCTGAAACCGCTTCCTGGAGGAAGGTGTTCAGGCGCGCCATCTGGACCCGGACGATGCGATAGATTTTTTGGGACACCCTCTTGAACCACAGCGATAGAAGGATGAGCGGCGGGGCCAGCAGGAAGAGCCGCAGGGTGAGTCCCGCGTCCAGAAAGAACAGGACGAGGAGGATGCCTACGAAAAGGGTGACATCGCTGGTTGCAGTGGCCAGGACCGAATCAAAAAGATCGGATAAAGTCGCCGTGTCGTTGGTGACGCGGGTTACGAGCCGGCCTACCGGGTTTTCATCGAAATAGCGCACGGGCAGCCGGTGGAGTTTGCGCCAGAGGTCTCCCCGTATCCGGTAGACGGCTCTCTGGCCAAGGTGGTTGAGCCCCATGGTCACGCCGTAGGACAGGAAGAAATTGATCACCAGAAGCAGGATGTAGTAGAGCGCCAGGTGGATCACGCCGCGGCGGTCGGGTGCACGGATTCTCTGCTGGACGCCCTTGGGCAGCTTGACGAATTTGTCCTGCGTCACGAAGCGGGCTTTCCCGCCGGCCAGGGCCGCCGGCAGAACAAAGCCCCTTCCGGCGATCAGCCCCCGGGCTTCCAGGGTGGCCCGGGCCGACTTGGAGAGGTCGTCGGTCCGGACATAGACCTTGGTCTTGTCGCCCGCGGCAACAGGATGGGCCGGCGCGCCCTCCAGGAGGGCGCGGTCCGCGGGCTTGGACACGTCCACGACCATGTAGGCCGGCATGATGTACTCGTCGATGCCGTACCGGACAAAGAGCGGCAGGCTCATCTCGATGCCCGCCTGGAAGACGGAGAGCACCAGGCAGAGATACAGCAGGTGTCTCTGGCTCCGAACGTAGCCCATGATCCTCCTGAAGTTCTTCAGCAGGGCGAAGCGTCCGAGAAGGTCTTCTTCTTTCCTGACAGCCATACCAGTCCTGAATTCTTGCCGGAGGGCGGGCACGAGCCTCCCGCCCGCCGGACTATTGTTCCAGTTCCTGCAGCTCCACCAGGTCTCTGTAGAATCCTTCCTGGGCCACAAGCTCTTCATGGCGCCCCTGCTGGATCACGCGGCCGTCCTCCAGGACGAGAATGTGATCCAGGTGCTTCACGGCGCTGACGCGGTGGCTGATAATGAGCGTGGACCGTTTCCTGATTTCGTTCCGCAGATTGTCGAGAATCTGCTGTTCCACGCCGGCGTCAACCGCAGACAGGGTGTCGTCGAGAAGGAGGACCGGTGCTTCCTTGAGCAGGGCCCTCGCGAGGCAGAGGCGCTGTTTCTGCCCTCCGGAAAGGGTGATACCGCGCTCTCCCAGCAGGGTATCGTAACCCTTCGGGAAGGAGAGGATTTCTTCGTGGAGGGCTGCCACGCTGGCGGCTTGTTCGATGTCCCGGCGTGATGCTTCGGGATTCCCGATCCGCAGGTTTTCCTCCACCGTGTCCGAAAACAGAAAAGCTTCCTGGGGAACGTAGGCGACGGCCGCCCGCAAATCCTCCAGGTCCATGTCGAGGACGTCCCGGCCGTCCAGGAAGACTTCTCCCGGCCCGGGCTCGAAAATGCGGCACAGCACCTGGGCGATGGTGCTCTTGCCCGAGCCGATTTCTCCAACGATCCCCAGGCTTCCCCCGGGAGGGATCTGGAAAGAGATGTCCTCGAGGGCATTGATGGAAACGGCCGGATAACGGAAAGTGAGATCCCGGAATTCCACCCGTCCGGAGGTGATCCGCTCTCTTGAGGCTCGAACGGTGGTCTGGGGGGGCTTGCCGAGAAAAACGTTGATGCGGTCCATGGAAGCGGCCGCTCGCTGCAGCAGGGTCAGCATCCATCCACCCGCAATCATGGGCCATGTGAGCATGCCGAGGTAGGTGGCCAGGGCGACGAAGGTGCCGACGCTCGTCTGTCCTTCGATGACTCTCACGCCGCCCACGCCCAGAAGGATCGCGATGCAGCTTCCGGCCATGAGCAGGATCAGGGGATGAAAGAGGGCGTCCACACCCGTGTAGCGCATGAACTTCCGGTAGTAATCCTCGCTGTGCCGGTCGAAGTGGATCGAATCCCCTTGATGCTGGACGTAGGCCTTGAGGAGGCGCATACCCGAAAGGGATTCCCGGGCCTTTTCCGTCATGTCCTGAAAAGAGGCCTGGACGGCGTCCCACCGGCTGTAGACGGCCTTGAGCGATAGGCCCATGGCGGCCGCCAGCAGGGGGAGCGGGATGATGATAAAGGCCGTCAGCACCGGGTCCAGAAGGAACATGGCCGTCAAGGCGACGAGGGGGTAGATGGTTGCATCGATGGCGGCCAGGAATCCCATGGCCATGGCCTGTCTGACAGACTCTACATCGTTGATGGCCAGCGCCATGACGTCTCCCGTGCGCGTGGTCATGTATTCCCGGACGGAAAGCGTAAGGGCGTGTTCGAAGACCCGCCCCCTCAGGTCTCTCTCGGCGAGACGTGAGGCTGAGAAGAGAAAATAGCGCCAAAGGAATCGTGACCCGGCGATGGTGAGGGCGATGGCGAGAAGAATAAGCGATTGCTTTCCGATCCAGGCGAGCGTGACGGAATAGCTTGCAACTCCGTCCACAACGTGCTTGATCACCAGCGGTATCACGAGCTGAGCGGCATCCACGAGCAAAAGGCAGCAGATACCGGACACCACCCGCCAGCGGTATTTCATCAGCAGTTTCAGGATGGAGCGAATACCCTTGAACATGTTCCTCCTGCCACGAACTATTGTAGAACATCCGGGCGGCTCTTTTCCTTTCACGGAAGGGGGCCGATACCCGGCGGGGTCCTTCCCGCCCCTTTCGCGGGTCTTCCCGGAACGCTTGGCCGCCGAACTGCCGATACCGGCAAACCCCCGGCCCCTCTTGCATTTCCAGGACGTCTAGGATACAATATGCCACCTTATGCGAGGAGGATGCGCATGAACGTTGAAGAAAAAGTGAAGAGCATCATTGCTGACCAACTGAGTGTGGACGAGGGGCAGGTTAAGCCCGAAGCGTCCTTTATTAACGATCTCGGCGCGGATTCATTGGACACGGTCGAGCTGATCATGGCCCTGGAAGAAGAATTCGGTGTGGAGATTTCTGACGAAGAAGCCGAAAAGATCCAGACAGTGCAGCAGGCCGTCGACTACATTAAAGATCACGTCGAGTGCCGGAAATTATCCCGTTCGGATCGCCGGCGAAGTCACCGGGTTCGACCCGCTGAACTTCATGGACAAGAAGGACGAGCGAAAGCTGGACCGCTTCATCCAGTTGAGTCTGGCGGCCACCCAAGAAGCCATGCAAAGCAGCGGTCTCCAAATTACGGCGCAAAATGCGGAGCGTGTCGGGGTGGCCATCGGCAGCGGTATCGGCGGACTGGCCACCATCGAGACGCAGCACAAGATTTCGCTGGAGCGCGGTCCGACCCGCGTCTCTCCGCATTTCATTCCCGGCATTATCATCAACATGGCCTCGGGCCAGGTGTCAATCCGCTATGGCGCGAAAGGACCCAATATCGCCACGGTCACGGCGTGCGCCACCTCGGCCCACGCCATCGGCGAATCGTTCCGTTTGATTCAACGCGGGGAAGCCGACGCCATGATTTCGGGGGGCGCCGAGGCCGCGGTGACGCCGTTGTCCGTTGCGGGGTTTGCCTCCATGCGCGCTCTGTCCACGAGGAACGACGAACCGGAGAAGGCGTCCAGGCCCTACGACGTGCAGCGCGACGGATTTGTGATGGGTGAGGGTGCGGGGACCGTAATTATGGAAGAGCTGGAATATGCCAAGGCCCGGGGAGCGAACATTCTCTGCGAGGTCACCGGCTTCGGCATGAGCGGCGACGCCTTTCACGTGAGCGCGCCCAGCGAAGACGGGGATGGGCCCATGCGCGTCATGTTGAACGCCATCAAGGACGCCGGCCTCAAGCCGGAGGCGCTGGACTACATCAATGCCCACGGCACGTCCACGCCGGTCGGCGACAAGGTCGAAACGATCGCCATCAAGCGCGTCTTCGGCAGCGATACGAAGATCCCCGTTTCGTCCACAAAGAGCATGACCGGGCACCTTTTGGGGGCGGCCGGCGTCCTCGAAGGGATATTCTGCATCAGTGCCATCCGGGACCAGGTGGCGCCGCCCACCATCAACCTCGTGGAACCGGATCCCGATTGCGATCTGGATTATGTCCCCAACCAGGCCAGGGCCATGAAAATTGAACATGCGCTGACCAATTCGTTCGGCTTTGGTGGAACGAATGCTTGCCTGATCATCTCCCGCTACAGCGAGTAATTTCCGGGCGGGCCTGCCGCGACCGGAATCTGTGCCGGAAGAATCGGCGCCTTACGCTGCGGAAAGACCTCAACATGGGCCATTGCAGCGTCAGCCGTATCCGGATTTGCCTGTAGCGCCATCTCGTATTAAAATCATGAATGTGGCAAGCGAGTATTCACTAACATTTGGTTAGTGGCGCCGCAACTATTTGATATTTCAAATGCTACGACAGGAAACAAAAGGAGGCCTTGATGAATATCCTGGTTTGTATCAAGCACGTACCGGACACTGAGACCCGTGTCAAGGTCACGCCGGACGGCATGTCGCTTGACCTGGCCGGCGCCAACTATGTGGTGAATCCCTACGACGAGTTTGCCGTGGAAGCGGCCCTTCAGCTCAAGGAAGCCAAAGGTGAGGGAGAGGTCACTCTGTTGACGGTCGGCGGCGACGAGGCCGTCAAAAGCCTCCGGCAGGGTCTTGCCATGGGCGCGGATAAGGCGGTTCTCTGCAAGAACGATGATTTTGAGAACAGCGATCCCCGCGCCGTGGCGGAAATGCTGTGCGCCGCCATCAAGAAACATGATTTCGGACTGGTCCTTTTCGGCAAGCACGGTGTGGGGGGCGACAACCAGCAAGTGGGTTCTCTCGTGGCGACGCTCCTAGACGTTCCCGTCATTACCGTGGTCACCAAGCTCGAGCCGCAGGACGGGTCCGTGGTGTGTGAGCGCGAGATCGAAGGCGGCGCCGAGGTCGTGAAGGCGCCCCTTCCGGCGGTCATTACTTGCCAGAAGGGCTTGAACGAGCCCCGCTACCCCTCGCTGAAGGGCATCATGGCGGCCAAGAAAAAGGAAATTACGACCTTCACGCCCCAAGATCTCGGGCTGGACGCCGGAGGCCTGGAACAGCTCGACAAGACGTTCGAGCTGGCCGGATACGACCTGCCGCCCAAGCGTCCAGACGGCCGGATTCTTGAAGGGGAGCTGGACGACCAGGTCAAGGAACTCGTGAAGGTGCTTCACGAGGAAGCCAAGGTCATTTGACCCGGCGACTTTTTTGGGGGAGTCAACCATGAACGTTTTGATATTTGCTGAACAGCGCGACGGAAAGCTGAAAAAGGCCGCACTTGAGGCGGCCGCGGTCGGCCGGGCCATCGCCGAGGCAACAGGGGGCGGCGTGTCCGCCGTTCTTCTGGGCCAGGGTGTCCAGCCCATGGCCGAAGAGCTGGGAAAATACGGTGTGTCCAAGGTCTATGTGGGCGACGACGCCATCTTCGCCCGGTACTCCAACGACGCTTACGCCCTGGGAGTGGGCAAGGCCTATGAGCTGGACCAGCCGGGACTGGTGGTCTTTTCCGCCACCGCCATGGGCAAGGACTTGGCGCCCAAGGTGACGGGACGGTTCGGGATCGGCCTTGTTTCCGAATTGACGCATTACGAAGTCAAGGACGGCGGTATCGAATTCACGCGGCCCATCTATGCGGGCAAGGCCTACAAGAAGGTGAAGGGCCCCAAGGACGTTCCGTATGCCGTCTCCATCCGTCCCAACATCTTTCCACCCGAAGAAAAGCCTGCTTCTCCCGAAATCGTTCCGCTCGAGCACGGTGTCACGGAAGCAGATGTACGGGCGGTCGTGGAGAAAGTCCTGGCCTCGGAAGGTGAACTGCTGGACGTGGCGGAGGCCGACATAGTGGTGTCCGGCGGACGCGGGATGAAGGGCCCCGAAAACTACAACATTCTGGAGGAACTCGCCAAGCTGCTGGGCGGTGCGGTGGGCGCTTCCCGCGCGGCCGTCGATTCCGGCTGGATCGACCACTCCCACCAGGTCGGACAGACAGGCAAAGTCATTGCTCCGAGCCTGTACATCGCCTGCGGCATCTCGGGCGCCATCCAGCACCTGGCCGGTATGTCCACCTCAAAGGTGATCGTGGCAGTCAACAAGGATCCCGAGGCGCCCATTTTCAAGTTGGCCACGTACGGGATCGTGGGCGACCTCTTCGATGTAGTTCCAAAGCTGACCGAGGAGATCCGGAAATTGAAGGAGCAGCAAGGTTGACCGCAAAGACGGTCCGGCAATCCAGGGCGGGCGCTCCGGCGCCCGCCCTGCTTTTTAAGGGATGGGAAGGCCGGATAACGGAATAGATTATGTCAGGCGCCAGGCGTTCTTGCCGGGCGTAATAGAACCCAAGACAACCGGATGCGATGCCCCGGTGGCCGAGGGAACATTGGCGGGGCGTCCCACCAGGGTTTCATTGGCGAGGTAGGCCATGAGGACCGCCTCCTTGGCCTTGGCGGGGATCGTGTATTCGTCGCCGTGGACGATGAGAAGTTTGGGGAGGGCTTTCTGGAGCTCGGATACGAGGTAGGGATTTTTCGCGCCGCCACCGCACACGATCAGTTCCTCGTAGTTGGAGGACTGGAGGAGATGCTCCATAACGCCCATGGCGATGCTCTGGACGGTAAAGGCGGAAAGCGTCGCTACCCAGTCTGCCGGGGAAAGGCCCGACGTCTTCTTGAGAAGATCTTCGAGGAAGACGGGCCCGAAGGCCTCCTTGTCCAGGGATTTTGGGGGAGTCTTCTGCAGGTACGGATGCGCCATCAGGCTTGAGATGATTTCGCGGTTGACCGTCCCGGACTTGGCCCACTCGCCGTTTTCGTCGTACAGGCGTTTGCCCTGGGTGAAGCGGACGACGGCTTGGTCGATGAGGCAGTTCCCGGGACCGGTGTCGAAGGCTACGACCGACTCGATGCCCTTGTTGGCCGGAATGCCAGTGACGTTGGCGATGCCGCCGATATTGAGGGCGATCCGGCCGCGCGACCGGTGCCGGTACAGCGCAAAATCGAGGTAGGGGACGAGCGGCGCGCCTTGCCCGCCCACGGCCATATCCCTGGCCCGGAAGTCGGAGATCACGGTGACGCCCGTTCTCTCGGCAACGACGGCGGGATTGCAGATTTGAAGCGAGCCGGATGCCTTGGCGCCCGGGAACTGGACCGGGTCCGGGTGATGGTACAGCGTCTGCCCGTGCAGGCCGATGAGGTCGATGGCGTCCAGCGCGATGCCGGCCCCTTCGCAGAGGCGCTTTGCTGCATGTGAAAAGAGCTCGCCCAGATAGCTTGAAAGGAGCACCACGTCGCGGGCGGTGGCGCCCGTCGCGCCTTGTGCTTTTAAAATCTTTTGCTGTACGGCCTTCGAGAATCTCAGCGTTTCGAAGCGAATGATCTCGAATTGGGCCTCTTCGCCACTGTTCAGCACCCGGACAAGTGCCGCGTCGATACCGTCGGCCGACGTTCCGGAAATGAGCCCGATGATCAGTCTTTCGCTTTTTGATTCTATCTCTTCGAGCATCCTTTGAGCTCCGAAGACTCTTAAACGACCGCATGCCAGCGTCTTTACCAGAAAAGAAAGCAGGTTACCACAAAGGGGGGGCGAGGGTGAAGTCCGGCTTATTCCCGGCCCCCTCAGTTTGACACCCCAGACCGCCGGCGGTAGCATGTCATCAGGGAGTACGTACGAAGCACGGGCCGAGTCGACGACGAAGAAGACGTTCTTTGTAAGCGGCGAATTCCCGGAGGCGGGCGGCGAGAAAACGAGGCACCGGAAGCCCGGGTCCGTGAAGATTTCCCGGCAACCGGCCCGGTTGCGGCTGCATACACGCCAGGAGGGCCTGCGATTTGAAAAAGCCGCTGCCCATCAGAGAGGACGGCGCCATCCTGGTGCCGAGGGAAGTGGTCGAAGATATCTTTGGAAAAGCCCGCGAGGCCGTGCTGCACGTCAGATCCGGCTGTCTGGTGCTTTCCCCCGTCTATGTGGATATCGAATCGGGCCAGATTCCCGGCCTGCTTGAAGGCTATTTCAAATTTCAGCACCTGGACAGGATCTTGGAACGGTCCTTCGCCCGTGAAGCGGAGGAATCCGTCCAGTTCGAGGGAGATCTTTCCGTCCTTTCGCTCTCGGACGTTCTGCTTTTTCTGTCGGCCAGCAAGAAGACGGGCATGCTGGAGATGCAGGGGGAGGACCGGTGGGGCCTCTTCTTTGAAAACGGCAGCCTGGTTTATGCGGCGGGTGAGGACGCGCGTTTCGGTCTGGCCGCTCACCTTCTGCGCCGGCTTTTCGTCACGGAACAGGACCTGGCGGAAGGGCTCCAGGCTCGCAAGGACGATGAAGGCATGCTCGAATCGCTCTTCCACGTTTCCGGCCTGAACCGCGACGAATTCCTCGCCGAATGGGTCAAGTCGGTGGAATCGGTCATTTTCCACGTGTTTACCCTTCCTGCGGGCCGCTTCCGTTTCCACAACGGAAAGATCAAACCGCCGTTCTCCCTGGCGCTGTCCATGACCACGACAAATTACGTGATGGAGGCGGCCCGGAGGATCGACGAATGGGCGCGGTTGAAAGACCGTCTTCCCAATGAGGACGCTGTCCTGAAACTGGTGGAAGACGTGACGGCCTCCACACAGCTGACCCTGGAGGAGGAGCAAATTCTGTCGCAGGTCGACGGCGAACGCAGCGTGGGCGAAGTACTCACCCGGGCCAAGGTCGGCGATCTCGAAGGACGGAAAGCCGTCGTGTCCCTCCTTGCCGCCGGGTTGATCAAAACGCGGAGCGCCGCCGCCGGAAAAGGGCCTGAAAAAGTGCTTCCGGAGGAGGAAAAGGCGCGTCTTCGTCCTCGAATTGACGCTTACAACAATGTTTTCTCGACGATTTATCAGGCGCTGAAGGTGGAGGTCGGCACGAAAACCGAGGCCATTCTCTCCGCGTTTTTCAAGGGATTGGAACCCGGCGCTTCGATTCTCTCGGGATTGAATCTCGATGAACAAGGCATGCTTCCTGTGGACGCCGTACTATCCGGCCTGGCCGACGAACAGGCTGAAGAGCGCGAGGAAAGAATGGTGCGGGATTTGAATGAACTCTTGTATTTTCAGCTTTTTGCAGTTAAAAATACACTAGGCCCCGAAATGGAGGCCGGCATCGTGGAGATGGCCAGAACGCTTCTCCATCAGACCTGAACCGGGGTGGGAGCGGGTCGAGGGACCCGTTGATGAGCCCGGATTCAACTTCCATTCTGTACCGATCCAAGGCGGCGCCAGCCGGGCGGTCCATCTGTCTCGGACGCCGCGGGCAATCCGTTCGCCGCCCCCTCCCCACTCTCCCATTCCCCGCTTCGAAGAAGGTCCTGGAGCGGATACCATACATCTCTCCTAAGCAAGGAGCCCCCCATGTCCTCAGCATGCCTCCCCCGCGTGCTTGCCGCCGCATTGTGCCTTTGCTGCGCCCCCCTGCTTATCGCAGCCGCGCCGCCCGGTACCGCGAAGAAGAGCACCCATTCCGCAGCGAAGCGGGAATCCCCCAAAAGCACCCTTAACAAGAGCCCGGAGAGTGACAAGGCCCATTCCCAGGCGTCCGGCGCCCGCGTTGAGAAGCTGGACCGGGCCTACTGGAGGAGCTTTGTCACCGACCCGGAACAGATGTTCAAATCCCCGGCGAAATGGAAGAAATCCACGTGGATCAAGCTCGGCGTCACCACCGGAACCGCTCTCATCCTGTATCATTACGACGAGCACATCCGGACCTGGGCGCAGGAGCACCGGAACAAGACCTCCAACAACATCACAAAGATTGTCAAACCCTTCGGAAACGGCTATTTCACGATGCCCCTTCTGGCGGGCTTCTACCTCGCAGGCCGCTTTGACCGCAACACCAAGCTGCAGGAGACGTCCCGCCTCGCATTTGAGAGCTTTCTTCTCACGGGGGCCGTCACCCAGGTCCTCAAGTTCGGCGTCCACAGGGACCGCCCCAGCGAATCTCCCTACAACAATGTCTTTAACGGGCCGTCCTTCAACAACAAGCATCTTTCTTTTCCATCGGGCCACGCTTCATCGGCCTTTGCCTTGGCCACCATGTTCGCCACGGAATATCGAGGGCGCCGCTGGGTGCCGCCGCTCGCCTATACGCTGGCTTCTCTCACGGCGCTTTCCCGGATCAACAGCAACGCGCACTGGGCCTCGGACGTCTTCGTAGGATCGGCGCTCGGGTACTTCATGAGCAAGGAAATCTACCGGCTCCACCAGAAACCCGGCAGGCACGACCTCACCATGATTCCCGTGGTGGGTCCTCACGCGGGAGCTGTCTACGTCGCGTGGGACTTCTGACCTTCCGATGGCCGAGCACATTCTTGGGCGTTAGGCTTTGGGAAAGGCCGTGTGCTCGTCCGCGGAGGCATTCATATGGCAGGCGCCTTGGCTGCTGGAAATTCCGTTCGGAAGCTTTCGGGCAGGCTCCCGGCAACGCCGCCCGGCGCAGGGGGAGCGGTGTGGCTCTTTCTGTTCCTGTGGCCGGTGGCGGTCGCGGCAGAGGGCCCTGCCGGTCCCGACCCGTGGGCGGCCCTTCAGGAGCGGTGCGCTGTCATCAGCGCCGTGGAGATTCACGTGGGAAACGTTTTCGATCTGCGCGATCCCAACCAGGACCACTGGGTGGGACGGGTGGCGAACGTCATCCACATCCGGACGAGAAAGCGGGTGATCCGGCGGGAACTGCTCTTCAAGCCAGGTGAGAAAGTCAACGCCAGGCTCATTCACGAAAGCGAACGCCTCCTGCGGTCGCTGGAGTACGTCCGCTCCGCCCGAATTTACCCGCGGCTTAACCCCGGTGGGACCGTCACGGCCGTGGTCGTCGAACGGGATGCCTGGACCTTGAAGGGCGGTATCCGCTTTGGAAGGGCGGGGGGGCAGAATACATGGCGGATCCGAGCACACGAGGTGGACTTCCTGGGCCTGGGCAAACAGATTCTCATCAGCCGTCAGAGGGACTACGAACGGACCACAAACCAGTTTTCCTACGGTGATCCCCAGCAGGAAGTATAAGCCGACAACCAGCACACCGCTCCCAGGGAAAGCGTCTTCCCAGAGCCAGATGAAAGACAGAATCAACGCGGCGAATATCGCGATTTCCGTCCAGACCGCCTTCTTGGATGTCACCATAGGCCCCTCCGTATGCCGGCCATATTTATAAAATTCACTATACCTCCCCCGCTGGGCTTGCGACCTGATATACTTGAAAACGACGACAAAATTCCAGACGGCAGCGCGGCTTTCGGATTCGGCGCCGTGCTGAATACGATCCCTGGAGATGGCCACAGCATGAACACGGTGCCCCGGCTCGAATCCAAGAGGCTGATCCTCCGGCCCTTTTCACCGGAAGATGCGGGGGCGGTCCAGGCCCTTGTGGACGACCCCGACATCGCGTCCACGACGCTTCATATCCCCCACCCCTACACCCTGGAGATGGCCCAGAGGTGGATCGCCGTCAACCTGGAAAAGTGCGACCGGGGTGAGATCTCCGTGTGGGGGGTGGCGCTGAAGCCTGGCCGGGAACTGGTGGGCGCCAACGGCCTCATCGTTCATCCGGAAGGTGATCTGGGAGAGATGGGCTTCTGGGTGGGCAAGCGCTACTGGAATCGAGGATACTGCACCGAAGCCGCCGGGCTGGTGATGGATTACGCATTTTCCGTTTTGCGGCTGAACAAGGTGTTCGC
This sequence comes from Acidobacteriota bacterium, assembly GCA_037384885.1. GTDB lineage: Bacteria > Acidobacteriota > UBA4820 > UBA4820 > DSQY01 > JARRNO01. The sequence goes on from JARRNO010000032.1 coordinate 12,559, forward strand.
TCAGCATTTTACGCGGAATCCTGCATCAGGCAAGGTGCTGCAGAAGCTGGGAATGTCCCACGAGGGGCGCCTTCGCCAGCACGTACGAAAAGACGACCATTACGAGGATCTTGAGGTCTACGGTATTTTGAAACGCGAATGGAGCCGGTTGGAAGCGTGAGGCCGGCGGATTCTCCCAGGCGTGTTTGTGATGTTCGAAAGGCAAGGTGGCGGTTCGCTTGCCCTCCCTGTTAGAATGCGATGAACCGGGGTGCGGAAGCCCTCAGCATGCGATGTCCAGCAAGGAGAGGGAATGAGCCAGGAAGACCATTTCCGGAAGCTTGAGAACATGTACCATGCCGCCCCCTGCAATGCGTATTACAAGCCCCGGCTGACAGTGGGAAACGGAACGGCCCGCCTCGTTCTGCCGGTGGGCTCCCATCTCTATCACGCGGCCGGCGCTGTTCACGGTTCAGCCTATTTCAAAGCGCTGGACGATGCAGCCTTCTTCAGCGCCAATTCCCTGGTGAAGGACGTCTTTGTCCTGACGGTTACATTCAACCTCTACCTGGAACGGCCTGTTTCCGGGGGCGACCTCACGGCCGTGGGGAAAGTGGTCAGCCGCTCCCCGCGGCTGATCGTCGCCGAATCGTTCCTTTACGACGATCAGGAGCGCGAAATCGCCCGAGGCAGCGGGACATTCATGAAAAGCCGGGTGCCCCTGACAGGAGAGATCGGCTACCGGGATTGAAGTAACTGCGAATTGGAGGGCGCAGTATGATCAACCTGACCATGTTTGCCGTCGGCGGAATGGGGATCTTCGGATTTGCCATGCTGTTCGTCGCGCTTCTTTCGCGTGACCCCTACCCGGGGCTGGGCCGGAAAGGGCGGCGCCTGCTTGGCTTCGTCTGGATCCTCCTTTTCCTGCTCCAGGCGTTTCTCATCTATAAGAGTTTTGTCCTCGTGCCCTTCAAGCTGTCGGTGTTCGGATGGTGCGGCGCCTTCTTCGGAGCCGTTTCGGGAATCCTGGTGATGCTTTCCAGCCCCCGGAGCCGGGGACGGAGCGGTGCATGATCTGTTGCGGGGCGTCATGAGGCCGCCTGAGCGGCGTGGGTGAACGGCAAATGACGGCGAAAGAACTGGTGAAAGAAGAACTGGAACGGAAGATGCCGCGGTTGATCGACTTGAGCCGCCGGATCCACGCCGCGCCGGAGACCGCTTTCGAAGAAGTCCAGGCCTCGCGCTGGCTGTGTGATGCGCTGGAGCAGGCCGGATTCCGTGTGGAAAGAGGGATATGCGGCCTTCCCACCGCATTCCGGGCCAGCCGGGGGGATGGCCCGCTGCACGTGGCATTCTGCGCCGAGTACGACGCTCTCCCGGACGTGGGACACGCCTGCGGGCACAACCTGATCGCCGCCATGTCTCTGGGGGCGGCCCTCGCCGCGGCCGCCGCCGCGGAAGAGGCCGGATTGACGGTAACGGTCCTGGGAACGCCGGCGGAAGAAGTGGGAAACGCCGGCGGCAAGATCCTCCTTTTAGAAAACGGCGCTTTCAAGGGGATCCACGCCTCCCTCATGGCTCACCCGGGACCCGACGACGTCCTGGAGCCCCATGTCATCGCCTGCGCGGCCTTCGAAATTCACTACCACGGGAGGCAGGCCCACGCCGCGGCTTTTCCCGAGCTGGGAATCAACGCGGCGGACGCCGTGACCGTGGCGCAGACAGCCATCGGCCTGTTGCGCCAGCACATCCCGACCACGGCGAGGATTCACGGCATCATTACACGCGGCGGTGAGGCCTCCAACATCGTTCCCGGGCTGACGACCGCCCTCTACGATGTCCGGTCGGAAACCCTGGACGAACTGCAGTCCCTGAAACCGCGCGTGCTGAAATGCTTCGAAGCGGGAGCCCTCGCGACGGGTTGCCGGCTTGAGGTGCTCGGGGGCGATAAGCCGTACGCCCACATGGAGCACGACCCTGGATTGACGGCCGCCTACAGGAAGAACGCCGAGTCCCTCGGCCGCGTCTTTGTAGAGCCTCAAGATCCCTTCGCCTTGGCCCCTATCTCTACAGATATGGGGAACATTTCCCTGGCGCTTCCCTCCATTCACCCCATGATCGGCATCGACTCCCTTCCGGCCGTGAATCACCAGCCGGAGTTCGCTTCGCACTGCATCACGCCGGCGGCCGAAAGAGCGATTGGGGACGGGGCCCTTGCCCTGGCTTGGACGGCGATCGATGCGGGCCTGGACAAAGACCTTCGCGCGCGTTTGACAGCGGGCGGAGCGGAAGCAGGAGCCGGAAGCACCCCGGCAGGCGTCTGAACCGGAACGAAAGGGGGCCGGAACGTGCAGTCCACGGAGAGGTTTTCCAACCGGGTCGATGACTACCTGAAGTACAGGCCGCACTACCCGCAGGGCGTGATCGAGGTGCTGAAAGAACACTGCGGCCTGTCGCCCTCCCACTGCGTGGCCGACGTAGGCTGCGGCACGGGCTTCCTTGCGGAACTGTTTCTGAAAAATGGAAACAGGGTGTACGGGGTGGAGCCCAACCGGGAGATGCGCGAAGCGGGGCGGCGTTACCTGGCGAACCACCCCGCCTTCGAATGCGTGGAGGGGACGGCGGAGAAGACCACCCTGCCCGCGGGATGCGTCGATTTCGCCACGGCGGGCCAGGCCTTCCACTGGTTCCGGCGGGGTGAGGCCCGGCGGGAATTCCTCAGAATTCTACGTCCGGAGGGGTGGGCGGTTCTCGTCTGGAACGACCGCAGCATTGGGGGCTCTCTCTTTTTGGAGGCCTACGAAAACCTGTTGCTGCGCCATGGGACGGATTACAGAAAGGTGGATCACAAGGCGCTTGGAAAAGAACGGATCGAGGCGTTTTTCGGCCCCCGCGGCTGCCGTGTGGAGATGCTGCAAAACAGGCAGGTTATGGATTTCACCGGCCTTCGCGGGCGTCTCCTTTCCTCTTCTTACGTGCCCTCGGAAGACGATCCCAGATCCCGCCCCATGCTCGACGAGCTGGCTCTCATATTCGAGGAACACCAGCAAGAAGGGCGCGTGTCCATCGAATACCAGACACGCGTCGTCCTGGGCCAGCTTCAATGATATTGCGTGCCCGGCCTGCCACGGTATAGTATTGAAGCCTCATGGAGGGGGGAATGGCCCGGCTCCCGGGCGTTCCCGTTAAATTCAGAATTTTTCTCCCGGGAGGATGGGTAATGCATCGAGATTCCCTGAATCAGCGCGGGCCGGCGTTCAGACGCCGGGTCGCCGCTGCGGCCGCGCCCATGGTCTTTGCCGGCCTGTTGATGTGCGCCGCGGTACCGCCGTAGCCTTCGAACTCAACAGCGAAAGACGCCAAGAAACCCTCGGGGAAGAGCGAAGTGACGGTGACCACGCCCCGGATGACCATGCCGCTCAAAGAAACGCCGGCCTCCGTTTCCGTGGTCACCCCGCAGACCCTTCGGAACATGCCGCGCGCCTTTTCGGCGGACGAAGCGCTTGACCTGGTCCCGGGCGTACGCGTTGAGAACCAGTACGACGGAGAGGTGGTCCACCTGTATATCCGCGGCCAGGGCGTTCTCTCCGAACACGGGCTTCGCAACATCACCGTTCTCCTGGACGGCATCCCCCTGGACGATCCCACCGGTTTTGTCCGCGACCTGTTTGATGTGGACTGGTCGACGGTCAAGCGCGTGGAGGTCCTCAAGGGACCCTCCGGCGCCTTATACGGCGGCGGGGCGTCCGGCGGCGTCGTCAGCATCCGGACGCAGGACGGCCCGCCGAAACAAGGCGTGGAGGCCTTTTTTACCGGCGGAAGCCACGGCTTTTTGAAGGCCATGGTCGAAGACGGAGGCACGCAGGGCGCCTTGAACTACAGGGTCGCAGCCGCAAGGACGCTTGGGGACGGGTACCGCGACCACACGGCCTTTCATGCCACCAACCTCTATGGAAAATTCCATTGGCAGGCCTCGCCCCGATTCGAGATGACCGCGCTCGTCTATGGCGTGGGCCACTTCAACGAAATTGCAGAGGGGCTGAACGCCGAGCAGGTGGACCAGAATCCGGTCCAGGCCAATCCCGACGCCGCCGCGTTCAACGAGTACCAGAAAACCCGCCGGATCACCGCCGGCCTCACCGGACGCGTGGCTCTGACGACCCGGCAAAACCTGTCATTCTCCGCCTACGGACGAAAGACCCGGTACCGCGAGGCCGTTCCGTCGTCGGTGGACCACGCGACCTACACCAATCCGGGCGCCATGTTTCAGTGGAACCTGATGACCGGAAAAGGACACGTGCGCAACCACGCCGCCGCGGGGATCGATGCATCCTGGCAGACCATCGATGAGTACGCCCACCCCAACATGGGCGGCGCCGTGGAAGGCCCGGCTCTCTTGTCCGACGAAACCATCCATCAGGGCGGAGGCGGCGTGTACGTGATGGACAAGGTCTCTCTGGGATCCGCCTGGACCGTGATGGCCAGCCTGCGGCGCGACCGGATCTACCAGAATCTGGAGGCGTGGTCTCCGTTGCCGTCGCTGAGCGTTTACGCCGACTGGGGCCAGGGATTCACGCCGCCTTCCACAGAAGAACTGCTGAACAACCCCGCCCACATCGGCGGGTTCAACCAGTCGATGTCGGCTTCCACCTCCCGCCAGGTGGAAGCAGGCGCCCGCGGGACCGCAGGAGGCTCCCTCTATTACGATGCGGCGGTTTTCCGCATGACGACCGACAACGACTTCCAGCGGTACCGCGTCCCCTCCCGGCCTCTTGAAACCTTTTACAGAAACACAGGAGCGACGCGCAGGACGGGCCTGGAACTCTACCTTGCATGGCATCCCCTCACCGACCTGGCCGTCAGGACCGCGTATACCTACTCCGATTTTATCTACACGTCCTATGAGCCTGATGCGGCGTCGGTTGTGGGGGGGCGGCTTCCGAACATCCCCGAGCACATGGCGTCGCTCGACGTGCAGTACACCCCGGGAGACCACTGGATCGTGGGCGGCGGGTTCCGGCTTCAGAACCGGCTCTACGTTGATCCCGCCAACACGGTCTGGACAGGGGGCTACACGCTGTTCAACGCCCGGCTCGCTTACAGGTGGACTGGAAAGACGCACGCCGGCGAAATCATGCTTTCGGGCCGGAATCTCCTGGATAAGAATTATATCGCCTTCACTGAGCCCGATCCGGACGGCAACTATTTCCAGCCGGGCCCGGGCCGTGAAGTCTTCCTGGGGATTCGCCTCCGCTTTGGAGGATTCGCGGCCGACCCCTACCCATAGCGGTCCGGTGCGTGCCATCATCCCATATGGCCTTTCGATGGGAGCGCCGGTATGTTCGGTTTCAAAGAGAGACGCCGGAAAAAACTGAGGAACAGGCCCTTTCCGCCTGAATGGCTCGCAATTCTGCGGCGGAACGTTCCCTATTACTGCATCATTCCGCCGGAGGACCGGGAAGAACTGCAGGGCCTGGTGCAGGTTTTCCTGGCGGAAAAATACTTCGAAGGATGCGGCGGCGTGGAGATCACCGATGAGATCCGCGTCACGATCGCCGCCCAGGCGTGTATCCTCCTGTTGCACCGTCGGACGGATCTCTACCCGGGCCTCACAACTATCCTTGTCTATCCGGCGGCCTACGTCGTGCATGAGGTCACCCAGCGCGAGGACGGTACGGTCCTGGAGGGGGAAGAAGCCCGCCTGGGCGAGTCCTGGGAGCACGGGACAATCGTGCTTTCCTGGGACGACGTTCTCACGGGCGCGGCGGATTTCCGGGACGGCCGGAACGTGGTGTTTCACGAATTCGCCCACCAGCTGGACGAAGAGTGGGGTGGGTCGGACGGGGCGCCGAGGCTGCCAGAGCGCTCCATGTACATCGCCTGGGCGAGGGTGCTGGGCCGCGAATACGACGGCCTGATCCAGGACATCGCCCGCCGCCGGGCCACCCTGCTGGACCGCTACGGAGCGGAAAGCCCGGCGGAGTTCTTTGCCGTGGTCACGGAGTTTCTTTTCGAGCGGGCCCGCGGGTGCATATAATGAATAGAGGGACGGTTCCGCGCCTGCCGTCTCTTCAGGCGTTTTTGCGAATTCCGCCGGAAGGAGGGATAACGATGGAACGTCTTCTCAGCGGTCTCTATCATTGGACAACCTTTCACGAGGGCATACGGAAAATGGTGCACTCGTACTATATCGAAGCCGCGGAGCCGGCCGTGCTCATCGATCCGAGAGTTCCTGACGAAGGATTGGAATGGTTCGAGAAGAGAAAAAAGCCGGAGCATATTTTTTTGACAAACCGCCACCACTATCGCCACAGCGCACAGTTTGAAGAGGCCTTCGGTTCAAAAGTATGGTGCCACAGGGACGGGCTTCATGAATTTACCCGCGGCGAGAGGGTCGCGCCCTTCGAGCACGGCGACGACCTGCCCGGCGGAATCAAGGCGCTGGACGCCGGTGTTATCTGCCCGGAAGAAACCGTGCTCTATTCTCCTGTCGGGGAAGGAACGTTGGCGGTGGGGGACTCGCTCGTCCGCTACGAAGGAGAGCTGGGCTTCGTTCCCGACGCACTCCTCGGCGAGGACCCGGAAGACATCAAGCGGGGCATCAAGAATATCTTCCTGTCCCACATGGACCGGCATTTCGACAATCTGCTCTTTGCTCACGGGGATCCCTGGATCGGCGGCGCCAAAGAGGGGCTGCGCCGCTACCTCGAGAGCCTGCCCTACTGAAGTCCCTTTCACCGGAAAGGCGTGGAAAGCGCTTTTGCGTGGGAACGCCTGGCGCGCCGCCGGATGGAATCTTCTTGGGGGAATGATGTCCGAAAAAGAAAGCCGTCACATGACACCGGAAGAGTTCCGGCGGTTGGGCCGGGACGTCGTGGATTGGATCGCGGATTACTGGGAGCGCGTGGAATCACTGCCCGTCCTTTCCAGAATCGAACCGGGAAGCATCCGGGCGTCCCTGCCCCCCGATCCGCCCGAAACGGGAGAGCCTTTCGACGCCGTCCTCGCCGACCTGGACAGCAAAATTCTACCCGGCGTTACCCACTGGCAGTCTCCAAATTTCTTCGCATTTTTTCCCGCCAACGTTTCCGGGCCGGCTGTTTTGGGCGAACTGGTTTCCGCGGGTCTGGGCGTGCAGGGAATGCTCTGGGCGACGAGCCCCGCCTGTACGGAGCTCGAGACGCACGTGCTGGACTGGGTGGCGGACATGCTGGCGCTCCCGCGGGCCTTCAAATCCAGCGGGCCCGGCGGCGGAGTCATTGAGGACTCTGCCTCCAGCGCCGCTCTGTGCGCTATGATCGCGGCGAGGGAGCGCGCCAGCAACCTGGCCACAAACCGCCTGGGCTGCGATGGACATTTGACGGCCTACGTCTCGAATCAGGCGCATTCCTCGCTGGAAAAGGCCGCCCGTATCGCCGGTATCGGCAGCGACAACCTGAGGAAAGTGGAGGTGGACGGATCTTACGCCATGCGGCCCGGAGACCTGGAAAAGAAGATCCTCGGGGATTTGGACATCGGCCTGATCCCCTTTTTCGTTGGGGCGACGGTTGGAACGACATCTTCCAACGGTATGGATCCCCTGCCCGAAATCGGACCAATCTGCCAGGAACACCACCTGTGGCTGCACGTGGACGGCGCCATGTCCGGAACCGCGGCCGTCTGCCCCGAGTTCCGCTTCATTCACGAAGGCCTCGAGGCGGCCGACAGCTACTGCTTCAATCCGCACAAGTGGATGTTCACGAACTTCGACTGCGACTGCTTCTACGTGGCCGACCGGACCGCTCTGATCCACGCCCTGAGCATCCTGCCGGAATATCTTCGAAACAAGGCCACGGAATCCGGCGCGGTCATCGATTACCGCGATTGGCAAATTCCTCTCGGACGGCGTTTCAGGGCCCTCAAGCTCTGGTTCGTGATCCGGCACTACGGCGTGGAGGGAATCCGGCGCCACGTCCGGGAGCACGTACGGCTGGCGCAGGAGTTTGCGGGATGGATCCGCGAATCGCCGGACTTCGAACTGGCGGTGGATCCCCCGCTCAACCTCGTCTGTTTCCGGCACCTTTCCGGCGACGAATTCAACCAGAGGCTCATGGACGAACTCAACGCGTCGGGTGCCCTTTACCTGACGCATACCCGGCTTGATGAGAAGGTGGCCCTCCGTATGAGCATCGGCCAGACGTTTACGGAACACCGCCACGTGAAAAAGGCCTGGGAGGCTATCCGGGAGACGGCCCGCCGGCTGGAAGGAATCTGAAAAGAAATGGTCCGCCGCGCACGGCGCTTTCCACCTTGGCAGCCCATACTCTCTGAGTTTGTGGGGACCTTTCTCCTCGTTGGGCTCGGGGTTGGTGTTGTCATCCTCGATTTCGGGAAGGGCAGCCCCGTCCTGCGTCTGCTGCCCGATCCCGGCCTGAGGCGGCTGGTGACGGGATTTATCTTTGGAAGCGTGGGCGGCCTGATCGCCGTTTCTCCCGTGGGAAAGGCCAGCGGGGCCCACATCAATCCGGTCGTGACCTTCGCATTCCGCCTGGAAGGAAAGCTTTCCACAGGGCAGGCGCTGGCCTACGTTTCGGCGCAGATGCTCGGCGCGGCTGCGGGAGGGCTCGCGCTGCTCCCGTGGGGAACAGTGGGGTCGTCCATCCAGTACGGCGGCACCTTTCCCGGCCCGGGCTGGACGCCCTGGGAAGCCGCCCTCGGGGAAGCGGCGGCGACGTTCGGCCTCATTGCGGGGCTCTTTTTCTTTCTTGGCCGGAAAAAGCTTCGCCGGTTCACGCCCCTGCTCTTTCCCTTCCTCTATGCCGTCATGGTCTGGCTCGAAGCGCCCCTGTCCGGAACCAGCACGAACCCCGCCAGGAGTTTCGGACCGTCTCTCGTTTCCGGTGACTGGCGGTCATGGTGGGTGTACTGGGCCGGTCCGGTCGCGGGAACCCTCGCGGCCCTCGCCGTCCACCGGCGCCACCTTCTGGGACGCCTCGAGGTGGAGGTGGCCAAGCTGTATCACTTCGAGCATGACCCGCACGGCATCTTCCGGGCTTGACCCGGCCCGAGCCGGGACGCTAGTATGCAGCTTCATCATATTGCGCCTCCGCCGGAAATTTCCGGCGGCAAATCAAGGCGACGTGACTCCCGTCACGGCGCCGGCGCAGCATTGGCGTGTACGAATTGAACCAGGGATGATGTCCGCCAGAGGCCGCCCCAGGCGGAGCGGCCCACCGGACATAACAAGGGAGGAATCTTCATGAAAAAGCGAATTCTGATGATTACGGCGCCGCTGGCGTTGGGCGTGATGGTCACTGCCGGGGTTCTGGCCGGCGGGGGCGGTGTATTTGCTCCCTGGGCCCACATGACCCAAAAGGGGGCCGCCATGATGAAGATGGCGGGGCAGGACGCGTCGAACTCGGCTCTTCCCACCGCAGAGGAGGTTGGAGTTCCCTGTTATCCGGGCGCCGTGGTCATCTCCTATCCCCACATGGAAATCAATGGAAAGCCTTCGCCCATGGAGGCTCTCAATCTCGGTGCGCCGGATACGCCCGACAAGGTGCTCGCCTTTTATAAAGCCGAGCTGGCCAAAATCCCGGGGTGGGAATGGGACGCGCAGTTCAAATTCTTCCACAAGGGCGGTTCCGCCATGGATGCCATCGCCGAAAAAGTTCCGGGCCTGACGATCCAGGAATTGAACCCCGAAAGTTTTGACCTGAAAATGGTTGACCCCGCTGTGGCCAGGACCCTGAAAACCCGGATCCAGGTCATGTTCAAGGCGCCTCGCCCAAAGTGAATCGTGTGTCATCCTGTTCGCGACGGCCGGGAATAGGTCCCGGCCGTTGTTCTTTCGGAGGCCGGGCGCCTGAAAGGCGGTCCCTGACCGGAGCATGTGACGGACCTCACGGCGAAAAGTTCCGCAAGCGCCAAAATTTTGTTAAAGGGGCGGCGGTGGAAGCGCTCCGGTCCCAAGGCCGGAGAACCGGCGGAGAAAAGGGTGTACAATCAATGCTTATCCAGATTGGACACCTTGGATTTCTTACGGTAAACCGCTGAATCGGGGGGGATCAAAGTCTGAGCGCCTTTGGACGCCATGCGTCCCGGATGTGCGCCGCTTCGCGAGAGACGACGATGAAGATGGAGGAGTTGACATGAAACGGACTGCTTGTTCCCTGTTGCTTTCCCTGACCGCGGCGTTGCTTTGCCTGCCGGCTTCGGCCCAGGCTGTGAGTCTCAAACCCGGGGTTTCGGCGCCCGACGCCTGGCTTGCCGCCGTGCCCGACTGCCCCACGAACCTGAAGGACGCAAGGCGAAGGCTGAAGGTCTGCACCGAGCTGGACGGCCTTCTCAGCAAGGACGAGGATATCAGAAGCGATCGGTCTGAACGGCTGGGCGATCAGACGATGCAGCAGCTGGGCATTCCCAAGAACTCGCAAGGGGGGGCGGTAGATCCATCGAAGATCTCCGCAGGCGACATGAACGCCATTTCGCAGATGATGGGCATGATGCAGGAATCCCAGGGCCCTGAAAGTCAGCGCCTGATGGATGAACTCCAACAGCTTTCCGCCACGATCCACAAGGCCGAGCAAGAAGCGAAGCAAAAGGTGGACAAGGAGGGCGACCGGTATGCCAAGGCCCAGGAGAACTGTCCGAAGCACTTGGAAGGCGAGCTCGGCTGGGTGCACGACGAGGGTTGCGAAAGATCGGTCAGGCAGGCCCACCGGCGGAAGCTTACGGAGATTGCGGATGCCTTCCTGCGCCGCGTCCAGCCTGAACTTCAGAAATTCCATGACTCCGTCAAGACCGTTGTGGATATGCAGCAACACCGGGCCGCGGCTGCGAATACCCCCGGCACGAAGGCGCTTGGCCAGGGCATGCGGGCGGCGATGAGCGGGATGTCCATGCAATACATCCGGAAGCTGAACAGCTCGCTGCTGCAGGTGCTTGGCGATGCCGACGACTACGGGCCCGCCAAAGAATGAAAGAGGCGAGGAGGCCGTGACGGGCCGGGGGAAACTTGATGCCCATTGTTTCCGGCCGCCTTCAGCTCTCTTCTCCGCTCTCGATCCAGCTGCGGATCCGCCGGGCCGCGGCCTTCCCGGCCGCGCGCTCCAGCTCTTCCTGCGAGGCTGTCTTGACGGCTTGGGTCGTCATGAAGGCCTTCAGAAGTTTCCTCGCCGTGGCCGGACCGATGCCGGGCACGGCCAGCAGCGGAGAGGTGGTGCGCTTTTTTGATTTTCGCCTTCGGTGCTGCCGGATGGCGAACCGGTGCGCCTCGTCCCGCATCTTCATGAGTTCGTGCAGCGCGGGGGACTCCTTTCCCAGGACGAGCGGGTCGGAACGGTGGGGCAGGAAGAGCCGTTCTTCGCGCTTGGCCAGGCCCACGACGGGCGGCGGCGCCGGAAGAATGATCCTCAGGGCTTCGTAAGCGGCGTTGACCTGGCCGGCTCCTCCGTCGATCACAATGAGACCGGGAAGAGGGTCGCCCTCCTTCTGGAGCCGGGTGTAGCGTCTGCCGACGGCCTCGGCCATGGACGCGAAGTCGTCCACTCCCTCCACCGTTTTGATATTGAAGTGGCGGTAGCGGGAGCGGACCATCTTTCCGGATTCCCAGACCACGCACGAGGCCGACGTCGCTTCCCCGTGGTGGTGGGAGATGTCGAAACATTCCATCTGGCGGGGAGGCGCGGGCAGCTCGAGCGCCTCCACCAGCGGCTGGAAAACCAATCCAGGATCCACCTGGGAAGCGAATTCCAGGCGTGCGTTGTCCAACACCAGAGCCATCAGCCTGGCCCTGGGCCCGCGCTGCGGGAAAATCACCGGAACCTTCCGGCCCTTCCGCTCGGAAAGAAAGCGTGAGACGTGTTTCATGTCGTCGAAGGGGCGTGAAACGGCGACGCCGTCCGGGATGAGGGGCGTGTTCCCGTATACCCGGGCCAGAAGGCCGGCGAACAATTCCTCGGGCGGAAGCTCGGCATCCGTGACGCGCCAGCGCCGGCGATCCACCACTTTTCCGTCGAGCACGATGAAAGAAACCATGACAAAGGCTTCGCCGCTTCCGTAAAGCGCGAAAAGATCCCAGCGGCCCTCGCCGGGTCTCACGACCGACTGCTGCTTGCCCAGGGCTTGCGTGGCCCGGGCCAGGTCGCGGTAGTGCCCGGCCAGCTCGTACTCCTGGCCCGCCGAAGCCTCCCGCATCCTCGTGGTCAGCTTCTTTCGAAGGGCGTCTGTGTGGCCCTCGAGAAAGAGCCGGGCCTCTTCAACCGCCTTTGCATAAAAACCGGGGGCCACGCGGTTTCGGATACAGGGGGCGTAACACTGTCCCATTTCGTAGTAGAGGCAGGGCCGCGGCCGCGATCCGTCCAGGGGATCCTTGCACGTCACCACGCGGAAGTGTTCCTGGAGGATGCGAAGATTTTTCTTCGCCTGCCAGCCCGGGACGAAGGGGCCGTAATAGAGAGAGCCGTCCCGCGAGGGTCTCCGGGTGATCTGGGCCCTGGGGTAGGTGTCTTTGACCGTCAGCTTGAGGTAGGGGTAAGTTTTGTCGTCCTTCAGAAGGACGTTGAAACGCGGTTTGAACTGCTTGATCAGGTTGTTTTCGAGAAGGAAGGCTTCCCACTCGCTTGCGGTCACGATGTACTCAAGATCGTGAGCATGTCTTCGCAGGTGCCGTATTTTCAAGGGGACATTCTGCTGGAAATAGTGCGCCACCCTGGCCTTCAGATTCTTCGCCTTGCCGACGTAGATTGGACGCTTCTTCGCATCCCGGAAGATGTAGCACCCGGGGCTGGCGGGTGGGTTCGTGGGCGGTGCGTCCAACATGGGTCCTCCTGTCCGGCGATCGGGCATTCCCTCCCGGCGGATGGGAATGTCTCTCCAAGGCCCAGACGGACATTATAAAACGGTTGTCAAGCCGTAAGGTTCAAGGATCGTCCCTGCGGGCCGCGTGCAGAAGTGGTACACTTCGGCCTTCGGGGGAGCCCCGCTGTCAAATGGAATGACCGGAGTTCGAGTGCGATGTGGGGAAACACGATGGACAACCGCGTAATCCGCCTCAAGATCTTGACCGGACTCATCGCCGTCACGGCGGCCCTGCTGCTCGCTGGCCCGCCGGTTCATGCGGGCGGATGGCTTCCGGCGGCCCCCATGCACCGCGCCCTTGTTTCCCCGACAGCCACCCTGCTGCCGGGAGGAGACGTTCTGGTGGTCGGCGCGCACGGGAGACCGGAAATTTTCTCGCCGTCCAAGGGTACCTGGAGCCTGGTGAGCGGGGCGGACCCCGTACAGTACAACCACACTGCAACGCTTCTGAAGGACGGAAGAGTCCTCGTGGCCGGCGGGCTGAACAGCTCGGCCGCGTATCTCTACGACCCGGTGAAGGGGACGTGGAAGGCAGCAGCTTCCATGGGCAAGGCCCGTGAATCGGCGCGGGCCGTCAGGCTCGGAGACGGACGCGTCCTGGTCTGCGGCGGCGTCGGGCGTCACGATCACGTTCTGGCTTCCGCAGAAATCTACGATCCGGCCGCAAACAAGTGGACGCCGGCGGCCCCCATGCATCACCGCCGGGTGGACTTTACCGCCACCCTGCTCCCCAACGGTCAAGTTCTCGTGGCGGGAGGCGCGGGTCCCCGGTACCGGCCCACAGCCAGCGCCGAACTCTTTGACCCCTCCAAGAACAAATGGACGGATGCCGGTTCCATGTCCGAACCGAGGCTCGATCAGACGGCGACCCTGCTGGATGATGGAAATGTCCTGGTCGCGGGAGGATCGGGACCGGGCCGGAAGGCCCTCCGCTCCGCCGAGCTTTACAACCCCGCTACCGGAAAGTGGAAGGGGACCGCTTCCATGAAGACGGGACGGTCCCGTCAGAGCGCCGTCCGCTTGAAAGACGGAAGCGTTCTCGTGGCGGGGGGAAAAAACAGGATACAAGGGTATGTCAGGGATGTGGAAATTTACCATCCGGGGCGGGGAACCTGGAGTGTCCTGGAATCGATGGCGAAGCCCAGGTGCTCTGCCGCGGGGGTGCTTCTCGAGGACGGCAGGGCCATGCTCCTGGGTGGCTTCGGGCCGGGGGACCGGTACCTGAGAACCACGCTGATCTATTCGCCGCCGGAGCCGCCGCCCGCCGGGGCGCCTGCGTCCTCCGAGCAAGGCGCGCCGCCCTCCGGCGGCTGATCTTTCCTTGCCCGGGCCGGGACCTTTCACCAACGCCTCTCAGCAGTCCGCTACTTGACTTGTCACCGGGGGTCCACTCCGGTATCCTGTGGACTTCATTGCGACTCAAAAGCTAAGGAAAGGGGAGCCCATGGCTGAAACCAGACCGGACACGGAAAACAGCAACCAGCTGCCGGAAAACGCCTACCGGGAGCTGAGGCCCGGCGAAGAGTACGTTCCGATCATCAACAGCGAGGCGAAGCAGCGGGAAATCACGCCGAGGTCCATCAGTTTCGGCGTCGTGATGACCATCTTCTTCTCCGCCGCGGCGGCGTACATCGCCCTCAAGCTCGGACAGGGAATCGAAACGGCCATTCCCATCAGCATCCTGGCCATCGGCTTCTCGGCCCTCATGGCCAAGATGGCCATGCGCAAGACGGTGCTGGTGGAGAACGTGAACATCCTGGCCATCGGCGCCACATCCGGCATCGTGGTAGGCGGCTCGGTTTTCACCATGCCGGCCATCTACATGCTGAATCTGAAGGGCGGCTTCTTCCAGATCTTCATCGTGCCTTTCCTCGGCGCCGTGCTGGGCGTCCTTTTCCTGATTCCGTTCCGGCGCTATTTCGTGGCGGACATGCACGGGAAGCTTCCCTTCCCCGAGGCCACGGCCACCACGGAAATCCTGGTGACCGGCGAAAAGGGCGGCAAGCAGGCGGGCATCCTGCTCTATTCTTTGGGCATCGGTGTCGTCCTGGACTACCTGGCCCTGTCCTACCACGCCTGGACGGACACCTTCACCACGGCCGCCGTGAAGCAGATGCACTACCTGACCGACAAGGTGAAGGGCGTCTTCGCCATGAGCACCTCGGCGGCGGTCCTGGGCCTGGGCTACATCATCGGGATCCGCTACGCGGCGATCATCATGGCCGGTTCCATGCTCTCGTACTTCGTTCTGATTCCCCTGCTCGCCCACGTGGGCGGACCGCAATACGCGCACCTCGACTACAGCCAGATTTTCGGGGACAAGCTGCTCGGCGTCAGAAACATCGGGATCGGCGGCATCTTCGCCGCCGGTGTCATCTCCATCATCCAGATGGCCGGCGTCATCAAGCAGGCCGTCCAGAAGATGATGGCCCAGATGTTCAAAAAGCACGAAGATGGCGAGCCGGCCAAGGTCTCCCGCCTCGACCGGGATATCAAGATGCCGGTGGTCCTGGGGCTGATCGTCCTGATCTCCGTCTTCATCTTCTTGTTCTTCCGGTTCTCGGTTCTGGCCGGCGAACCCAACGCCACGCTCATGGCCTTCCTGTCGCTGGTTCTCACCCTGGTGATCGTCTTCCTCTTCTCGGCGGTCTCCGCCTGGGCGGTGGCCATGATCTCCGTCACGCCGATTTCGGGCATGACCCTCACCACGCTGATTATCGCGGCGGTGATCCTGGCGGCCCTCGGGTTGTCCGGTCCGGCGGGCATGCTGGCGGTGCTGCTGATCGGAGGTGTGGTCTGCACGGCGCTGTCCATGTCCGGGTCGCTGGTCACCCAGTTCAAGATCGGCTACTGGCTCGGGTCCACGCCGAGAACGATCCAGTGGAGCAACATTATCGGCTCGGCGCTGGCGTCTCTGACGGTGACGGGGGTCATCATCATGTTTGCCAACGTTTACGGCTACGGGCCTGCCACCGCAGCGCATGCCCATCCCCTGGCGGCGCCGCAGGCCAGCGCCATGGCGGCCGTGCTCAACGCCTTTTTAGGCGGGCAGGGCGCGCCCTGGCTGCTCTATGGCATTGGGGCGGTGATCGCCGTGCTCGTCGCCATGCTGGGCGTGTCGCCGCTGGCCTTCGCCCTGGGAATGTACCTTCCCATCCAGCTCAACAGCCCCATTCTGCTGGGCGCCATCGTGGCGTGGATGGTCCAGAAGTCCACGAAGAACGAGGGGTTGAGAAAGGCGAGGCAGGGCAAGGGGATCCTGATCGCCTCGGGGCTCATCGCCGGCGGGGCGCTTGCCGGGGTGCTGGACGGATTCACCAAGATGTTCACAGAGAAGTTCCACTGGGCGCCGAGAGCTTTCGACTTTTCGAAAAGCGCCATGAACTGGACAGGCCTCGTGGTCTTCCTTCTTCTGGCCGCGTTCCTTTACTTCGACGCCAGGAGAGCCAAGGCGGAAGATATCTCCATCGAGTGAGCTCCCGGTCTGGGAGGGGCCCTGGAGACTTGGTTCTTCCGTGAATACCAAGATCGGGACAATGCCGCGCCTGTGGGCGCGGCATTGTCTTTTGCGGCGGCACAATTGTGATTCACGTCACGGGCTTGAAATTTTTACTTATATATGATGTTATCCAGAATAGAGATCAACGACACCTTGGACCGACTCGATAAGGTTTGACGCGGAGCAGGCCGGAGGCCTTCACCGCGCTGCCGCACGGCGAGTGGGAGTTGCTCCGCCGGCCTGAAGCCGTCCCATTCCACCCAGCCGGATTCCGGCTCATGCAACGCAGACACACGTTGCAGTCCGGCGGCCCGATCCGCCGGCGCCGGCCGCTTGCGGCGGCCGATACCGAACACGTTCGTGATGACGAAAACAATCAGCCTGCTCGGCTCACGGATGGAGGATTCCGATCTTTCGGAAGGAGGCGTCATGAGCGAGTGTTTCGATCGGCCCTTGTCGGGCGGTGGGTACGCCGTGAGAACTTTATGCATGGTTGCCCTGGCCGTGCTGGTGATCCCGGGATCCGTCCTGAAGGCCCAGGGCATTCTACCCCTGCCCCAGCCCATTTACATGACATCCATCAGCCCGGACCGGGTGACGCCCGGAACATCGGGACACCTCATAACGATCCACGGTTCGGGTTTTCGAAGCGGACAGCAGCTCGCCGTTTCCAGCCCCGACGTCCAGGTCCTTTCCTTTCAGGTGTTGTCGCCGAATCTGGCGACGGCGATGATCAACGTGCTGCCCGGCGCGGCCCCGGGACCCGTCCGGCTCGACATCAACGATCCCTTGACCCAGGCGACCACGGTGGAAATTCCAACCCCGCCCCTCTTTATTTACAGGTCGAGCGGACTGGCGGCCCCTCTCGGTATCCGGGACGCCGCGATCGTGTACCCGCAGCCGGGTACGTTGCTGTCTCCCGATAAGCCCATCTATGCAAGGGGAGTGCTGGCGACCACCGGGACGGGCGTCGTCATCGGGCGCTTTCTGCTGGACGGCGTGCCCTTCGACCAGTTCGCCGTGGTGGCGAACGGCGGCGCTCCCGTCCAGGTGAAGACGAATGTTCCCATCCCCTTCACGCACCAGGGAACTCACGATCTCGTTCTGGAGGTCCTGACGCCGCAGCATTTCACATCCGGGGCGGTCCGGCTCATCGGGAGCGTCGATTCGCGAACCTCGCTCAAGCTGCTGGCGCCGCGCGACGGGGCGGGCTTCTCCAGCCCCCCGGTCTTCCGCTGGACCCTCGTGCCCGGAGCGATCGGCTATGAAGTGCTCTTCAGGGCGCTGAACGCTCCCGACGTGTTGACGGTGAAGCATTTTCAGACTTCTCAAGACCATTGGACGCCGTCGCGGTTCGATTGGGCGGAATTGGGCGGAGGCCGGTACCGTTGGTCCGTGCGCCCGGTCTTTCCGGGACGGACTCCCGGGACGCCCGCCCCGTGGCGCGATGTTTTTGTCCAGGCCGGCACCTTCCGCGTCAGAATCGAATCGCCGCGGCCCGGCCCGCAGCCCGGCTCGTACCTTCTTCGTTGGACGGGCGGACCGGAAGGGACCGTTTACTACCTTCAGTTCTTCGGGGCGGACAACCCGGACAAACCTCTGTTCACGGCCCTCACGCGGGAAACGTCCTACCTGCTTAAGCTTCCCTTCAGCGAGAAGGTTGTGTCGTATTCGGTGGACTCGCTGGACGCCGAAACGGGCCGGGTGCGTTTCGGCGACGGCGCGCACGGCCGGAGACTTCCGTCGGGGCGAAGCAGCCTGGCCGGCTTCGAACCGCGCCTTCTCCTGACGGCTGGTCCGGCCGCGGTGACGGGAATCCTGCCTGCGGACGGCGCGACGGTGAAGGGCGTCCGGCCTGAAATCGCCGCGCGGTGGTCCGGCAGCGTGGACCCCGACCAGATCTCCCTCTTTATCGACAATGAAGATGTCACCGCCATGGCCGATA
>JARRNO010000033.1:0-13022 GCA_037384885.1 Acidobacteriota bacterium
AGAACCAATACGACTCCTGGTCGGAGGCCCACCTGGCCATCGACCGGTACATCCAGTACTACAATACGGAAAGGATACACTCGGCGCTCGACTATCGAACGCCCATTGAGATGGAGGCCATTGGGGCCTCCCTAAAAGTCGCCTAATTCTGTCTTGCTTTCGGGGGGACATTACGCGACGACCGGAAAGGCAATGGCCTTTCGGACCGGGCTCAGGGGGTTGGCGGCCACACCATATCCCACGTAAGCGTCGTAGGAGGCCTGCTTTCCCTTGCCGAGCCGATCCCCCTGCAAGGCCATGGCGATCCAGGTCACGATGGGAAATCCAAGGGCAAGTCCCTTGACCCACATGGAAAAATTCCGGCGAAGGTATTGAGGGAAGCCCAGCGGCTTGCCGTCGAGAGTCGATACATGGAGCTTGAGCAAGGCTTTTCCTGGTGTGTTGCCGGCTGCGGCGTAGACGCAGGCATCGAAGGCCAGGGCGACAGGCATCAGGGCCATAGTGAGCAGGATTCTGAGCCCCAGGCTGAATTGGGGCATCGTCCCTTTCGGTCCGGGCCGCAAACCCAAGAAGATCGCGTAGGCAAACCCAATCAGAATAAAAAAGAAGAGAATTTCCCAGGTCAGATCGAAGAATCGGGCAAAAAACCGGGCCCAGCGGTTGGCGGCGGGAAACGCGAGATCCCCGGGGCCCTCCTCCGCCGGCGGAGAACCACCGGGTGGGCCATCCGATTGGGCGGCTTCCTGCTCCGTGGTTTGAACCTCTTCGGGCTCCCTTGGTTCTTCCATGATATCCCTCCCGTATTCGGCGTCACAAAAACCGGCTGAAGTTCAAAGCCAAGCCGGAGATGATCAGCATGTAGGTGAAGACAATGACGATGACGGCAAACGTGAGCCTGATGGCGCCCATTGCTCTCGCCCCGACTTCGTATCCGCCCGACGCGTCGTAGCTTGCCCGCTCGCCGCGCCCGAGCCTTTCAAACTGAACGACCATGGTGACGAGATTGACCAGTGGAATTCCAAAGGCCAGGCCCCTCACCCAGAGGGAGAAATTGCGCTTAAGATAGGCCGCGAATCTGAGCCGTTTCCCGTTCAGATCGACTACCCGGATTCTGAAAAGAGCTTTGCCGGGCGTGTTGCCCGCGGCGGCGAATATGCAGGCGTCCAGAACCAGGACAACCACCAGCAGGCCGAGATTCCAGAATTCATCGCCGACCGCTCCATTTGGAAGACTGAGAGGTTTCCTGGGACGGACCAGTCCGTCATACAGCTCTACGGGTATGGAGATGGCGATCGTCAAGAGGATGGTTTCCCAGAAAATGTCGAAGGATCG
This sequence comes from Acidobacteriota bacterium, assembly GCA_037384885.1. Lineage (GTDB taxonomy): Bacteria > Acidobacteriota > UBA4820 > UBA4820 > DSQY01 > JARRNO01. The sequence continues at coordinate 1,333 of JARRNO010000033.1, forward strand.
GGCAAAAAACCGGGCCCAGCGGTTGGCGGCGTGCATCCGCTCGGCTTCCAGGGGGCGCCCGGGTACGATGGGCGGCGGCGCCCCGGCGGCTTCGGATGGATCGGGAAGGTAGGCATCGGGCGGGACAGCCGGCGGGTCGCCCCCGGCGGAACTTCCTGCGAGGCGGGCGTTTTCTCCGAGATGGCCCGCAAGGCTCTGATCATCCATGTGCACCCCTCCCTGTCTGTTTTGGCTGCCTTACTCGATCCTGAAGGTGCCGTCCAGACGGCGCACCATGTCTTCATACCGGCGTTCAAGTTCTTCCAGGGCGTTACGGTATTCTTCGTCTGCGAGGTCGCCTTTCTGGTACTGGTGCGCAAGCGCGGCCTTCTGGTTCTCGTACCATTGATCCGGGTCGAAGTTGTAGGTCATCACAGTTTCTCGTGGCCACAAAGCGGCCCCTACTTCTTCTCCCCCGCCGTGAAGACCGTCCAGGGCTCCGAGGGCCGGTCGGGCAGAATGTCCTTCATCCAGCCGAACTGCGGGTGCTCTTCCAGAAACTTCGAGGCGTCGAACGGCAAGCCGGAAGGGTCCCCGAACCGAACCATGATGCTCATCTTCTTGGCCATGGCCGAATCCACCACCTTGCCGTCCACGGCGCCGCTCGGTTCGAAGGGCGACCCGAAGGCCGGGTTGGGGTCCAGGTCGTAACGAGCTCCCAGCGACCTGCTGTCGGGCTGGACTTTGTTCAGATAGGTGTCGTAGTGGTCCCCTTCGAACCGCCGGGCGAGATAGAGGTCGATCTTGCCCGCGTACTGCTTCATCAGCTGGTGCCACCTTACCCGCCGGGCCACGCTGGAAAACCGGATGTCGGTTTCATGCTCGTCCGTTTCCCAGCGAAGGATCTTGGGAGTAACGGCAACGTTGGACCCGGTGAAATAGCCGTCCGCCTTCTCCTGGAAGCCCACGTACTTTCGGCCCAGCTCCAGCCGGGCGATCTTGCCGTTGTTCACGTTGCCCAGCAGCCAGGCGTTGGCGTAGCCCCCGTTGTTCCCCTTCTTCATGATGTCGCACCACTGCTGGATGCTGTCCGCGTACTGCATGGCCCGGCGCACGCGCACAAATTCAGGAATGCCGCCCGCCTTGTAATCGGTGAACCCGCCGATGGTCGTTTCGGACCCCACCAGTCCCGCATCGGTGATGAAGAAATCGGTCCCGCTGTGAATCCAGCCGGGGTAGGTCTGCATGAGAATGCGATGGCCCTTGTCCGGCTTGATGTCGATGATCACGTTGGGCAGCGGATAGGCAAAGCTCTGCATGCTGTTGTGGCCCAGCACGATGCCGCCGTCTTTCGTCATGGAGCCCGTGGCGATGAAGGAGCTGCAGGCGTCCATGCGCGGCTGGGTGCCTTTGGCTTTACCAATTTCCTTGCGCTCGTTGGGCCACCAATACCACATCAACTCGTACATGGCGTTGTAAGTAACCATGTCACCCCGCGTGACGGGATGGCCGGCCGCGGTCATTCCCTCGGCGATCCCGCCGAGTTCGGCCAGATATTCGTCCCCGACCGCACCGTCGTACATGGCCGAAGCTTTCTTCACCAGCCACTTCCAGCTCATAGCGGTGTCGTAAGTCCAGGTGACTTTGTCGCCCTTCATCCCCTCGGCGATTTCCGGCGCCAGGAGGTATCCATATTGGAAGCCGCGTTCCTGCGGGGTTCCCTCGATGTGCACGTAGGTCCAGCCGTTCTTCTTGAAACTCCAGGCCTTGGACAGCCAGCCTTTCTGTTGCGCCGTCAAGGGGGAGGCCGCCGCGGCCGCCACGGACACCGTCAACAGGAAAAACGCCAGCAACCCAAGCAGGGACTTTCTTCCATTAAGCCGGTAAGAATGTTCTTTTGGCATGCTTGCCTCCATCGGAGTGTGGTCGAGAGTGGACAGAATACCACAGAGGCCGCCGGCGGCGCTGGCCGTCGTATTCCCGTCACGAGCTGCGGCCGCGCTTCCTTTCATCCCTCCACCGGGTTATCCTCTATAGAAACACGGAGGCCGTCCAAGATGCCCGACGCCATTCTCGCCATCGACCAGGGAACCACGGGAAGCACGGCGCTCGTCTTTTCTCGGAACGGCCGTATCATCGGCCGCGCCTACGCCGAAATCTCCGCACAGTTTCCCCAGCCGGGCTGGGTGGAGCAGGACGCCGGGGAAATCTGGCACACGAGCCTCAGGGTCATGGGCCAGGCCTTGCGCGCCGCCCACGTGTCCGGCGGCGAGCTGAAGGCGATCGGGATCACGAACCAGCGCGAAACCACGATCCTCTGGGACCGGAGAACGGGCGAGCCCGTTCATCCCGCCATCGTCTGGCAGAGCCGGCAGAACGCACCCGTTTGCGAGCGCCTGAGGCGCGAGGGACACGAACCCGGGGTGCGTAAGAAGACAGGGCTCCTGTTCGATGCCTACTTTTCCGGCACCAAGATCGCCTGGATCTTCGAGCGCCATCCCGAACTGGCCGCGAAAGCCCGGGGGGGAGACATCCTCTTCGGAACGGTCGACAGCTGGCTGATCTGGAAACTCACGGGCGGAACGGTTCACGCTACGGACCCCACAAACGCCTCGAGAACCCTCCTCTATGACATTCACGACCGGCGATGGGATGAAGACCTCTGCGCGCTGATGGGCGTTCCAGCCTGCATGCTTCCCGAGGTCAAACCGTCGTCGGGGCGTTACGGCCTCACAAAGCCGGTGGATGGGATTCCCGGCGGTATCCCCCTGTCGGGCGTCGCGGGAGACCAGCAGGCCGCGCTTTACGGCCAGCACTGCTGGAAGCCGGGACAGGCCAAGAACACATATGGGACGGGCTGTTTCCTCCTCATGAACCTGGGCGGCCGGCATCCCATCAGCGAAGGCGGTCTGCTCACCACCCTGTGCTGCGGCCCGCACGGCGAGCCGTCCTACGCGCTCGAGGGCGCCGTCTTCACCGCGGGCGCCGCCGTGCAGTGGCTCCGGGACGGCCTGGGCATCATCGCCAACGCTTCGGAAACGGCCGCGCTGGCGGGGTCGGTTCCCGACACGCAGGGGGTATACGTGGTGCCCGCTTTCACCGGCCTGGGCGCGCCGCACTGGAACATGGACGCGCGGGGCGCCATCGTCGGCCTGACGCGTGGCGCGAACCGCGCTCACATCATTCGCGCCACCTTGGAAAGCCTTGCCTACCAGACACGCGACGTGGTCGAGGTCATGAACGCCGATTCAGGCATCCCCATCGCCGAGCTGCGCGTCGACGGCGGCGCCGCCGCCAACGACCTCCTCATGCAGTTTCAGGCCGACCTGCTCGGTGTCCCCGTGGAACGGCCGGCCCTGGTGGAATCCACCGGTGCGGGCGCGGCTTTTCTCGCAGGGCTCGCCGAAGGGTTCTGGAGCGGTCCCGAAGAACTCGAAGCGGCGCGACGGTTGGAGAGAACTTTTTCACCAGCCATGAGCCCCTCCGTGAGGGAGTCCCTTTACGCCGGCTGGCAGAAAGCCGTCCGGCAGGTTCTGGCGAAATAGCGCCGGGCGCCGGCGCGGACTTTCTTCGCGGGACGCCCGTTGGGGTGGTGAGGAAGCAAGGAGGCTAGGAAGCGAGGAAGTCACCGCCGGCAGCAGTTGATCCCGCATCGGCACCCTATTCAAACTTTTGCCTGCGGTGGGCATCCCGCTTCCTAATCACTTCGTCACACAGTCACCTAGTCACCGGCCGCATTGCGGCCATCACCTCCTAGCTCTTTACTTCCTCACTCGCCGCGCAGCGGCTATGCCGCAAGGCCCCCGCGCAGCGGCCACTTGTGACCCGCGTCACATTCCAACCCGGGCACACGCCCAGCCGTTAATCCAAAAACTCCCCACACCTGTCCATGCATATAAAGGGGCCCGCCCCGGAACACCTTCGGCGGCACGCGTCCCGGAAAGGAGCCGACCATGCGGAAACAATTACTCCAGCTCGCTTTGATCGGGGCGTTGGTTGTTCCGCTCGCAGGGTGCGTCGTCACGGCGCGGCCGGGGCGCAGAGTCGCCGTCCGGGCCGCCGTGCCCGCCCCCGTCGTCTATGTCCGCTTTGCGCCGCCTGCCCCCCGGGCCGAAGTCATCCCGGCTCGGGTTCCGCCCGGACAGGTTTGGATTCGAGGGCACTACCGCTGGGACGGCCGGGCTTACCTGTGGGTGCCCGGCTCCTATGTCAGGGCGCCTCATGCCCGGGCCCGCTGGTCCCCCGGACGCTGGCGCCACAGCAACCGAGGCTGGTACTGGACTCCGGGCCGCTGGCGTTGACATGCATGAAGGGAGCGGGCCCCAGGCCCGCTCCCGATCTCCCTCCATTCTTCCCGTGTTCCCATTCACCCGGCCGCCTCGCCGTGAACTGTCCGGCGGAGGGTGATTGTTACTCCATCACCCCCTCAAGAATGTGAATATCCCTGCCGTCGCTGATCCGGATCACGATCTTTTCCGACGCCAGATCCAGCGAATCCGCCGGACCGGGCCGGTCGATCATTCCCGTCACCGCCACCCGGTCCCCCGTCTTCAAGTGATCCGGCACGGGTCCCAGGATGGGCAGGTATGACTCTTTCGGCATGAGAACGTCAATGTACGCCCTGTTGATATCGTCCAGGATCATGGGAATGGTTTCGCCGTAGTAGAACCCTTCCACCACGACCCGCTTCCCGATCCACTGCTCCGCCGAGTCCCCCCGCACCTGGGCGATTTCCGCCTTGAGAGGAGGCACGGCCTCCCGTGCGGCGTCCGAACCGCTTGAGCAACACACGCACAACAGCGCCCCCGCGAAAAGAGCCGCCGCCAAGCCGGCGCCTGCATTCATGTTCGTCCTCCCTTCCGGCTCAAGGCAGGTAGATGCTCGAGCTGCGCACGCCGTCGCCGCCAGAGGGCATCGCCCCGGAATGCCAGGGCGAGGCGCCGTTATCCTCGAAATGCGGCGTCTCCGGCCGCGTGTCATGGGCTCGCGCGAAGTTGTACGCCTCCGTGATCGAGACCTTTCCGTTGTGGTTGGCGTCCGCGTTGACGCTGCCCGATCCGTCGGGTTTCGTTCCCGTCAAGGCCGCGAAATACCAGTAGGTGAACTCCCCGAACTGCAGCGACGAATGCGCCCACGAGACCTGGCTCGGCGAGCAGGACGCCATCACCGAGCGGCGCGTCCGGGTCAGCGGCTGCGTGAAGCCGCCGCTGTAGCACTGCTTCATCTGGATGATCATCTTGTCGTGATTCGTGATCTTGTTCACCTGCGCGGCGAAGCCGGTATTGGACATGGTCGTGTGGTTCCACAGGCAGAGCGCGTTTGAGCTGCCATGATCGTTCAGCATGATGTAAAGGGTATCGTTCGCCTTCACCCTCGTCTTCAGCTGGTTGAAGACCGTGTTGATGTTGGCGGATGTCGCCGCGTAGTGCACGGGCATGGAGGCGTCCCGGGCCGTGCCTCCCGCATAGAGCACGTGGATATTCGAGGCGGCGTAGCCCTTGTTTCGAAGGATAGCGTACATGGTCTTGAGATCGTTCCAGTAACGCACGTGGTTGTTCGCCGCGTCCCATCCCCCCGCGATCAGAACCGCGTGATACCGGGGGATCACCCGCACGCGGCCGATCACCTTGATCACGTGGCGCTGCACGGCGGGAAGGCGCAGCCGTGTCGCCTGAAGCTTCTTTACCGGCGTAGAGCTGGTGAAACGCAGGACCGAGGATTCCTTGCGCAGGTAAACCGGATCGCCGCCGGCCGGCTTTTCCAACTTGACGGTCAACGACACACGGTCACCGCTCTTCAAGCCCCGGGGCTTGGGGCCGGCGATGGGAACATACCTGCTCTCGGGAATGATCTTATCCATCTCCACCAGCTTGATATCGTCCAGAATCATGGGGATTGAGCCATCATAATAATACCCCTGCACCTGGACTTCCTTCCCGATCAGGTTGCGGGCCTGGGTCCCGCGAAGCTGGGCGATCCTGGATACCTTCGTCAGCTTGACAGACTTCCTCTGCATCCTCTTGGTGGGCACTTGGCTCACAACCACCAACGCAAGCAAAGCGCCCAGCGCACCCAATGTGCATATAACGGCCAATTTTCTCATCGTTCCCTCCTTTTCCCGGCGCCTCAATTCATACGGCGCCTCCACCCAGTCTTTGCGGACAACAGCGCCTCTCTCCGCCCGGAAGCGACACGTCGCCCCGGCCTCCCTTGCCGCTTTCCAAGTTTTGGTGGTTCAGCTCCCCCAGAAGACGCTGCGTCGGGTTTGCCGCCGAAAGAAGAAGTCTGCCCTGAAGACCGCCCCATCAGGATGATGCAAAACCGGTCCGCACACTCCTCGATTCTGTTCTGTTTGAAATATGCGGCCTGTTGAACGCAATTGCAACAACGGCCTGAAAACTGAGCATCCAGGTACTTGGCAATCAAAACGCCAAACGGGTGAGGGCGGCGAAGTGTTCGAGTGTGCGGGAAAGCTCGCTATTCAGCAGAACCGTCGCCGCCGGAGAGCACACAGGCGCCCTGCTCCCCGCACCCCGACTCTGAACCGCGTACGCGATCTCCGTCCGGACCTGCAGCCGCCTTCAGTCATACCGCAACCGGGTGGGCTCGTCGCAGACCGCATCGGCCAGCAACTCCCGCCACGGCTCCTCCCGCCACGTTCCCAAATGCTCATGCACCTTGTAGTATTTCTGCGGCACCGGGTGGGTTCCCACCACGACCTTCATCCCAAACTTCTCAGGAATCATACGGACGAAATGTTCCAGATGCGGACAAGGAGGGTACCCCACCAGAAACCCCGTGGCCAGGTGAATCACTTCGGCCCCGTTTTTCTTCATTTCCTCGGGAGCCGTCTCGAGGTTCCCTCCCGGACATCCGCCGCACGAAACCAATCCCACGAGATCCACTTCCCGTCCGTCATAGCCTGAAAACGCCCCCTCCCGGCGCCTCATGGCGTTCAGACACTTCCCGGCCGCGCATCCGCTGTAACGGTCGCAGACCACGATCCCAACCTTCACCTTCCCGTTCATCCCGGCACCTCTGTTTTGGGGCCGCCAGAGACCCGCCCCGCCTCCTGCGAAGGGCGGCCGCCAGACCCATGCGGCCGGATGCGCTTTCGCGCTGTAAACCGTTGGCAGGAGCCGCCAGACTTTCGCGGGAGCGGCTTCCAGCCGCGACCACCCTCAACGGCACGCCCACATCCACTTTTCACTAGACACTGGCCGCTTTGCGGCCTCTGTTCACCATTCACTGCGCGCGAGGCGCGCATGGCCTCCCAGCTCCTTACTTCCCCGCCGGACGCAGAGCGGCCCGGCCGCCCCGCGGTCCTTGCCCCTGGAGCTTCCTTCCCGCTATCGCCACGAACGCCCCTCTCCCATAGCCGGCCTCGGCAGGTTCAATGCCCTCCAGGGTTCCCGGCATGGAAAACAGCGTCTGCGCGGTTTCGATGGCCGCGAGGCCCGCCCGTTCCATCGCCTCCGCCACTTGGGGCGCCGTCCGGAAGGTCGCCTCGCCGTAGAACCGGCTGCTCCCCCGGCGCTCCCGGTAGAGCCGGCCCAGGGTGCTGTTCGCATCGACAAAGCCGGTTACCAGCCGTCCTCCCGTCTTCAAGACTCTGGCGCCCTCCCGGACCGAGAGATCCAGATCGTCCACGAAGCACACCACCGTGACCATGAGTACCGCGTCGAAACGCCCGTCCTTGAAAGGAAGCGCTTCCGCCGCGCCGGTGCACGTTTCGATACCCCGGGCACCCGCCCAGGCGCACATGACGGGTGAAGGGTCCAGGCCGTGGCGGATGCCGAGGACCTGCGCAAAGCGGCCCGTTCCCACACCGACCTCCAGAAAGTCTCCTTCTTGAGGCAGAAATCGGCGGATCGCCCCCACTTCGGAAAGAAACGCCCAGCGGTGCGCGTCAAACCATGCATCGTAGTCCCGGGCGTATTTTTCGAAGGGCGCCGTCCTGGCCGTCATCACCACCCCCCTTCAAACCGTCCGGCCGCTCATCAGAGGGCCGCCCCCACTTCGTACCCTTCGCGGACCGCTTCCACCAGGTTCCTGGGAAGGCGCGCATCGCCGATGGTCCAGCATTTCGGCACGAGCGCCTCCAGCGCCGGCGGGACCGGCCGCGCCCCGAAGCCCACCGCCACAAGCACGGCGTCGACGGGAGGAATTGTCTTCCTGCCCGAAGGCGTGTTCAGCGTCACGCCCTTTTCGTCCACCCTTTCAACCATCGTATCTGTGTGGAGCGTCACCGAATCCAGCGCCTTGAGACGCCTGAAGAGCATCTTGCGCGTCAGGGGATCCATGTCCCTTGAAAGTTCGGACAGCATTTCCACCACCACCACTTCCCGTCCTTCCAGTGCCAGCTTTTCGGCGGCTTCCACACCGACCATACCCCCGCCGAGAACGAGAACCCTTTCCCCGGCGATCTTTTTCCCCTCGAGATAATATTCGCGGGCCGTCATGCTGGGGACCCCCTGAATCGCTTCCATCCGGGGTACCCTGGCCTCTCCGCCGGCCGCCCAGATGAGAACTTCGGGATGAACCTTCTTTAAGAAGGCCTCGTCCACCGCCTGGTTGTAGACCACGGGAATTTCGGCGCGTTCAACAGCGTGCAGCAGGCTGCGCAGCGGACGGCGCATAGCGTCCTTTCCGGGAGAAAGCGGCGCGGCCCGGAACAGACCTCCCGCCTCCGGCGCGGCCTCCGCCACGATGACTCCGTGGCCCTGCCGCCACAGCTCGAGGGCCGCCGAAAGCCCCGCCGGGCCGGCTCCCGCCACGAGCGTGCGGCGCTTCCTTTTGGGCGGAGGCGGCGGCGCCTTTCCCACTGCGGGGTTGACGACGCAAGACAAGCCCTCGCCCTTGACGACTCCGGCCAGGCAGCCTTGCAGGCAGTAACCGCACTCGAGCACATCCTCGAAAGCGCCGCGGCTCCACTTGAGGGGCAGGTCCGGGTCCGCCACCAGCGGCCGCCCCAGAGCGACGGCATCCACCGTTCCGTTTTCAAGGAAGCGCTTGGCGCGACCGTAATCTCCCATTCGCCCCGCCGCCACCAGGGGCAGGCCGGTCAGGCTCCGGATCAGCTTGAGGGCGCGTTCCTGCGGCGCATCCGGCAGCGCGCCGTGATGATAGTACCAAGGCGGGTTGGTGCACGCGTCGCCCATACTGGCATGAATGAAGGAAACGCCTATCTCTGCGGCCAATTTGAGCATCCCCTTCATTCGCCGCGTTTCGTCCCTGCTGTCCGGATTGTTCATCGTCACCCGCATGCTGACAGGCAGCCCCGTGGCCTGGCGGACCGCCTGCAGCACCTTTTCCGCAAAGAAACGGCGGTTTTTGCCGTAGATGTCTTCACGCCGGTTGAGCTTTGGATCGAGGAACTGAGAAAGGAGATAGCCGTGTCCCGCCTGCACTTCCACGAGATCGAAGCCGGCCGCTTCCGCCACCGCTGCAGCGGACCCGAACCCGTGAATGATTTCTTCGATTTCTTCCGGCCCCAGTTCCCTGGCGTCGTGACCTCTGGCGGGACATCTGCAGAACGACGGCGCCACGGGTTCCATACCGCTGGCCTTGGGATTCGCCGCCCTGCCGGCATGGTTCAGATGGAGGCCCACCTTGGCTCCCTCCGCGTGCACGGCCTTCACGATGCGTCCCAATTCAATCACGCTGTCGCCGAGATTTGCAGCGAGCTGCCTGGGATGTTCCCGGCCGTCCAAGCGAACCGGTACCGGCTCGACAAGGATCAGTCCGATTCCACCCCGGGCGATCCGGCCGTAGAAATTCAAGTGGCGCTCGGTGATCCGGCCCTCCGGCGTGCCGAATCCCGTCTTGAGCGGGGCCATCCAAAGGCGGTTGCGAAGCGACATCGAAGCAGTTTCCCATCCGCCCATCAGTTCAGTCATCTCCCCCTCCTGCAGATTTCCTTTTTGCCGCCGGCCCCGGACCGGATGCCGGCGTGGCTTGATGTCATGTCCGGCAAATCATCACCTTCGAACGGCCCTCCGGCGCCAAGGCCTTAACCACGTATGGGAAATATCTATCAAGCAATTCACGCTCCCGCTGGAGAAACCCGGCGGCGCGCCCGGCGCCGATGACCATCAACCGGATGTAGAAAAGCATCTTGATCACCGGGTTTGCTGGAACGTCGTGCTCCATCATGAGAAACATTCCGCCCGGCTTGAGAACGCGCCGGATCTCGCGCAGGGCCCTGGCTTGCGTTTCCCCTTTCAGTTCATAAAAGGCATGCGAACAGGTTACCGCGTCGAACATTTCGCCGGAAAAAGGCAGCGAACTCACGTCCGCCTCCACAAGGTAGAACCCTTCCCGTCCGCCAAGCTTGGCCCTCGCCGCTTTCAACATGCCGCGGGAGAAATCCAGCCCGACCACCTTTCCGCCCCGGCCCACGCGGTCTCCCAGGTGGGGCAGCAGCGTCGCCGTTCCCGTGCAGATGTCCAGCACGCAGCAGACATTCTCCGGGATCTGGGACGCCAGGTAACGCCTCGCCGCCCCCTGCCGGTCCCGCGAGTGCAGCGCGATGAAAGCGTCGTAGAACCTGGAAAACGCGTTGTAGTAGCGTACCCTGAACCGCGTCACTGGATTCCCCCTCCATCTCTCGCGCGTGCGGCCTCCGCTTCAGGGACCCGGCGGCCTCATTCGTCCGCACACCGGCACGACCGGCCGCGCCGCCGCGGTCCGCCGTGCACCGGGCACGTTCCCTCTTCCCCCGGCTCAAACCGGACCGGCCCCTCACCGATGACAATCGCTTTGTTCTCCAGCATGGCCTCGGCGATCTTGGCCCGGGCGCGCTGGAGGATCCGGCCGAAGGTCACCCGCGAGATGCCCATCCGGTCCGCCGCCTCCTCCTGGTACAATCCTTCGCGGTCCGCCAGCCGGAAGGCCTCAAGCTCGTCGAGCTGCAACAAGACGGCTTCGAGCCCGGCCATGGGGATGCCGATGGGTTTAAACCCTCGAATCCGCGGCTTGGATGACACTTGGCGAACGATCTCGGGACGCGGCATATCCTCTCCTTGAGGTGAAAAAACACCCCCTCCGGTTATGAACATATGTTCATTAATCGCCGGTGTCAAGGGTGCAGGCAAAACGCTTCGCAACGCCCGGTTGCGTGCGCCCTGCAACTCGGCGCGCCGGCAGACGGCGGACGGCCGTCGGACGCAAAAGATCCGCGGGCTTTTCTTCGCGGGATAGCGGGGCGCTTTCGCGCCGTGAACCGTGAGTTGCGTGGCACGCCGCGCTGTTAGCCGTTAGTAGGGGCCGCCTTTGGCCCCTTTAGGAGCGCCTTCCAGCCGCGACTCCCTGCAACGGCAAACGATTCAATTCTTACCCGCGAAGGCGCACCTGAGAACACCCCCTCACCTCCTAGCTCTTTACTTCCTCACTCGAAGGGCCGCTTGCGGCCATCGCGGCCCCTGTGGGAGCGGCTTCCAGCCGCGATTTCCCCGCAGCGGCAAACGATTCAAATCTTGCCCGCATAGGCACGCCCGAGAACACCCCCTCACTTCCTAGCTCTTCACTTCTTCACTCGAAGGGCCGCCCTGCGGCCATCGCGGCCCCTTTAGGAGCGGCTTCCAGCCGCGACTCCCTGCAACGGCAAACGATTCAAATCTTGCCCGCATAGGCACGCCCGAGAACACCCCCTCACTTCCTAGCTCTTCACTTCTTCACTCGAAGGGCCGCCCTGCGGCCATCGCGGCCCC
>JARRNO010000034.1:0-20381 GCA_037384885.1 Acidobacteriota bacterium
TCAACGACGAATATCCCGTTCCAAAATCGTCGATTGCAAGCCTGACGCCGATTTCGTTCAAACGCTGCAGCTTGTCCACGGTTGTGTCCATGTCCCACATGGCGGTGCTTTCTGTAATCTCAAGCGTCAGGTTGGACGGGTCCATGCGAGTAGCGTCCAATGTCATTCGTACCACGTCGATGAGATTTTTCTGGCTGAACTGCTTTGCGGAAAGATTGACCGATACAGGAATCGGACCGATCCCTTCTTCTGTCCATAAGCTGTTTTGGCGGCAGGCGGTGAAAAGCACCCATTCCCCCAGGGGAACGATGAGGCCGGTTTCTTCCGCAAGCGGAATGAACCGCTCCGGGAGCACCAATCCCCATTCGGGGTGCCGCCATCGCACCAAGGCCTCCACGCCCAGAATTTTTCGAGTTTTGAGGTTGACCAAAGGCTGGTAGTGGAGTTCCCATTCTTCCTGTTCGAGCGCCCGGTGCAAATGGTTCTTCAGTGTCAAGCGTTCCTGGGCGGCCGTACTCATTTCGGAACTGAAGAACTGGTAATTGTTGCCATCCTGTCTCTTGGCCCGGTACATAGCCATATCGGCATGCTTCGTGAGGGATTCCATGTCTGTCCCATCCTCAGGGAACAAACTGACCCCGATGCTGAAGGTCAGGTGGAATTCCTGTGCCGCCACGGCCAGGGATTTGGAAAGCGCCTCGCGCAGTTCCCGAACCCGCTCTTCCACTTCGTCTGGGGTGGACAACGATGTGAGAATCACGGTGAATTCATCGCTCCCGATCCGCGCTGCGCATCCTCTTTCGCCTATGGCGGCTGTCAGCCGCCGGGCCACGGCTTTCAGCACCTGGTCGCCGGCCGCGTGGCCCGCAGCATCGTTAACCTCCTTGAACCGGTCCAGATCAAGGAACAGGACGGCCACCAGACTGTTTCGCCCAGAGGCCTCCTCGAGCGCCTCCTGAAGATGGTCCAGGAACAGGATGCGGTTAGGCAAATTGGTGAGGGGATCGTAGTGGGCGAGGTGCTCGAGCCTTTCCTCGGCCAGCTTCCTTTCTGTAATGTTGCTATAAATGCCATAGACCCCGATCTGCTTCGGGCCGATCATGATCGGATATCCCAGAATAGAGACATGGACGCGGCTCCCGTCGCGCCGCACTCTGATGGTTTCCGTCTGGATGATTTCGTTCGACAGGACTCTGTTCGAAAGCGCCGTTCCTTCGTCCTGGCGGTCCTGCGGGACAAGGAGTTCGTTGACGGTGCGCCCCCGTATTTCGTTCTGCGAATAGCCGAAGAGCTTTTCGAAGGCCCGGTTGCACATGATGACGCGGTCCTGGTTGTCGCAAACAATGATTCCTTCTGGAGAATTCTCGAACAACTGTTCAAAGTAAGACGTCTGGAGCTTCAGCTCCTGCTGCGACCGCTTTCGGACCGTGATGTCATGGGCCAGGGTGATGAGGCCGGCATTTTCCTCTTCTGAGTCCTTCAGCAGGCTCGTCGTCATCTGAGCCGTAAAGTGCGCGCCGTTCTTGTGAACGTGCGTCACCTCGCCTTGTGAGGACCCCTGTAGAATGGCACGTTCATTGAACGGCACGACCTCGGACTTGTACTGGAGCTTCGTATAGAAAAGCTCCATTGATTTTTCTCTAAGCTCATCGGCGCTGTAGCCGTGCATCGCGGCCCAGGCCGGGTTGACGTAAATGATTTTCCCTCCCAGATCGCTGACGGCCACCCCTTCCTCGACTTGTTCGGCAACACGAGTGAGCCATTCGAGCTGGGCCTCCCTTTCCCGCTGCTCGGTGATGTCTCGTACCAGGAGGCTCACCACCTTGTCCCCCATATACAGAATGGGAGCCGCAGCAACCTCCCCGACGACCCGCCGTCCGTCGCTTCTGCGGATTCGTGCCTGGGTGAAGGAAGTTGATTCACCCGTCTCCAGCAGTTCATCGAGCCGGGCAAGCTTCTGTTGCCGCTCGTCCTCATCCAGGATCTCACTGATCGGCTTTCCCAAAAGGTCGCCCGGGGACACATGGCCTGCAATCTTGGCGGCCGCTGGATTTGCAAAGGCCACCTCCGCCCCCCTGACGAGCACGATCCCGAGAGGGGAACCCTTTAATAGGAGCCGGTAGTGTTCGAGGGCGCCCCGAACTTCCTCTTCTGACTTTTTGATGGATTTGAAGCCCGCGTGTAGAACGAGAAAAAGGACCAGCGCGGCCGAGGCAAGCAAGATGAGCTCTATGGCGATGGATCGATTGAAAAAGCGCCCGCCCCGCTCCACCATTGGGGGCAACAGCCAGTTCAAGGCGAAGACGCCAAAGATTCCCACAACCAGGTAACCCGCCACGGCATACCAAGAAAGCCAACGGAGATTGCCAGCTGCATCTGATTCTTTTTGAATCCCGCCGCCTTGCCTTCTTTCATCAGGCATTCCAGGCCCTTTTGAGGACGGCGCCCCCTCGCTCCCTGATAAGGGGACAACCCAGCATTTAGGCAGAAAGGCGCCTTTTCACTCTATTCGCCGGCCCAAGATCATCCAATGGTTCAGCGAACAAAAGCTTTGGAATCTTCACGCGCTTTGCGCGTCCCCTTCGTTACTGAAGCGCCCCCTGAATCCCTGTAATCATCCCTATCATATCACCAGGCCCTTTCCTTCTAAAAGTCTTTCGCGGGGCTCCTACGCTGTCCTCGTCCCTTGACGATGCGAGGAGGACAGCTTCCACGCGTCCCGGGGCGGGGCCCCTTCCCGGTTTTCTTGCGGCCCGCCGCCAAGCAGTTGGCGGCGCGACCTTGAACACCAGCAACCCTCCCCCGCCCTTCGATTCCCGTTCCCCCGCGATGGGGCATAAAAAAGGAGGGCCTGCGCCCTCCCGATTCTTCGGTGAAAGTGGTGGAGGCGGCGGGAATCGAACCCGCGTCCGGAAATGCCGGCCAAGGCACCATCTACGTACGTATCCGGTTCCTTCGTTTTCGCTTGCCGCCCGGCGGAACCGGCAAGAGAGCGACTCGCTATCTCCGATAAGTCTTAGTTTCCGGCGCCGGAGAACCGGCGGAAACGCAACCCGCTGATCGACGCTCCTGAAAGCCCGCGGGTCAAACTATCAGGAGCGTGGCTGTTTATGCAGCCAGTGCCAAGTCGTTGTTGGCAGTTGTAATGGTCCGGTCGTTTTACGAGGGCCCGGAACTCGGTACGCCGTTGCCTCCCGAACATACCCGTCGAAACCAATTCGCCCCCACGGGCCATCATAATATAGTGCGGGGGGCTGCAAAGCGTCAAACACGTCTCTTGATCGGTCAAATGAGACCAAACCGCCATCAACCTTGGAGGTTTTGCTCGTGTTTCCGCTATAATATGAGTTGGGAACTGAAAATCTGGGGCGCTGTGACGCCCCCTGCCCCTTGACCCTTCAGGTGAAGCAACCGGTTTTTTAGGAGACGTGATGAATCAGGAAGCGACCTCGCACCACGCGGCAATCAAGAAGGTCGGAATTCTCTTTTCGGGAGGGCCCGCTCCCGCGGCCAACGCCGTCATCTCCGCGGCCGCATTGGGATTTCTTGACCGGGGCGTCATCCCTGTCGGATTGATCGAAGGGTTTGCCAATCTGGAATCCCATCCCGATGACATGAAACCGGGGGTGCATTACGTCGAGTTCGACCGTACGATCTCGCGAATTCGAAACGAACCGGGAGTCTTTATCCGCACATCCCGCTCCAACCCCGGCAAACCCATCAAGGCGCGCGGGGATCTCGAGGATCCCCAAAAGGCGAAACGCCTTCATACCATCGCTCGGGCTCTCGCCAATCTTGGCGTCGACGCACTGATCACCCTCGGCGGCGACGATACCTTGAAAACCGCCAACTACATGCACCTTTTGGGCGTACCCACCATCCACGTTCCCAAGACAATCGACAACGACTATTACGGCATCGCGTGGACCTTCGGCTTCTGGACCGCCGTCGATGCCGCCAAGAGATCCCTCCTCACATTGAAATCCGACGCAGAAGCCACCGGGAATTCCTTTATCGTGGAATTGATGGGGCGCAAGGCTGCGTGGATCACCTACGCCACGGGGATCGCTTCGCAGGCCCAGATGATGGTGGCGGCCGAAGATTTCGAAAGGGAATTCGACCCTAACGAACTTGCGGCCCGCTTCGTCGACGCAACCATTGCGGCAGAGGCCAACGGGTCTCCCGCCGGAATTATCTGCATCGCTGAGGGATTGGTTGAAAAACTGCCCAATCGTCTCAAACCCCGCGAGGTGGACAAGCATGGGAATCCATACTATGGAAAGGTCGAGCTTTGCAAGCTGCTTGCCGAGCGCACCTCCATCGCCTACGAGGAGCGTACGGGCAGGGAGAAGCGGTTCATCCCCAAGCAGGTCGGCTACGAAACCCGGACGGCGCCTCCCGTCTCTTATGACGTGGTTTTGGGATCGATGCTGGGCTACGGCGCAAGCCGTCTCGCCCTGGAAGGCAAATTCGGGCACATGGTATCCGTGGAGGACAACTTCACGCTTCGTGCGATCCCCTTTTTCGACCTGATCGATACGGAAACGCTGGTGACAAAAATCCGCATGGTCGAGCAAGGGTCGGACATGTTCCGGCTCAAGGAAGTTCTCACGTCGCGATCCGGCGACTGAAGCGAACACAGCCGGGCGGCGCCGGGAGGCAGAGCCGCCCCGTATCCAGCCCGCCGTCCCCTTCGAAGGCGTTCCCGGGAATGGGACTGTGGTACGATGACGCTCCGGGACTAACGAGGGAGGATGATTGATGTCCGGTCACAGCAAATGGGCCAATATCAAGGCGCGTAAAGGCGCCCAGGACGCCAAGCGCGGGAAGCAGTTCACCCGGCTGGCCAAGGAAATTATTATCGCAGCAAAGCTTGGAGGCGGCGATCCGGACGCAAATCCCAGGCTCCGGTCCGCCATCCAGGCCGCCAAGGCGATTAATGTGCCCAACGACAATATCAAGCGCGCCATCCAAAGGGGGACGGGCGAACTTGGCGGCGAAGCCATCGAAGAGGTCACCTACGAGGGATTCGGCCCCCAGGGTGTGGCGCTCCTCGTCGAAGCCCAGACCGACAACCGCAACCGGACAACCGGGGAAATCCGCCATCTTTTCTCCAAATACGGCGGAAACCTGGGCGTTCCCGGCTGTGTCGCACGTATTTTCAACCGGCAGGGCGAAATCCTCATTCCAAGGGACGGCTTGGAAGAAGAGGCCGTCTTTGAACAGGCGATTGACGCCGGCGCCGAGGATATCCAATCCGACGAGGAAAACTTCGTCATCGTGACCGCCTTTGAATCGCTCAACAATGTCGCCGAGGCGCTCGAAAAGGGCGGCTTGCCCCTGGCGTCCGCAAAACCAGTCTTCTCCCCCGTTTCAAACGTGAAGCTTGAAGGCGATCAGGCCAGGACGCTGCTCAAGCTGCTCGATGCCCTGGAAGACAATGACGACGTGGCGAACGTCTGGTGCAACTTTGATATCGACGATTCGGAAATCGAGGCCTTTGAAGCCGGATGATTGTCCTTGGCGTGGACACCGGATCCGTATCGCTGGGTTACGGCGTGGTTCTTGAAGAGGGGAACCGCTTGTCGGCGCTTGGTTATGGTGCGATCCGGAACAAGACGTCTACTCCCCACCCGGACCGGCTGTTGAAAATTTATCGGGAGCTTGGCGCGCTTATCGCGCACTACAAACCCCAGGCCATGGCTATTGAAGACGTGTTCGTCTCCAGGAATGCCCGGAGCGCGCTCAAACTCGGCCAAGTTCGGGGCGCGGCAATAGTAGCGGCTATGCAAGAGGGACTGGCGGTACTGGAGTTTTCTCCCTCCGAGGTTAAATCCGCTGTGACGGGATACGGGATGGCGGATAAAGCCCAGATGCAGATGGTGATCAAGATGATCCTTGGACTGGAAGCGATTCCCCAACCGAATGATGCAGCTGATGCGCTCGCCCTTGCCATTTGTGGATTGAACCGGCGCCGTGCCGCCAGACGCGCGCCTACAAAGGGAGCCTGAAAACGGATGATCGCACGCATCCGAGGACGACTGCTTGAAAAGGAACCCAATCAACTGGTTGTTGACGCCAGCGGAGTAGGATACGCCCTTTCCGTTCCCATTTCCGCCGCCCGAGGAGAAATCGGAGACGAAGTGGACCTCTTCGTGCACACGGAAGTCAGACAGGACGCCATACAACTCTTCGGATTCAGCACTCGTGAGGAAAGGGAAGTGTTTCGCCGCCTCAAGACGGTGCAAGGGGTAGGCAGCCAGATTGCTCTCGCCGTACTGTCAGGACTCCCCCTTCCCGACCTTATATCCACCGTCGTGGCGCAGGACGCAGTCCGCTTGACATCAATTCCCAGGGTGGGAAGGAAGACGGCCGAACGGATCGTCCTGGAACTCAAAGAAAAACTCCCCCAGATCACCACAGATTTCCCCGCCCCGGCCGGGGCGGGACATCTTCCGCCGGGCAGCGTGGACGCCGACGCACTGACGGCTCTGGAAAATTTGGGCTACAAGGCCCCACAGGCAAGAAGCGCACTGCAAAAGGCCCGCGAAGCCCTCCCAGACGGCCCCCTGGAAGCTCTGCTTCGAAATGCCCTGAAAATACTGTCCCCCTGAGGCGGCTCCTATTTGATAGAACGCGGCCCCCTGCTTTATGAGCGGGAATTTATAATAAGCCACTAAAGACTAGCAGCCCCTGGATCCGTTCCCTCTTTCAGGAACCGACGGGGCGCCGTTGCGCCAGGGCGACAAACTCTCTGATACGCACCTGATCCTTTTCTTCGATGCCTTCGAAACGGACACCGTAGGCGTTCAATCTGCTTTCCACTTCGCCGGCCTCTCGCACAACCGAGCCGCTGACCCTCACTTTCTCTCGTTCCCTGGGCAGCGTAATCTGGATGGAGACCGTATCGCCGATTCGAAGCTTTTTGGCTGTGAGGATCAACATCCCGGATGCGCTGAGATTGAGGGAATTGCAGAGAAACATGTTTGACTGAAGGTAGCCCTGCACCTGAACGTAAATGAGCAGTCTCGCTTCCTTGCGGGCATCGATGTTGAGAAGTTGCCGGCAGACTTCGTTGAACGTCCTGCTGTCAACGGGCTTAGCCATGACCTTGTTGACGCCCGGCGGCACTTTGTCGGGGTCGCCTCCCAACACTAGAATCGAGAGGGAACCGTTCTTGTGGAACTCACGTACCTGATTTGCGAGTTGATCGGCGGTCATGTCGGTCAGCTGCTGGTCGCTGATGATCAGGTCGGGAACGATCTTTCCCACCTCTTCCAACGCCTCCGCGCCGGATCCTGCCCGCACAACGTCATGCTCCCTGCGAAGGAGCACCGTCTCGGCGAATGGAACCGAGGGGATGCCGCTCTCCACGATCAAAATTCGTTTTCCCATGTGCCCCTTACCTTGGATCAGGCCCCGCAGGTCGCGCCGTTTGGAGCGGGGTGGAGGTTTATTGTACTCGCAGGATCCGGCCCGAGGCAAGTAAGTGCGCCCACATCCTCAGCTTCCGCCCCCCCTGTTACGGCCCGCTCTTTCTTCGTTCCTCCTTATCCGGGGCTACTGCTCGTCGTCGAATGGGAACAGACCGGAGCTAAGATAACGTTCTCCCGTATCGGGAAGAATCACCACCACCCGCTTTCCAGGGCCCCTCTCTGACGCGACGATTAAAGCGGCGTGAAGCGCGGCACCGGAAGAAATGCCCGCCAGAATTCCTTCCTCACCCGCCAGCCGCCGAGCGCAGGCGACCGCCTCCCCATGAGACACTTTCATGACCCGGTCCACCACGTCCAGGTTCAACACATCGGGCAAAAATCCCGGGCCGATGCCCTGGATTTTGTGCTTGCCGGGCTCGCCGCCCGACATGACGGCGGACTCAAGCGGCTCCACGGCCACAACCGATACCCGGGGACCGAGTACGGCTTTCAGGACCGTTCCCACACCGGTAACTGTCCCTCCGGTTCCCACGCCCGCAACAAACCCGTCCAGGCTGCCCTCCGTATCACGCAGAATCTCGATGGCTGTGGTTCTCATGTGGGCCGCCGGATTCGCCTTGTTCTGAAACTGGGACGGCATGAATACTTCCGGATTCTCGCGAACCAGATCTTCTGCGCGGGCGATCGCACCTTTCATGCCGTTTTCTCCAGGGGTAAGGATGAGGCGTGCGCCGTAGGCCTTCAGAAGCATCCGTCTCTCGAGGCTCATGGAATCGGGCATGACGAGCGTCAATTCGTAGCCCTTTCGCGCGGCCACCATTGCCAGGCCGATACCCGTATTTCCGGAGGTGGGTTCGACGATCTGCCCTCCGGCCTTCAGATCGCCTGACTTCTCGGCGGCTTCTATCATGGAGAGTGCGATGCGGTCCTTCACGCTCGCTGCTGGGTTAAAGGACTCGAGCTTTACGCAGACTTCCGCCATGTCTGCGGTCACCATGCGGTTCAGCCGAACGAGAGGCGTATCGCCTATGGTGCCGCAAATGTCGGGATAGATCTTTCCATTCATGGGTTACCTTCCTGGTTCATGTCCGGCTGCCTGCCGCGTTGGTTTTCCCCCCGATTCCCGCCACGCCGGACTTTGGGCAGACATCCTCAACGGGGCAGTCCAGGCAAGAGGGAGCGCGAGCGGAACAAACCCTCCGCCCGTGCACAATGAGCAGGTGGGAGAGCAGCGTCCAGCGATTTCTTGGATACAGGTCCATCAAATCCTTTTCGATTTTCTCGGGCGTCTTTTCATGGCTGAGTCCCATTCGCCCCGCCAGACGCTTGACGTGCGTGTCCACCACGACGCCTACAGCCTTGCCGAAAACGTTGCCCAAAATCACGTTGGCTGTTTTCCTGGCTACGCCCGGAAGTCTCAGGAGGGCAGCCATCTCATCAGGGACCTTTCCATTGTATTCCGACTGGATCATGGCGCAGGCCCGTTTCAGATTCCCGGCCTTGTGTCGGAAAAAGCCGGTGGACCGGATAAGATCCTGGAGTTCCCACTCGTCTATTTCCGCCATTTCACGCGGAGAGGGGCATCGCCCGAAAAGGCCCGGCGTCACCTTGTTGACGCGTTCATCCGTGCACTGTGCGGAGAGAACGGTTGCCACCAGAAGCTCATAGGCGTTCGTGAAATGAAGCGCGCAGCCGGCATCGGGATAAGTCCGCCTCAAAACATCGAATATCCTGTCTGCCCGAACCTTCTCTTCCATTTCTCGCTCTCCTTACCGCGATCTCCGCCGGCGACCATACCGATTAAGGAGAACCTGCGGGGGAGATCTTTTGTTCCACTCTGGCCGCCTTCGATTGAAGCGCCTTGATATCGTCGAGCAACTGAAAAATGCTGATGCTGCTGTTGGGGGGGATTTTCAGATTGAATGATATGTCCTTTCGAAGCAATGCCTTCAATGGATTGGCGCGATGATAGAGTTCCAGGTCATAGATGGTGAGGCTCCCGTTGTCGATTCCGCATATCAGGGCTGCTTTGTCGTAATTGATGAGCCTTGACGGGAAGAGCGTCCGCATCTTCTGCCCCCCGACCTTGACGAGAAAATCACGGCCGATGACCATCGGCTCGCCGCCCAGGGGATCAACCGCAATGCGGGCCAAGGCCTTAAGTCCCGCCAGACCTACCCGGTCTCCTGAAAATGTCACCGAGGCATCCGCCGCGCCCGAAAGAAACCCCGTCAGGTTACCCGATTCGCTGCAGAATTTCCTGAGGCTGGCATGATGGACAAGGATCTGTCCCGAATACTGCATCCCTCCCGTGGAAGCACTCAACCGGAGCCGTCCCCTTGTTTCACCGTCGAAAAGCGCCCCTCCTTTCAGAACCAGGACCGTTGTTCCATGGGCCGTATGAACTGAACAGACCGGCTTCTCCAGGTCATAGACGCTGAAGAGAATCCGGCGTGCGCTGAGCACTTTTCCGCTTGCGACGCCGTTCAAGTTCTTGAAAATACGGTCGAACTCTTCAGCACTTTTGGGTGCGCTGAATCCCTGGACACCTTCCGCCTGCCCTTTCAGCCGGAGCACGAGCGGAACCGCGCCGTTCAACCCCTGGATATCCAGTGCGCCGTCCTCCGAGACAAAAGAGGCCTCCCTGAAATCCGCTTCCAATGAGAGTGAATCCCCACGATCTCCCCAGGTCATCACCCCCGAAAGTGCCGCCCGGCCGCCCAGCTTTCCATAGCCAAAGTATTCCGGGAGAAAATCGAAAAACGCGTACTGGACCGCAGAAGCCTTCTCATCGGGAATTGAAAAATTCAGGCGCCCGCCCCTGGCATCGCCGGCGAGTTCGACGCGGGCCGAAACGCTTCCCTTTTCAAACGTCAGCCCCTGCGACTTCGCCTCGAAGACACCCTTATCCCAAGCCATGGAAAATTTTCCCGAGCACGTTCTCACGAGGTGTCTGTCATCCG
Organism: Acidobacteriota bacterium; assembly: GCA_037384885.1. Lineage (GTDB taxonomy): Bacteria > Acidobacteriota > UBA4820 > UBA4820 > DSQY01 > JARRNO01. Next base: position 10,400 of record JARRNO010000034.1, read on the forward strand.
GCAGCTCGAAGGTGGCGTCCTCCAGCTCCGCGGTTCCCTTGCCGGAAACAGAGCCCCCATCCACTTTCAGGCTGAGTTGAAAGGATCCTTTCCCGGCTTTGACTCCTAAGGGCCGGTCGCCCGCTGGCACCGCCGACAAAGCCTCTTGAATGTCGATTCCCTTTCCACCCATAAGCACCCGCCAATCCGGTCCGCGCTGTGCAAGATCGGCGTCGAAACTTCCGCCGCACGAATATCCCGCAAGCCTGGCGGCGAGCTCGCTCCCCTCTGACTTGCCGATCCAGCCCGTGAGGTCACCGGCCGTTATTCCTTCCACCGATGCCTTGGAGGCTTGCATGCTGAAGCCGCCCCGCGCGGAATTTACCGCCATGAGCGAAAGTCCCGAAATCTTTACGGCAGGGCGGCTCAGATTCAAGAATGCATCATGCAGCGCCACGCCTTTGAGATTGGAAAGCAGTGTGTTCAGCGAAAACCCACCTGAACCGTCATAGTGCGGAACCTGGAAGGAGACCTTGCTCCGCAGCCTCCCCTTCGAACATTGAAAGGGGGCCGAAATATCTCCCACCACCACCTGGCCGAAACGGGCTTCGCGGAGTGTGAGGCGGCCGCTCGCTCTCGCAACCGTCCATGTTCCATCGGGCAATTCCATGTCCCAGCTCCCCGCGAAATCCGAGGCCCACAACCCTCCTCCCTCTATGCGGGGGATCTGCCAGCGGCCATGAACGGCGCCGTCCTTTAGACTGATTTGAACAAGCCCTTGGCCCCGCAGTTCACCGAAGTTCAGAACAGCCTTCTCGGGCCGCCCCCCCTTCCCAGAAGCCTGAAAAACCAGGTTCCACGTCCCTTCAGGCAAGGGAATCGCCCTGCTGCCCTTTCTCTTCCACCGGCCTGTACCCTTTAAGCGCCATTGCTCCGAATCCCAACTGCACGCTGCCGACAGCCTTCCCCCCATTCCACCCGCCTTGACCCGGACCTTCCCCGATCTTTCGGCGATGCGGCCGGCTGCGAAACCGGAAAGGAACCTGGATTCAACCATTCCCGAGAAGGTGAACGAGCCATTTTCAACCCTCCCTTGCGCCAGGCCATCGACTAAATTCTGAACTGCCCCCGACCGTCGAGACGCCACATTTATAGTCGCAAGGAAATCCCCCTTCTCTTGAAGCTCCAAGTTTACGTTCACAGTATCGGACGATCTTGAGCCCGCTTCGATCTTGTGCAGATTTCCAGAGATATTCACATTTCCGCACTGGTTCTCATACCCGCCATTTGGTGCTTGCACGCCATATCTTAATGACACTTCCGTATCCGACAATTGCCATCCGCTCTTCTTAACTATAAAGGGAAGGGACAGGCCCCCTCCCATGGTTTCTGCAGCAGCTCTCTTGACGGCTCCGTATTCGTCTACGTGGACCTCCGTGATAATTCCTCCCGCCCTTCTACCTTGTTTCAAATTCTGCAACAGGATTGACTGCACTCCCGGAAGGCGTCCCCAACCCGTTATAGCCCACTGGCTTCCGGCTTCGAAATCTGCCTGGCCTTCCAAGACCCACCCGGAACCTTTCCATTCGAAATGACCTCTCGCCCGTCCAGCCCGTCCTTCCATCCGAACGTCGCACCAGGCGTCCTGCGCGCGGATTTTTCCTTCAGCCAGGAACGAGCGCAGCTGCGAGCCTTGGCCAACCGTTTCGTGAAGGTCGATCCGGAACGGGGCTCCATGATTCCCCGAGGAGTTCAGCAGAAGCAGCTGTCCCTTCATGCGGCTTCCGGGAAGCTCTATGTCGAGGGTTTCGATAAGTATTGTGCGCTTGAGAAGCGGCGCAAGGTCGGGCGGGGACGGCGGCTTGCGCCGCCTGCCGGACTTGAACGCTCCGATCTCCTTCCAACGGGCCGGGTAGAGAGAACAGCGGGCCACCGTCAGACGACCATCCTCTCCAGTTCCCATGTAACGGAGTCCTTCAACCCGGGCAAATGGCGCCGATGACCTGCCGACGTCAAATTCCTGAACGTTCAGTTTTCCCGGCCACTGGAAGGAGGCGCGCTTCCAGGATACGTGAATCCCCTTGTAGAGACCGGATCCGCCACGGGAGACGACTTCCAGGCGGAGCAGTTTCACCCGGAAATGCCCATCGACGCCAAAGATCCTGCGTACGGAAAGGTTCAGCGCCGACGTGGCTCCCGACTGCAACACGGCCAACGCAATGACCGCCCAGACCAGGACACTCAGAGCAATTCGAACCAGTCGTCTCCCTTTCTGCGCCATTTCATTTCCGTATGAAGGGGCGTCCTCCCAGAGTGGCAGCGAACAGCACCAGCAGCAGTGGAATGAAAAGCCACCAGTCCCCGATCTTGGTGAAGAGGGTGGTCTGGGTTCGAAGATGAGCTTCTCCCCAGAACGAAGCGGCTTCTCCTTGCGGCGTCGACATCACCAGGCTGCCGTGAGGGTCCACAACGCCGGAGATCCCCCCGTTGGCGCTCCGCACGAGATATCGGCCGGTCTCGACGGCCCGGACGCGCTCGATCAAGAAGTGCTGGATGGGCCCGGGGGTACCGTCGTACCAAGCGTCGTTGCTGATATTGACGAGAAGGTGGGCGCCGTTTCGGATCTTCAAGGGTTCAAGGGAATGGCCCGGCTCGAAATCGCCGACCTCTTGCACGATGGGTTTGGCGAAAAAGAAAAGCTTTCTCAGCGGAACGTACTCTCCAAAGGGGACAAGATGCGTCTTGGCGTATCGGCCACCTTCGGAACCGTCGGGCAGCACCACAACTGCTCCGTTCTGGTAACGGTCGCCCTTTTTCAATTCCGTCCCCAGAAGAATGGGGGCGTCAATCGTATGTGACAGGTTTCCAACAAGGGTCTTGAAGGCCGGATCCTCGTCCCACGAAAAAGGAGTGCACGATTCGGGCCAGACTAGGAGCTTAAGCCTGTAATCGTGAAAGACTCTGGAAAGAAGCAGGAGTCTTTGCATGATTTTCTTGGCCGAAGCCCGGTTCCACTTCTCATCTTGAGAGATATTCGGCTGCAGGTATCCGACCCGGTAGGCCGGACCGCTATCCACCGGTCCCTTCTCCCAGCGGTAGCCCCAGAAAAAGGCCGCGGCGAAAAGGATCAGCGTGAGCGGAAGCAGCCGGATCATCAAAGGGCTCCTCCGGTTTCTCAGCCACATGGCCACCGCCGTCGCAAGCAAAACTGCCAGGAACGAAAGCCCGAGAATTCCGAATAACCGGGCGTCCTGGAGTAGCGGCGTGTACAGGCTCAAGGCGTAGCCGGGCCCCCACCAGGGAAAACCCGTAAACAGGTGGCCCTGAAGCCACTCCCATAACACCCAGGCGAAGGGAGCCATGAGGAGGGCGTAGTCCCCCAGCCCGCGGTAAACCAGGAAAGAGAGCGTCCAGAGGAACCCGGCCATGTAAAGCCCAAGGAGCATGCAAAGAAGGAGAATCAAGAGGCAAGCCACGAAGATATTGATGCTCCCGTAACGCACAATTGTCGGCACGAGCCACCAGAGTGTTGCAAGCTGCCACGCCGTTCCGCCTGCCCACCCCCAGAGCGCGGCGCGCACGGGCCTTACGTCGGGAAGGACATAGAGGATCGGGATAAAGGCGAAGACCCCAAGTATTCCCCACCCATAGGGCGGTAGAGACATCGCCCAGAGGAAAACGCCCACCGCGAGGGCCAGAGGCCACCTTACCCGATTCGAGTCCAGGACCCTAAACGCAGCTTCCAGGAATCGATCCAGTCCCGGTACCTTCTTTTCTCGTTCTCTTTCCACGCATAACTCCCGTTATTCAATTTCAGCGCCCACGAGCGTGCCTTCTCGAGATAGGCGAGGTCCCGGGCCGGATTGGCGACCCGGAAGCCTTCCGCACCCCACTGCCTGACTCCGCCGGGATCTCCCGCTCCTCTGAGTTTCAGATCCTCTTCGGCGATGACAAAACCGTCGGCGGTCCTTTCGAGTATCTGAAGCCGCTCTACGGAAGCCGCCGAGGCGCCTTCTGAGCAAAAGAGGATGCAATATCCCTCACGCTCGCGCCTTCCGACGCGCCCTCGAAGCTGGTGAAGCTGTGCAAGCCCAAAGCGCTCCGCCTGTTCCACAACCATGACGGAAGCTTCAGGAAGATCCACGCCGACTTCCACCACCGTGGTGGCTACGAGCATCTGTGTCACCCCGCTCCGAAGCAACTTCATCGCGAAGGCCTTGTCCCGGCTGTTCATTTTACCGTGGAGGAGGGAAAGGTTATAGCCCCGGAAGGCTCCCTGCCTGAGTCTCTCAAACGCATCCACGGCCGCCTTGGTGTCGGTCGCCTCCGACTCCTCGACAGCCGGAAACACGACAAACACCTGTCCTCCGGCGTCCATCTGCTCTCGGAGGAACTTTTCCACCCTGTGCCGCGATGATTCGCCTCGAACCGCCGTGACAACCGTGTGCCGCCCCGGAGGTTTTTCCTCGAGAACGGACAGATCAAGGTTGCCGTAGAGAGTCAGCGAGAGGCTTCTTGGAATGGGAGTCGCTGTCATGACGAGCACATTCGGCGCCGCCCCCTTCGCCGCCAGCCTTGCCCGTTGCTCCACCCCAAAACGGTGCTGCTCGTCGATCACGACAAAACCTAGGTTCCGATAGGTCACCGATTCCTGGAAGAGGCTGTGTGTCCCAACGACCAGGCGAAGCTCTCCCGCCTCCAGGGCCGCGAGAGTCGCCTGGCGCTCACGTCCTTTAACCGAAGAGGTCAGCAGCCCGACCTGCATTCGCTCGTCAGCCACCATGGCTCTGAGCTTTTCCGCCTGCTGACGGGCAAGCACTTCCGTGGGGGCCATGAAAGCCGACTGAAATCCGGCGTGCGCGGCCCAGATCATGGCTAGAAAGGCCACAACGGTCTTCCCGCTCCCCACGTCTCCCTGCAGGAGCCGGTACATGGGTGCCTCGGCCGCGAAATCCGAGGCGATTTCCCTGAGCACCCGCCGCTGGGCCCCGGTCAGGCGAAACGGGAGAACCCGCCGCAGCAGTTGTCCGGCGGCCGGACTCTCTGGAATTTGCACTCCCTTGGACTGAACGCGGAGGGTTCTGTCTTCCTGCAGCACGCACTGAACCGCGAGAAGCTCCTCAAAGATGAGCCTGATATGAGCCGGGGTGCGCTTCTCTTGGAGAAGCCCCATATCCGCATCGTCTTCGGGAAAATGGCACCTGCGGAATGCCGCCCCGAGAGCCGGGAGTTTTTCAGCCCTCAGCATTTCACCGGGTAAGCCGTCCTCCACCTGTTCCCGTTGAAGGATCCGGTACTGAAGATCCCGCAGCTGCCGGCTTGCCATGCCGGCTACCTTCCGGTAAACAGGGATGATGCGATCCACGTGCACCGTTCCCTTCTCGTCTCCGTGGAGCGTTTCGATCGCAGGATTATCCAGTTGCAGGCGAAGTCCTGCCCGCGTGGGATAGTGCGCCGCCTTTCCGTACAAAAAGAGCTCCGCACCCTTGGCAAGGGATCTGGCAAGCCAGGGCTGGTTGAACCAGATCACATGGATGTTGGCCGACCCGTCGCTGACGATGGCCTCTACAACCCAGAGCCCGCTCTTTCTGGCCCGGCGGCTGGTCAGGGCCAGTATCTTTCCCCGGACGAGAACCCACTGTTCCGGCCGGACGTCCCTGACTGGCACTGGATGGCGGCGGTCTTCGTAGCGGAAGGGCAGCCACCAGAGGAGATCCTGCGGGAAACGGAACCCTGCTTCTTCAAGCGCTCGAGCGCGCGCCGGTCCCACGCCCCTGATCGCGGCCCACCGGGAGGCGGCATCTGGAGTGGCAAGGCGTGTGTCAGCGGCGGGTGTCCGCTTGGCCTTCATCTCTTTCACTTTTGGAGGTACGGAGAGTCTGTCCGCCCGGGCATGCGGAGGGGACCATTTCCGGACCGCTTGGTTCTCCCGGACATTTCGCGCGGCCCGGCAAGGAGTGGATGGAATAGAAGCCTTCGACCATGAAATGATGCTCCTTTTTTACAGTGTAACATAGCAGGACGTGTTGACTGGCGGGGATTCAGAGCCCCGGCGCCGGCCGAAGGCCAGAAAGCCCCCCCGTACCTGCCCATATCTTGTATGGGCTGCAGGGTTCCACACTAAATACGAGCTCTGCAGGCCAAAATCGGCATGGTCGCCGCCTGGCAGTCCCGGATTTTGGATGGGAGGGCGGAACGAAACGGAGAGGCTGATGGGAAGGGTCTTTCCGTTCATGGAAGTTGACAAACGTCCGGGCAGCGGACTGTTGAAACGGCTCTGAAGGGGGTCCATCACTCTTCGGAAAAGGGGTCATGGAAGCTTGGTAGACAACGACGGGACGGGCGACTCTTCTACGAGGAAGGAGCCGGGAATGGATGTCCCGAAAATCCCCTCCACATACCCGCGGCCCTCGCGGAAAAAAGGGACGCAGGCATAGGCCGTTGATTCCACCTTGAAAGTAAGGCGGACTCCTGTTACATCGGCAAAGCGATCCAAATAGGCTAGCCACGTCAAACGTGCAATCTCCGGGAGTGTCGCCGGGGCTCTGACCCCGTCCAGGATCGTCCCGCCGGCCTCCGGACCCGGAATCAGCTTGTCTGGCTCGCGGGCATAACGAAGGGCGAAGTCTTCGTAGTAGTCCGCCCTGGGGCTCCAGTAGGCAGGCACCATCAGGGGACCAAGAGCCTTTACTGACTTGTAGCGTTCCGCCTTTTTGTGATCCGGACAGTTCAGCGAAGCCTTACCCGACACTCGCCAGAAAGGAACGTACAGAAGGCTCTCGCCCTGGGCGAGCACGGATTGAATGAACACAACAGGATAGGAGACTTCCGGCCTTTCCATAAATTGGGCGCGAAGGCATTTCGTGCAAAGGAAAATCCGGGCGCCCGCTCCGCCGGCCAGGTCCGACCCGCACCTGGGGCAAGTCAGCGGGATCAGGAGCGGCATCAGAAAGACCTCCGTCTGGTACCGGAGAACAGGCCCTTCAGCACGTCCCAGATGAATTTGTTGACGGGCGTGAAAGGGTTCTTTGGCGAAGCGCCCGCTTCTTCGATACGGGCTCCGCCGGGGCTGACGCGCACGATAAAGGGCGTTCGAATAAAATACCAGGCCGCCTGCAGTCCCAGGCCGGCCAGGATCGCCCAGAACAGGGCGATCACGCCCAAGACCTGCCCGGCTTCCTTCATATGGAAGGTCCCCTGCACGGCCTGGGTGTGAAATCCCTGCAGGCTTTGGCCCACCAGGAAACCGAGCACCGCTACCAGGGGGAAACCGAGGAGAAATCCCCAATCTCGACGAAACGGGAGCCTGCCGCTCAAGACGTTCCCCTCCAGCTCTTCGGCCACCAGGTGGAAAATGTGCTCTGAGTACTGGAAGGTCAACCGGACAAGCGGAACGTAAACGACGGCCACGTGGTGGTCCAGGACCTTGATCTCCCCAGAGGTCGAGGCAACGGAAGCGACCCCCTTGGCCAGGATCTGTTCCACAGGGAGATTCGCATCCAGCAGCTCGCCCTGTTTGATCAATGCGGACATGCGGACCGGATGGACCCGTTCGAGATGTTTGGACACCACGCTTCGAAGCTCCACATCAGAAAAATTCCATTCTTCCATCACTGCGGCCGGGTACAGATACTGGAAATCTCCCAGCGTGACACGGCTGTCTTCTTCCACGGTCACTTCGGGGCGGATGGACCGGCTCGGCAAAACCATTCCCGTCCCAAACGCCGTCTGATCGATTCTCGTATCCCAGGACGGAGGTTTTCTCACTACCCTCTCGCGTCCGGTCTGCATCACTCCGCCGCGTTTTCCAGTGATCAGATAGAAAGGAACGAACAGGCGCTCACGTGACACCAGCCGGCTTCGGCGGTTCATATCACGGGGCGTCATGCGGCTCTTGAAAAGCGCCGCACAGTTTCTCCGGATGGTCTCTTCCAGTTCGCCCGGTTCGACGTAAAACCTGGGGACGAAGTCCGGGCCCGAATAGTAGAGCTTCTTTCCGCAGAACCCGCAGGACGTCTTGCGGGAGCCGAGCGGCGGCGAAACGGTTCCGCCGCACGTCGGACAGGCCAGGGCCCGGGGCGAACTCATGCTCTTCCTCCCGTGAAAATGTTCTTAAGAAAAGGATACGTCGCACCCACGACAACTACGGCTCCCAGAAGTCCCCAGCCGAAGTGGGGAACCAGGAGCCCTTCCAAAAAGAAGGCGACAAATAGCCCTGTCAAAAGCCAGAAACTTCTCTTGCTGATCGCTCCCGTTATCGGAGGAGGGGGATCCTCCAGGTAAACGCGGCCGCCCACGGCATCGATCCAGGCCGCGTATTGACTGGCCCCTGCCCCGTAACGGGCCTTGTAAAAGGGCGACATATAAAGACTGAAAGCCTCCGGCCTCGAGTTTTCGTTGTCCCAATGAGCGGAGGCTGCTTCCGCGCAGGGCACCCTGTTGAATTCCTTGGCGGCGTCTGGATTGTCCAGGTTCGTTTCAGAAGTGGGGAATGTGTAACTCTTCAGGACCGGCGGCACGGGAGAAAAGGCGGGAACAGGCCGGGGAGGTCCGCCTTCCTTGACCCCCCAGAAAGGCAGCAGTTGCTTCTCAACGCCCTCCACCGGCATAACAGGCCTCTCTCCCCGCCTCAGCGCCTCCTCCAGGAGAATGGGGACCCGGGCTGCGGGCACTTCCGGGGGATAGACAAAGTGACGGAAGGTTCGGGCCCGATCCAGGTAAAGGGTCGAATCGCAGAAGGGACACGTCATGAAGACCTGGTCGCGGGTCACCTGGAATTTTGCGGAACAGTTGGCGCACTGAACGTCCATCCGTTGTCACTCCACCGCCAGCCCACAAAAGAAACGCCGTTGTCCTTATTTTACCATGCCCGATTCCCCGCACAGCCTCCCGGCAGTCAATCGCTCCGAGAATCTGGCCGGCAGATCACCGAAACTCCCCGAAGAGAAAAAGACAACGAGGTCGCCCCGCCGAACCCGCTGCTCCAGCCAGGGCAGGTAGTCATCGTAATTTTGGAAAGTTTCCGCCTGTTTTCCGTTTCGTTTGAGGTCGTCGGCGAACTTCTCCAGATCCAGATGTCCTTGCGGCGGATCGCCGGCCAACCTCTTTAATGGGCCGGTGAGTACCGTATCCGCTCCGCTGAACGCCGAAGGGAGCACCTCCTGATGTTGCCGGGTCCGGCAGGTGTAAGACCGGGGTTCGAAACACGCGACGACGCGTTCCGGACCATATTGCTGCCTGAGCGCCTTCAGCGTCTCAGCCACGGCCGTGGGATGGTGGGCGAAATCGTCCACGACCGTGATACCACGAACCTCAGCAACCCGCTCCTGTCTCCGCTTTACGCCCGAGAATCCAGGAAGAGCGGCGGCCAGATCCGCCGCCCTCGCGCCGGCTTCCAGGCAGGCGGCCAACGCGGCAACGGCGTTGCGGAGATTGTGCGCCCCGTAGAGAGGGCTTTTAAACTCTCCGATCTTGGCGCCGCCGCGATGCAGAGTGAACCGCGTGCCGCCCCGCGAGAAGGTAATATGGCGGGCGGTATAGTATTCGTTCCCTGCCAGACCGAAACTCAGCATTTTTCCGCCATATTCCTGAGCCAAGCCCCTGACGCTGTCCGATTCGATCCCAGCCAGCATAAGACCGCCGGGCCGGATTTCCTCAAGGAGCCGCCTGAACGCCCTCTCCAAATCCGGCAACCCGCTGAAATTGTCGAGGTGGTCGGTTTCGAGGTTGTTCAGAATGAGAATCGAGGGTTCGTAATGGAGAAATTTTGGGGAATGGTCAAAAAAAGCCGTTTCGTACTCATCCCCTTCCAGAACGGTCCAGGAACCGCCCCCCCAGAGGAAGGAGGCGTCGAAATCCCTGGCAATGCCACCCACAATCATGTTCGGGCGCATAGCCGCCTTGTTCAGAAGATATCCGCACAGGGCTGTGGTCGTTGTTTTACCGTGCGTCCCCGCAACCACCAGCGAGCGCCTGTCTTTCAGTGCGAAGCGGCGAATGGCTT
>JARRNO010000035.1:0-12751 GCA_037384885.1 Acidobacteriota bacterium
TCCTGCCGCTTCTCGTGCTGCAGCTCGGACTCGCCATGGGACTGGGAACATTCCTCGGAACGATCAACGTCTTCTTCCGGGACGTGGGGCATTCCCTGGAGGTGATCCTGCAGTTCTGGTTCTGGCTCACGCCCATCGTCTATCCGGCCGCTGCGGTCCCTGAACGGCTGAGATTCCTGCTCACAATCAACCCGCTTTACGCCGTTTTCAAGGGATACCAGGACATCGTCCTGACCCATGCATGGCCCGATTGGAGCTCTTTGTGGCCGCTTGCCATCCTGACGCTGGTCTGCCTCGTGTTGGGATATACCGGCTTCCGCCGCCTGTCCGGCGAAATGGTGGACCAGCTATGACCCCGGTCCTGAAAGCGGCGAACCTCGGAAAGATGTACAAGCGCTACCGCCACCCGTCTCACCGCCTGCTTGAATGGCTGACCGCAGACCGCGTTGTGCGCCATCAAGCCCGGTGGGTTCTGCGGCATCTGGACATCGAAGCCGAAGCGGGCGAATGCGTGGGCGTCATCGGGCAGAACGGGTCGGGTAAATCCACGCTCCTGAAGATCCTGGCGGGCGTCACCCAGCCTTCAGAGGGGGCCTACGAAATCAAGGGCAGGACTTCGGCCCTGCTGGAGCTGGGACTCGGCTTTCACCCGGACTTCACGGGGCGCCAGAACGCCCGCATGGCCGCCCGCCTCATGGGGTTGAGCCCGGCCGAGATCGAGGCGTCGCTTCCGGAAGTGGAAGCCTTCGCCGAGATCGGCGACTATTTCGATCAACCCGTCAGGACGTATTCCTCCGGCATGCACGTCCGCCTCGCCTTCAGTTCGGCCACGGCCGTCCGGCCCGAGGTGCTCATCGTAGACGAGGCGCTCGCCGTTGGCGACATCTATTTCCAGCACAAGTGCTTCGACCGGCTGAGGCGGTTCAAAAAAGCGGGGACGACGATCCTCTTCGTTTCCCACGATCCGGGTTCGGTCAAGTCCCTGTGCGATCGCGCCGTTCTCCTGGACCGGGGAGAGACACAGGCCGCCGGTCCGGCCGACGAGGTCCTTGAGCACTACAACGCCCTCATCGCCAAAAAGGAAGCCGGCCAAGCCATTCTGAAGATCGAGAACGAACAGGGGCGTCCCACCACGCGGTCGGGAAGCCAGGAGATCCGAATCGAAGAGATCCAGCTTCTCGACGGCGATACGCATCCCGCCCGGGCCTTTCTTTCGGGAGAAACAGCCGCGATCCGGGTCCGAATCCGGGCCCGCAAGGCCCTTCCCTTTCCCACGGTCGGGTTTCTCATCCGGGATGTGAAGGGAAACGACGTGTTCGGGACCAATACATATCATCTTGGGATATCGGGGCCGGATCTCGCCGAGGGCGAAAGCGCCGCAATCCGGTTCGAGACGCAGCTCCAGCTCGGTCCGGGCCGCTACACCGTCACCGCCGCCGTACACACCTTGGACACGCACCTTGAATGCAATTACGATTGGTGGGACCGCGTCATCGGCTTCGAGGTCGTCCCAGCGCCGGGGGCCCAATCCGTGGGGGTCGCGTTGCTACCCGTGTCCGGCTCGTTGATGCTCGACCATCCCCCCGATCGCAGTTTGAATGCACCGCCAAAGAATGGAGGCCTCTTTTGAACCAGCTTCCGCCGGGAAAGAGTATAGAGGAACTGCTCGCACGATGGCGGGAAGAGTCCGGCATTCTGGAGCGGCTGGCCCAAGCGGAAGAAGCCGCCTCAAGTCCAAAGGAAGCCCCCGCTGCGCAGGCACCGGCATCCGGCGTTCACTTGCCGCCTCCCTTGGCCCTCCAACCCGAAAATATCCCCTCGGCTGGAAATTTCGCTTTACATGATCTGGCGCGCTTTCATGACGAGCGGTTTATTACCGCCTGTTTTCAAGCGATTCTTAACAGGCCGCCCGACACCGAAGGGTTTCATTACTATCTTGGTTCGCTCCGGGAAGGCCGCCTGAGCAAAACTGAAATCGTGGCCCGCCTTCGTTACTCGAAAGAGGGACGCCGGCTGAAGAAGAAAATTCACGGTTTGACCATTCGGATCCCCCTACTCGCGGTTCTTCGAATCCCGGTCCTCGGACAGTTAGCCGCCTGGGTAACGGCCTTTTTGCGGCCGGGCAAAGTCAAGTCCGATCTGGATCGCTTCCAGGCATACGGTATGTCTCTGTTTACGAGGGTCGAGACTCATCACAACGCGCTTCTCGAAGAGGTCCGGCGCATAGCAGATGAGAACTCCGCCGCTGAAATCCGGCGTCGTCTCGCAGAGATTGAGCGCGGCGCCGAAGCAGTCTCCCGGCTGACGGGCATGTTGGGGGAAAATCGGGAAGCGATTGTGACCTTGCAGAAGGGGATGGAAGAGAGAATCCAGTCGCTCAACGAATCGCTTTCCCGGGATCTCGAAGGGGCCAGGGAAACCATCGAGCGGGTCCGCCGGGAACATGTTGAAACCCTCGAGCGGGACCGCGATGATTTCTCCCAGGCCGTAGAGGTTCTGGCCGCACGCCTGAAGGATGAAAGGACACGGTCGGGAAACCGTCTGGATGCCCTCAAAAGGGACCTTGCGGCAGAAAAAGAGCTTATCGCCGCTTCCGTGGAGACCCTCGGCGCACGGCTTAACGATGGAGAGCAGGCCATGAAGGCGCTTTCCCGGACGGCCGCGACTCGGGAGGAACTGGCGAAAACGGTTGACGGCGTCAAGGCGGCACTTCTGAAAGAGTTGAACGGCATCACCTCCGATGTCCGCCGTCTCGAACAGGACTGGACCCAGCGGGAAGCGGACGTTATTCGAGACCTGAAGGATAACCTTGAGCGCCAGCGCAGCGGCGTTTATGCGGACCTTCAAAGGGTAGAGGCGGAATGGCGCGACAAGGGTCTTGCGGCGATTTCCGCTCTGCAGGAAGAAGTGGCTCTCCAGCGAAAAGCCCTGGAGGGGCCGGCCCTCACGGAAGAATTCTACGAATCCCACCAGGCTGTGTTCCGGGGAGATTTTGAAGGTGTCAGAAAGCGGCTTTCCATCTATCTGCCTTATATTGAGGAATCGGGCGCCGGAGTCCCGGGCAGGCCCGTTCTCGACATCGGGTGTGGTCGGGGCGAGTGGCTGTCTCTCCTCCGGGAAAACAGCCTGGAATGCAGCGGCATGGACGCCTCGGAATCTGCTGTCTTACGCTGCAGAGAGCTCGGCGTGGATTGTGAGCGGGGAAAAGCGCCTGCCTCGCTGGCTTCGCTGCCTTCCAATGCTTTCGGAGCCGTCACTGCTTTTCACCTGATCGAACACCTGGCGCTGTCCCAGCAGATCGAATTTCTCGAACAGATCCGTCGAATCCTGGCGAAAGACGGCCTCATGATTCTTGAAACCCCGAATCCCTCAAACCTCATTGTCGGAGCCAGCGCTTTCTACCTCGACCCCACGCACGTAAGGCCCCTGCCTTCCGCACTGGCTGAGTTTCTAGCCCGTCAAGCCGGTTTCTCAAAGGTGTCGATCCTCGAGGTCAACCCCTTCCCGGAAGAAGAGCATCTGAAAGGCTCCGCCTCGGGAAGCCGGCTCGACTCCCTTCTTTTTGGGCCGAGGGACTACGCCTTAATCGGCTCGAAGAGCGGGGGCGGTACCGGAAGGAATACTTGAGAATGGCGGGTCCGAAGGTTTTCGTCATCGTGCTCAACTGGAACGGTCTTCGTCACCTCGACGAGTGCCTCGGGAGCCTCTTGGCATCGGACTACCTGGAAATGCACGTCATCATGGTCGACAACGCCTCGGCCGACGGAAGCGCCGACTACGTGAGAGAGAAATTCCCCTCCGTGATCCTCCTTGTCAACGACAGGAACATGGGGTTCAGCGCCGGCAACAATGTCGGCATCCGGTACGCCCTCGCGCACGAGGCGGATTACGTTGTCCTTCTCAACAACGATACACGGATCGAGCCCGACTGCATCCGGCGGCTGGTGGAATGCGGAGAAGACCGGCCTGAAGCGGGGGTACTCGGCGGGACCGTCCTCATGTATTTTGACCCCGGCGTCGTGAACAGCACGGGAGTCAATTTAAATCTGTGGGGCTACGGTTGGGACCGGGATTTCGGTCGTCCCTACAACCCGGAACGCAAGACTCCGGAGCGCGTTCTTGGCGTGACGGGGTGCCTCATGGCCATCAAGCGCGATGTTCTGAAGCAGGTCGGCCTGCTCGATGAATCATACTTCGCCTATTACGAGGATCTTGATTACTGCCTGCAGGTCTGGAAAGCCACTGTCTACGAGGTCATGACCGTACCCTCGGCCATTGTCTACCACAAGTTTTCGGCTTCCACTGCACATGCCTCCAAACGCAAGGCCTACCTGCTCATGAAAAACCAGTACCGCCTGATGGTTCTTCATTTCTCAGCGCCCCGCCTCTTTGCGATGGCCGCCCCCTTCTGTCTTCACCGCTTGGCGCGCCTTTTTCGTGGCAAGGCGGCTGCGCTTCCGGAGGTGACCTACCGCGAACTGGTCATCATGTCCATCTTCCTCCTCCGTCTTCCCTTCGTGCCGTTCGAGCGTTTCCTGAGGCGCCTGAGACGAAAAGAACGACCGAAGCGATTCCGGTCTCTCCTTACAGGGAAGAAAGGATTACCCAATATTCAGCCTTATCTGCCGGATCACGCCACGATCGTCAGCGACGCCGCCGGCCATGGAGTATTGCCGGGGGACATTCCTTCCCGGATCCTAATGGGGGTCAACGACAAGATTCTCGGCCCGGGATGGTCCAAGCTGCTGGACGAAATTCCCCAATGCAGGCGGGTCGAAAACTCCGCCGTGTGTTTTCTCCGCTTCGAACGGGATGCCCGCTTCGTCCAAGTCCATCTTTTTACTCCCCCGCAATCACAGGCGACGAGTCTGGAGCTGGAGGTGGACGGCGAGGCGGTAGGCCGGCAGCGCCTCGTGATGGGGTGGCATACTTACCACTTCAGCGTTCACGGAAAAGAGGGTGAGGTGGGGAAAGTTCTCCTGAGATTTAACGTCGAGGGGAAAGGCTTAGCTGACGCAGCGCCGCGGGTCAACGAGATCGGTGTTCTGTCCGCAGGTTCACCCTCGTTGCGGGTAGCCCTATGAAAGGTCGAAGAATCCTCTACGTCTGCCATCGGAGCTGGCCCTATATGGGGGGAGCTGAGCGCCATTTCTGGGAATGGGCCAAGCGGACTTCCGAAGAGGGGAACAAGGTCACGATCATGACCACGGATGCTTGGGACATTCAACGCTTCCACGATCCATCCGCCCGCAGAATCGAGCCTCGGTCCGAATACGTTGAAGGCATCCACGTGATCCGCTTTCCGATAAGATATGCCCCGCGAGCGATCCGGCCGGGGCTCTTTTCCGCTCTGCGAATGATTCCTGGGCGCTGTTTTCCCCATGCATTTGCGCATCCGGAGATCCTGCTTCCCGGCTACTGGCTCGCCATGGCTCTTGGAAGAAAGCGATACGACCTGGTGCATGCCGGACTCTTTCCCCACCTGTTTCTCATGGCGCCGGCCATCGCCTACGCCCGGCGGCATCGAATCCCTTTGGCCGCAACCCCGCTGGCTCACCTGGGCGAGCCCTTCCGTCCCCCTGGGAAGCAGCACGATTATTTGACGGACCGGCACACCTCCTTACTGAAGAAATGTGGACTCGTGACCTGCAACACGGACATCGAGCGCGAGGCCCTGATCGAAAGAGGCGTTCCCCCAAATCTGCTTCGTGTCATCGGCCCCGGAATTTCGCCGGAGAAAACGGCCGGCGGAAACGCCGCTCACTTCAGAAAGAAGTTCAAGATTTGCGGACCGATCGTGCTGCAGATCTCCACGCAAACCCATGATAAGGGCTCTCACCATATTGTTGAGGCCATGAAAGCACTCTGGGCGCGCGGTTCCAACGCCACATTGGTTTTGGTGGGCCAGTTGCTCAGGGATTTTGAATACTATCTCGCAGGCCAACCCGCCGAAGTCTTTGAGAAAACCTTTGTTCTAAACTATATCGATGAGCAAACAAAGCTAGATGCACTGGCGGCATGCGATGTATTCGTCATGCCTTCCCGGGCCGACTCCTTCGGCATCGTTTTTTTGGAAGCCTGGCGTTACAAAAAACCTGTGATCGGGGCGCTTGCGGGTGGGATTCCGGGAGTCATTACCCACGGCGAAGACGGTCTCCTGGTGCCTTTCGGAGATACGCATATGTTGATAGAAACTCTTCAAGAGATCCTCCAATGTCCGCCTCTGGGGCGTGCCTTGGGCGAAAACGGCTACCGTAAGCTGGTGAAACAACACACATGGGAAAGGAGCTGCAGCCGTCTCCAGGAGGAATACGACCGGCTGCTGGAGAGACATGAAGCCGCTTCGAATCGGGATTGACGTATCTCGCACCGCCCTGGAACTCTCTGGGATAGGACATTATGTTCGCAACCTCGTCGAATCCCTATCCCGGGTCAACGATGAGCGGCACTCCTTCGTATTGTATGGCGCTTTCTTTGAGTGTGCTCCAGACCGCTGGAAAAACGCATATGTGCCGAAAAACAAGGGATTCAAGCTGCACCAGCGGCATCTTCGCGGGGCGATGATCAGAGATCGCTGGAGGCATTTGAAGGCACCGCCGGACAAGTTGATCGGAGATGTCGACGTCATCCACAGCACTGCTTTTGTCATGCCCCCGGTGGAAACTGTCCCCAGCGTTGTACACATTCATGACCTCAGCTGTATCGTGCATCCTGAATATCATGATTTTACAAACATAGATCTTGTCGTCAGGAATATTCTCAAGGCCGCCCGCCAGGCGTCATTGATTCTAACGCTTTCTGAAAAATCCAAATTTGATATTCTACGATATCTTCATGTCGAAGAAGATTTGGTTCGCGTTGTAGGCGCAGCCGCCTCTTCCCGCTTTTTCAAGAAAGTGACGGTGGAGGATCGTTCTAGAATAAGAAAACACTACAATATCAATAACCCCTACTTTCTTTTTGTCAGTTCTCTTGAGCCCAGGAAAAATCCAATACGCCTGCTGCAAGCCTACAGGCTTTTCCTGGAATCCGTGGGCGAGGACATAGATCTTGTGTTTGCCGGTCCGAAGGGCTGGAAGAATGAAGACGTCCACAGGACGATCCACAGTCTTGGGCTTAATGCAAATGTCAAATTTATAGGGTATGTCACAGAAGAGGATCTGCCTGCTTTGTATCAAGAGGCTTTAGCCTTCGTCTATCCTTCCCTTTATGAAGGCTTTGGAATGCCAATTTTGGAGGCCATGGGTTCCGGGACGCCGGTCATTACTTCCCGAATTCCGCCCTTGACGGAAGTAGCCGGCGGCGCCGCTCTCCTTGCGGACCCCCTGAACGTTCACGAGTTGGCGGAGGCCATGTGCGCCATGGCTGAATCCGGGCGCCTTCGGGAAGCTCTCATCGAGAAAGGACGTCGTCGCGCCTCCCAGTTCAATTGGGACGATATCGCCCGCCGCACGCTGTCGGCCTACGAAGAGGCCGCGGAGAGGTGGCCATCCGGCGGGGATCGTCATTGAACCGGCCCGGCTTTCATCAACAGACGGGCAGCGGCCTCCAGTTATGCCGGCGAATACCGTCATGGGGCATCTCGCTGGGTGCTCTAGGTCTCTTCGGTCTGGTTGCTTTCCTGGTATACGGAAGCCCTCTTTTCCTGCATCAAGGCGAAGGCTGTATAGGACAGGGAGGGGATCCCGTTCTTTATATCTGGCTTCTGCGCTGGTGGCCATTTGCATTGAATCATGGTCTCAACCCGTTCGTAACCCATTACTTGTGGGCGCCCACGGGCTTCAACCTCGCCTGGGCCACTTCGGTGCCCGCGCTGGCGGTGCTCGTAAGCCCGTTTACGCTTTTTTTCGGCCCGGCGGCAACGTATAACATTCTGACCATCGCCGCCCCGGCCCTGTCGGCGTGGGGGGCATTCCTGCTGTGCCGCTACCTGACGGGGCATTTCGGCGCGGCTCTAACGGGCGGTTTTCTCTTTGGTTTTTCGACCTTCCAATCCACTCAGGCTCTCGGTCATCTCGCCAACGCGTTTGCATTCTTGATCCCTATCGGCGTGCTTCTCGTTTTAAAGCTGGTTCGCAAAGGCGTGACTCCTATAAAGTTCACCATATCCATGACGGCGATCATGGTGCTTCAATTCGGTATTTCCAAGGAAAACTTTGCGACTTCAATCTTTTTTGGAGTCATTGTTGGGGCGCTTGCTTTCTGGATTTTCCCGGAACGGAGAAGTGATCTTGCGGCGGCAGGCATGTGGTCCGGGCTGGCTCTCCTCCTTGCCGCTCTGCCTCTTTCCCCCTATCTGGTTTTTGTTCTAAAGGGACTGCGGACCGTTCCCAAATTCATTCATTCTCCCGCAGCCTTTTCGGCAGATCTGATGAACTTCATGACTCCCACACGACTGACAATGTTGGGAGGAAATACTTTCGAGAACATCACACGGCATTTTTCAGGCAACCTGGCGGAACATGCCGCCTACCTGGGGCTCCCTCTACTGGCCCTCGTTATCTTGTATTTTATCGAATTCAGAAAAACCCGGACGGCGCGGCTGACGGCTCTTGCCGCCGGCGTGATCTTTATCGCTTCGCTCGGGCCCGTCCTCCACATCGCCGGGAACCAACTCTTTCCACTTCCCTGGGCGATTCTCCAGCATCTGCCCTTGCTGGGCCAGGCGCTTCCTGCCCGTTTCCCGCTTTACTTGTTTCTTATTTTCAGCATACTCGCTTCATTTTGGGTCCATGAAAGCCGCAAGCCGGTCGTGGTAAGGACTGTTCTTGCAGCGGCGGCGCTGCTGTTCCTCGCACCCCGTTTCAGCCCCTATTTTGAACCGCTCAAAACACCCACCTTTTTTGCCGGCCCGGAGGCGCGCCAAAGACTGGCCCCCGATGAGAACTGCCTAGTCCTTCCCTGTGGTCCTCCCACCGCAAATCGCAACATGTATTGGCAAGTCAAGTCGGGGATGTCCTTCAAGTTGGCCGAGGGTTACCTGGGGCTTATGCCCTCCGATGCGGCGCGCTGGCCGTTAATTCAGCACCTGTTAAGCAGCAGCCGGCCCCCTGACGTGTACACCCGCCAGGTGGAAGCCTTTCTCGGCAGCCGCGGCGTGGGCGCCGTCATCGTGACCGGCCCCGAACGTCTAAATTGGCGGCGCTTTCTCGAGCATCTCCCGGGGAAAGTTACTATGACGGGGCAGGTCTTAGTGTACTACGTGCCTGAAACTATACGGAGGCGTTATGTGGACGCCACTCCGGAATCCGCCCAATTCGAAGACCTTCTGGCTGCCGGTCGGCAATGGCTACATTCCAGAAGCTCCGCCACGGGCTTGAACCCTCTGGCGGCCGAAGATGCAGGTTTTCTGGCCAAGTTCTACGGCGGGTACCCCGCCGATGCCCCGAACGCCAATTGGACACCCATGGGGGGCTGGCTCGGCCCCTGGGGTGGAGATATCGGGGTGGGCGTCACCGGGAGTTGGACATCCATCCAACCCATTTTGAAAAAGTACGGGAAGCTCGCCAAAACCATTTACTATCCTTACCCTTCAGCTCTTAAAGAGAAGAAGCCCCTGAAAAGCCCCGGCCAGCTGCTCCTTGTATTTGCGCCTTCCGTCATTCGAGAGATGGCAGGCGGAAATGTCCTGCCGAACTGATTCCCAGGAGGGGCCACTTCACTTCACGCGTATCTCCGGAAGGGCCTTTAGATTCATCGGCCCGCTGAACTTCTGGAACCATGCTACGTTTTCCTGGACGACATCGGGCTGCAGAAGATAAAGGCCGGGGTGGTCAGGCGCCGTGATGCTCAGGGTGGTCTCGAAGGATGCACCGGGAGCCAGATTCACGACAATCGGGGATCGGGTTCCGTCTCCTAAGACAACATTTCCGGCCGCGTCGAGCCAGTGATAGGCCACATTAAGACTTTTGCGAGTCCCCAGAAGAGCCTTGCCGGGCCACACCGTGCTGCTTTCGTTCTGGATGGTGACGGGCAGCCGGACGGTCTGAGACGGGGCCATCCTTTTCGGAACGCGGCCCAAACGCCAGCCAAAACGGCGCGCTCGAACCGGAATATTTCTCGCCAGGACGTCAAGATACGCCGTCTGGAATCCTCGCGGCCCGTCCGCGGGGCGATGCCAATCCAGTTGAGGTTGGGTTTGCAGGAATTGATCCGGCAACCCCAGGCGAACGCGGATGCCCAGGCGCCGATCGTCAAGCGATTTCCCCCATTCCTTTGGTACGAACGGAGGGGAGGCCACCCATGAAATCACGTATCCTCTCGTTCCCGCCGGCGGCCGAACGGCCAACATCGATTCGGCAGTGGTCGTCATGCGGCGGTTAAATATTTTCATCCCATCCACCTTCACCTGAAGACGGTATCCCGCACCCTTTGCATCGGGACGGCCCGGTTCCACCAGGATGCAATAGGGATGGGAGCCCTCGCACAAAACCGCCACTTGAGGGGCGGACCATCGTATGTCGGAATCAGAGGAGGGCGGGAAGAGCCCAAAGAGTTTCGCCTCCTTCGCTTCGGGCGTTTTCGTCCAGACCGCCGGGATCAGGCCCGCGGCCGCGACAACGATCAGGATCGCTGCCACGGTTCCTCTCTTGAGCATCGGCCTTTCAACCGTTGCCCCGGCGATCACGCCCAGGAGCCCGAAAAAGAGAATTTGCTGCTCGGGAATCAGAAGAGGATGGCTTTGGAGGCAGTGCAGCAGGTAAAGACCTGCTCCCGCCGCCAGCCAGAGAACGACGGGGTTGCTCTCTTTCCATGCCGCCAACACAGGCCGGAACACGGACAAAAGGAAAAGAAGCCAGAGAAGCAAGCCGGGAATTCCCAGTTCGGCGGCGATCTGCAGGGGATAGCAGTGGGCATTTTCATAGTCTGACGAATAAGGGTACGCCTTTTTGTCGAGGAAGTTGTGGAGCGAAGCGACAAATTCACCCGGCCCGATGCCCGTGAGCGGATAGGCGGCCGTCATCCTCAGCCCTGCATCCCAATAGCCGAGCCGGCCGCTGAATCCCTTGCCGGCTAAAGCTTGTGTGTTGAACATGTTTTTGTAGCGTCCGGCGCTCTGGGACTGGAGGACTCCGAGCACGGCGAGCAGCAGCACAAAGGCCCCGGCTCCTCCCCATATCAGCGCTCGCCGAGCCTCGCCGGCGCCGTCTCGTTTATCAGTCCGGCGGGGCCCGGTGGCGGCCAGGACAACCAGGCCTCCCGCAGCCAGCAGGGCGAGCAGGTTGGCGGTCCGCGAACCCGTGATCAGCAGGATGGCAACGCCGGGGAGCACAGCAGTCCATCGCAAGAGCCTTGAGGATTCGCTCCACGCAAGCGCCGCACCGGCCGCCAGCACGAGAAGGCCGAAGGATGCGGCGCTGTTCGGGTCCTGAAGGGTGAGCGGAGAACGAAAAATCATCCAATTCCCCGCCGGATTGTACAGCCGCGGAAGCCAGAAAAACGGAAAAGAGAACGCGGCAAGCGCGCCGGCTCCCACCAGCGCCCGGGCAGCCGGTTTGAGAAGGCCGCCTCCACTCGAAAATCGCCGGAAAAGGTGGAAGGCCAGGATGCCCTCAAGCAGGATGGCGACCGCCCGGAAGGCGTAAAGAGGGGTGTATTGCTGGAGCTTCAGCAGGTCGCGCAGAGGGTAGGTCAGAAACGCCAGGGTTTGAAGCGATCCGGGATAATGAAAGCGGACAAGCAATAGGGCCAGGGCACCAGCGGCATAAAGAGCAAACGCTCCGGCCGCAAGCCCCCGGTTGTCCAACGCAGGCGCTCTTCCTCGTCGCCAGGAGGCGGCCGCCCACACGCCGAGAAGCGCCCCTTCGGCCGGGGAATACCAGGGAACGCCTGCAAGCGACGACAACAAGGGCGTGGAGGCTGCGAAGACGAGTAGGCCGCACAAGGCCGCCCTGGGCCTTCCGGCCGCCCAGAAAACAAAGAGTCCGGCCATGATGAGCGAAGCGGTGAAAGTTCTGGACCCGGCCTGCAGAAACAGCCAGGCGGCCAACGCGAATGCAGAAACCAATCCTTCAGAAAATTTCAGGGATGAATGGCGATGTCCCGGGAGGCTCTTCATGCCGACATTTTCTCTCCGCCGGTCGCCCCCGGCGCCCCCGCAAGGGACCCGCGGGCTGCCGCGGTTGTCTACTTAAATTCCGACATCAGGCCCAAAAGGCTCCTGGCCGTGTTCTGCCAGGTGAATTTTCTCGCCCGGCGAAGCCCCGCTTCACGGCATCGTTCCCTCAATCCGGCCTCTTCCTGCATTCGGACCAGCCCCTGAAGCACCGAGTCCTCTTCCTCCGGATCCACATAGATGGCGGCGTCGCCCGCCACTTCCGGAAGCGAGGCCCGATCCGAGCAAATGACGGGACACCCCGAAGCCATCGCCTCCACGACTGGAAGCCCGAAGCCCTCATAGTAAGAAGGGTAGACAAGTGCTTCCGCACCGCTGTACAGAAGGGGCAATTCCAGATAGGGCACGTACCCAAGATACCGGAGGACGCCTTTCTTTTCGAGACGGTCGAATTCTTTGAAGATGCCGGATTCTCCCCAGCCCTGCCATCCGCAGACCACGAGTTGCAGGGACCGCGGCTGGCCGGCCGCGAAGCGCTCCCAGGCCCGCAGAAGCCCCGCCAGGTTCTTTCGGGGTTCAATCGTCCCTACGTAAAGGTAATAGGGACGCTCCAGGTGATACTTGGCGGCCAGCCTCTGGACCCCGAATTCGGGTGCGGGATGGAAGACGAGAGGGTCGCACCCGGCGTGGACGGTG
>JARRNO010000036.1:0-17845 GCA_037384885.1 Acidobacteriota bacterium
GAGGCGGACGTTCGGATGGCTCAGGGGAAGCCGCGTCCCGTTCGAGGCCCGCACCAAGGGCATGCCGCCGTTCTTTTCCACCTTGGCGAAGACCTTTCGTGCGGGGTTGCAGCTCCGGGGAGGGGCGGTCCGTTCAGTTTCTATGTAACTCGCCACGACGTCCAGGAAGGCCTCAATCCTGGTGTCGACACCCGCATCGGCCGTGTGGCTGTCCAGCTCGAGCGTGAGGGAGGGCTTGCGCCCCATGAGATTCCTGAAGTAGGTCAAAATAAAACTGTCCGGCCCGCAGCTGAAGTTGGTGATAAAGACGGGAAAGAGCTGCGGGTGTCTCTCGACCAACCGGGTCGCCTTCAGATTGATCTGCCCCAGCGCCCAGAACATGTGGCCGAATGGCGCCTCATCCTCCAACGGGAGAAAGTCGAAAGGAATCGCCGGAAGCCCACGGGAAGCAAACTTGTGGGGGATGCCCATATTCGCCCACTTGGAAAAGGCGTTATAGGGCCTTCCGAAAAGAACGACGGCAAACTGTTGTGGATCCATCGCCAGCGCTTCCAGCGCTTTTCCGCCTCTATCTTTCATCTCAGACTGGACGGATCGTTGCGTCTCAAGGGCCGCGGCGAAGGCCAGCCTTCCCGCCTTCGCTGAAACTCCAAGCGAACGGGCGAGCCGCACGAACGAGGATTCGGCTGCTTCGAAGCCCGTGGAGAGATTCAGCATTGGGGAAAGGATCCTTCTGTTTTTCAGCTCGCCAAAGGCCGATTTCAGATAGTAGGGCTCGCCCTGGACCAGGGGGCACGTCACCTCGTTTCCGATCCCTTTCTCAACCGCCATCCCCATAACGTGGGGAAGAAAAATCACGTCGGGCTTCTTTTTCAGAAGGGCGGCGAGCAGTCCGTGAGCGACCTCCACGGGGTGGCAGAAGGCCGAACCCATCCGTTCCATCCCCTGGGTGTCAGGGCCGTCCGGAAGGACGACTCGGAAGCCGAGTTCCCGGAAAAAGGTGCTGAACAATGGAAACAGGACATGGTCCAGCAGCGACGCCGTGATGCCCACGCGAAGCCCGTCCGAACGGACCGGGGCGCCGTCACCAAAC
Organism: Acidobacteriota bacterium; assembly: GCA_037384885.1. Lineage (GTDB taxonomy): Bacteria > Acidobacteriota > UBA4820 > UBA4820 > DSQY01 > JARRNO01. The sequence goes on from JARRNO010000036.1 coordinate 1,094, forward strand.
ACCAAACGTTCACGCACAGCCGTCAAATCCAACGCTGCCGTATCGACTTTAGTCCGGTGCAGGAGGTTGACATAGCGGTTGCAGGCGCCCCCGAAGGGAAAGAGCCGGTCGCCGATGGAAATGCGGCTGATCTCGCACTTCCGGTCGCAGTTCTCTTTTCCTCCCGTGCAGGTGAAAGGCTTGCCGTATGAAAGGACGCGGTCCGCCAGCGCCGAAAGGTCGAAGTCCTTTTCGGCGAGGCGCCCGGAGGCCAGCTTATCCTTGACGGCGAGCGCCACTCCGAATGCTCCCATGAGTCCCGGTTCGGGAGGGACGATAATATCCTTTCCCGTCAGAGCCGCCATGGCCAGGGGGACAGCGTGGTTGTAGCAGACGCCGCCCTGCATGAAGACCTTCCGGCCCACCGGCCTCGCCCCCTTGACGCGGTTGTTGTAGTTCTGGCAGACCGAGTACACCAAGCCGGCGCAGATGTCTTCCCGGCCGATCCCTTCCTGTATGGCTTGTTTAATGTCGCTGGCGATGAAAGCGGCGCATTGATCGTTGAAGTTCGGCGGCCGGCGGCCGAGGACGGCCAAGCCGGCGATATCGTGGGTGTCGATATCCAGCGATTCCCTGGCCGCCTCCTCCAGGAAGGAGCCGGTCCCCGCTGAACACGCTTCGTTCATGGCGTAGTCCGAAGCGACGCCGTTCGTCAGGTAGGTGTACTTCGCATCCTGTCCGCCGATCTCGAAGATCGTGTCTACTTCGGGGTCGAAGTGGACGGCGGCCCTGGCGTGGGCGATGATCTCGTTGACGACGGCGTCGGTCCCGGCGTGCAGCCCGGCGATTTGCCGCCCGGAACCCGTGACCCCGAGCCCGCGTATCTTGACAGGCGTCTTCAACTGGTCTGAAAGTGCCCGGTAGCAGGCCCGGGATGCGCCCACGGGGTCCCCGTTTGTCCGCAGGTAGGTTCCCGCCAGGACGGCGTTGTCGGCCATCCGCAGAACAACGGCCTTGGTCGTCGTGGAGCCCACGTCCAATCCGATGATGCAGCGGTCTCCGGCCTTTCCCGTCCCCCGGAAAAGGTTTCTGGAAGCGGCCTGTACGGCATATTGTCTCAACGGCGGCAGGGCGGTGAAGGCGCTGCGGGCCGGCAGCTTGGCCTCTTCCCAGGAAAGGGGCGCCGGCGCTCCGAAATCCCGCGCCCAGAGCGCTGCACCCAGCGCCTCGAAATACGGGGCTTCCTCGGCCACTTGAAGTTGTGGGAATTCCCTTCTCACAAAGTGAAGCATGGCCTCATTAGCCGCCGCGCCTCCCACAAGAAGAACCCGCCTTGAATCGGCAAGGCGCGTCTTTTGTATCAGATCGATGATTTTTCCAGCCATCATGGCGCAGAGTCCCGACACCACCGACGCCTTGGGCGCCCCTTTGTTCAGGGCGTGGGTGCAGTCGGTCTTGCAGAAGACGGAGCAGCGCCCTGCCACGAGGTGGGGACTTTCGAGATCGGCAAAGGACAGCGCTTCCTCAGCCGAAAGCCCCATCCTTCGAATCTGCTGAAGAAAGAACTCCCCGGATCCGGAGGCGCACTTGTTGCCGGTGTACACGCTCACGACGCGGCCCGCTCCGTCCAGCTTGTAAGCCATGAACGTCTCGCCGCCGGCAGCCATGATAAGATCCACAGGCGCGTATTTTTCTTTCACGCAGCCGTAGGCCCATTCGACGGCTTCCGGTTCTGAAATGGAGGGGAGGGCCAAAGCGTGTCTAAACCGCCGGCCGGTTACAGCGGCAAGGTGGACCGTCCCCGGCGCGCCATCGCCGTAAAGGGCCTGGATGGTTTGGAGTACCTTTCCGTTGTGAGGCCTCGCTACGGAGAAGACTATGTTCGACGAAACATCTGCCCCGGGTCCGGGTACCCACTCCACCGCCACAAGTCCCACGCTCGAGGCGCCCAGGCAAACACCGGTGGTTTTGATCGTTTCCCGCTCCGCCATTCGATTCTCCCCAGCGAGCCTCCCGAAACTTGAGGCGTCTTTCATTCCTGGGCGGTTCTTTCTGTCCGGTAAGCACTCTAAAATATATAGGGAGACCTTGGATCCGGCAAGGCGATTCTTAGGGACTCCGGGTTTCGTCAAAAAGCGTTGTATCCGCAATGCAGCCGCCGGCCCGTACGCCCGGCGGTCCTGGAAACACGTTGCAACTCCGCACCGGTTGTGCTAAATTATAACCAATCCCTTCGACAAACAGGTTGTTGAAGCGAGATCGTCACAAAGTGACATGAGGAGTATACCGTGGCAAACGGAACAGTGAAGTGGTTCGACAACAAAAAAGGTTATGGTTTTATTACCGTTGACGGTGGATCGGATGCTTTTGTGCATCACACCGGCATCGAAGGTTCCGGATTCAAGAGCCTGAATGAAGGCGACCGGGTGACCTTCGAGCTGCGCCAAGGCCAGAAGGGCCCCCAGGCCGAACAGGTCCGCGTGGTCCAGGAGTAAGCGCCTTTCGCAATTGTCGACCTTGAAAAGGGGGCCTTCGGGTCCCCTTTTTTTATGTCCTTTCCGGCCGGGTCCTCTCGCCACTTTGTCGGTTGCACCGGCGGATAAAGCGCTGCCAATTGCGTCAAAACCGCCTGACCGTCCTCAAAGCCGTGTGAAGTTCTCCTGCGGCGGCATCGCCCGCCCTTCTTCCCTTTGCCATGCGCTCCAGCGGTTTCTTCACGAAACCGCCAAGAGAGCCCCGCTACAATCCCCGGGCTCCACCGAGCAGGCGAGCCGGCAGGAGAAACATCGCCTTGAAAAACTCCAGGACTCCTGTGACAGCGTAACCGAGCAGCCTGAACGGCAGCAGAAACAACCAGACCAGCGGAAACAGGAACAACGCAAGGATCGCGACGGGCCAGCAAAAGACGAAAAGTAGGCACCAGAGCAAAAATTTCAGCAACATGGTCAGCCTCCGGTCAGGGGAATCGGAATACCCCCTGCCTTAGATATACGAGGGTGAAGGCCTTTGAGTTCAGTCCGTTGGGAGGGCTGTCGGAGCCGGTATGAGGGGCTGAAGAGGGAAGGGGCCCCGGACCCGGTGAATCCAACTCCCTCAGGACGATAATCGAACAAGGCTTTGATGGGAGACGTCCGGGCGAGCCGGCCGGGGAAGACTCTTTTATTTGCGAAGAGATTTACCTGGAGCCCGATCCTGTCGTCTGGAGCAGGAACTGAGATTCATGCGGACGGGAGCCTGGGGTTGGAGGCACCGAAAGGCCGTCTTTCGGAGGGTTCGGCCCCCGCCCACATTTTTCGGGCACTCCTTCATTGGAAGAACCCGCTTGTGTCTCGAAAAAGATCAGCGGAATAGGCGCGAAACGTTTCATTACCTCATCAGAGGCTTCGCGGGTCTTCTGAAAAGGTAATTCTAACGCCTCTTCCCGATCTTGCTGGATCGTCTTCACCAAAGCACCCGGTTCAAATAATGTTGAATCGGTTCCTGTTGTGTTGTGGTTGAAAGCGGCGGGCTGACCGAAAGCACTTTCGGGAAGGCGGTGTCGACCCAGCGGTAGCTTACGGGTGCAACCAGGGCTTTGGTGCCGCAGACCGGCGGCGTCATGTAGATGAGATCGCCTGCCAGGTATCCCGGTCTGCTGTCGAGAACGTAGAGATCCGCCCGCGCATCGGCGTTCTCCAGGCCCGTCACGTCATGGTAGTCGAGCTGAAGGATGTCGGGCCCCTCGATTCCCCGGAAAAAGCGCTTGCTGAAGACATAAATGAGGGAATGACGGCGTGTTCCAGTCGTCGGAGAGAATAGCTTCCAGGCGTACCAGCGCTTCATCGCAAGCGGGAAGCTCCGCCCGGTTTCCCGCCCGCCGATGACCCTGAGGCCCCGCTGTGCAGAAATACTGTCGTCGCTTTTTGCGCCAAGAAATGTGTCTTCCATTGTCTTCTCCAACCCTTCCTCCCGAAAAGCGTTTGATAATCCGGCCTTTCTGGTACGCCTCTATTAAGCAATTCCCGCGCCAAGCCGGAATCAAGTCTCAGGCAGACGGGAAAAGGGGCTTGAAGAAAGCGCCAGCTGGTCATTGCGGCCGGAATCATGACGAGGAAGGAAGATGGACTTGATTGCTCTTGGCTGTTATGTTTACATAACACGTGTCATGCGTTCGTAATAACGATCCGGTGCGGGGGCGTTAGCCCCGGCTGAGGCTCACCGTCTGGGCGGCCGGGCCGGTTCCGGCTGCATACGGAATCCTGCCGCTCCGCGCCTCGGGGGTTTCGCGCCGACATGTGGAAATGACCAGCACGCCGGATGGCGTCACTTTTCGGGACTTGGGAAGCACTAACGGCACCTTTCTGAACGGAAAGGAAGTGGAATCGGGGAAGTTCGAAGCCGGAGACACGCTGCAGATCGGCACCGTTACGCTCGTTTCCGAGGAAAAGAGCACGGAAGTTCTCTTTGCGGGCAAGGGCAGCAAAGGGTTCGAGCTGTCAAGCCTTATGGAACTTCGCTACGCGCCGCCGGGCCCGGCTGGGGGGAAGGCTGATCTGGGAGTCGAACAGATCGTGTCGATGGTGAACAGGCTCCTCGCCCGGCGCAAGGAAGGCCTCCACTGGGATACCTTGACCCGGATGTTCCGGGAAGCCATGAAGGCCTCTGCGGCAAAGTGCTACGAAATCCGCGGAGATCAGGCCGCAGTCAAGGGTGTTTCTGGGGACTTCCCAGATGCGCGGATCGGAATCGATGAAATCCTGTTTTGTTCGAGGAACAACCACCCTTCCGCCTACGTTCGGCGTGACCCGGGGCATCCACCGGTTGGCCTGATGGTGCTGCCCTGCCCCATCGGAAGCGCCCGGATTCTTTTCGCGGGAGTCTTTGACGCCCCCCATGATCCTCTGCCGTCCAATCAAGAGGTCCTTCCGTTCTTCGCGGTCATGCTCCGCCTGCTGCTGGGCTGGGCGGGAGAAATCGAGGACCGGGGCAAGGACGTGCTTTCCCTTGAGCAGAAAATCGAAGAGCTTCGGGATGGGCAGCTGGGAGTGAATTCGGGTGTCGAGCCCATCCTGGGGGAGGATGCGACGCTCCGAAAGGCCCTTGAGATGGCCGACCGTGCCGCCTCCACCGATCTCAGCGTGTTAGTTACGGGGCCCACAGGTTCGGGCAAGGATCTCCTCGCGAGGCGCATTCACCAGATGTCTCCAAGGTGCGAAGGACCTTTTGTGGCGGTTAATTGCTCCGCCATCCCGGAAGCCCTCTTGGAATCGGAATTGTTCGGGGTGGAGAAGGGCGCCTTCACGGGAGCGGACAAGAACCGGAAGGGGCTCTTCGATTCGGCACAGGGCGGGACGCTCTTTCTCGACGAGATCTGCGATATGCCGGTTTTCCTTCAGCCAAAGCTTTTGCGGGTTCTGGAAGAAAAAGCCGTCACTCCCCTCGGCGGAAGACGCCGGAGGGTGGTGGACGTCCGTGTCCTTGCTGCAACCAACCGTGATATCCATGAGGCATGCCGCAATGGGAGCTTCCGGGAGGATCTGTACTACCGCCTCGCCGGGATGGTGCTCCAGCTGCCGCCTCTTGTCCAGAGAGGAGAGGATATCGGCATGCTGGCGCGCGTTTTCCTGGACCGCGCAAACCGTGAGACGGGACGAAACGTAAGAGGCTTCACGGAGGGCGCCCTCCGGCTTCTACGTAAACATCCGTGGCCGGGCAACGTCAGGCAGCTCCTCAGCGCGGTGCGCCGGCTGGTGCTCGTGGCGGATCTGCCGTTCATCACGGAAGACCTTGTCCGCGAACACCTCTCTCAGGACGGTCCGGACAGCGGTTTCGTTCAGACTCTGATTCAAGGCGGAACGTGGGAAAACGCACGAAAGGCTTTTGAACGGGAGTTCTTCAAGCGAAGGCTGGAGGAACACCGAGGGTCCATGTCGGAACTATCGCGCGAACTGGGTATCGCCCGCCCCAATCTCTATGCCAAGCTGAAAAAGCTGGGCCTTGCCCAGGCGTAGGCGAATTCTGGCGCCCGGTACGGGGGGCTCTCCGGTTCCCTGGGAGAAACGTCCGCCCCTCCCTTGTCCAGGCCCGGGAATGAGCCCATAATGGAGGGGGATACGGGCGCACCCGGAGAGTGCGGAATCCCATGAAACAGGAACTCCAGAGAAAACCGATTCAAGCCGCTTCCCTCATTCCAGTCTACCGACGTGAGGACGGCGATGTAGGGCTCGTCGTGGTGCGACGGACGCCCTGGGGCGTTCACGGCGGCCAACTCGCCTTTCCGGGCGGCAAATACGAGGAGGAGGACGGAGACCTCCTGGAAACCGCCGTCAGGGAGAGCCGCGAGGAGGTGGGATTGGCCCGGAAAGCCATTCATGTTCTGGAAGAACTTCCACCTCTGGAAACTTGGACCACCGGCTTCGTGATTCATCCCTTTCTCGCAAGGATCGAGCGTCCAGCCGAATGGTGTAAAGACGACCGTGAAATCGCCCAGGTTCTTGAAATCGGCCTCCGGGATCTGGCCCGGCCCGATGCTCACGGAGAGGACCTCGTGACCTTTCCTACGTGGCCGGGTCCGAGGAGGATCCCCTATTATCGCGTTGGGCCGTACAAACTCTGGGGCGCAAGCTACCGCATCTTTCATCCGCTTCTCCCTCGCCTTCTCTCGGGAGAATGGGAGATCTGATCAGCGGGGAGGCGCCCCACTGAAAGGAGACGGGAGAGCTCGAAGGGCAGGCGGCCCGTTTAGAACTTTCCCTCCGGTCCGGTATGCTCAAGACCATATTCTTTGACGGAGACGATACGCTTTGGGACTTTCACGCCGCTACCAGGCGGTGCCTGGGCATTGTCTTGGAGGACCTGCGCCGGGCCTTGCCCGGGGAGAGAACAGCCGCCATGTCCGTGGAAGACATGATGCGGATCCGAGACGACGTGGCGGCCGAAGTGAAAGGACGCATCGTGGACCTGGGAAAGGTTCGGCTGATGGCCTTCGAAAGAACCGTGCAGGCGGCGGGCGGTGCCGACGGCGCACTGGCGGCGCGTCTGAACGCCCTCTACTTTCGCCACCGCCACGAAAAGCTCTTTCTGTTTCCCGACGCCCTTCCTGTTCTCCAGCAATTGGCCGAACGGTTCAAGATCGGCCTGATTTCCAACGGAAACACGGTGCCGTCCCGCCACGGCCTGGGGCACCTTTTCCGCATGACCCTTTATTCCACGGATGTGGGATACGCCAAGCCTCATCCCGCCTTTTTCAGGCAGGCCCTCAAGAATGCCGGCTCCAGGGCGGAAGACTGCCTGGTTGTGGGGGATTCGCTGGAGGATGACGTGCGAGGGGCCCATGAGGCAGGCATTCGAGCCGTGTGGCTCAACCGCCGCGGCCGCCGAAACACGTCGGGAATCGAACCCGAGGGAACCATCGGCAGCCTGCGGGAACTGCCCGCCCTGTGCGACGCCATGGCGGGCTGATGTTTCGGGGACGTTTGAGATGAGGAGACCGGACGGGGCTTCGATGCGTTTTGAATCGGCCTGGGAGCCCCAGATGGAAAAGGGCTTGACCGTTGCAAAGTACGCGAGGCGAAAACGGGTGCTCCGGCGCCGGAAGATCGTCTGGCTTTCGCAGGCGTTGGGTTGGCAATTCCTCAAATTCGGGGAGGCGCTCCCGGCGGCGTCCTGCCTGCTGATTGGCATCTCTCTCGACGCCCGGAGAGATTTCAGCTTCCTGGACGTTCTTCGGGCGCGTCCTGAACTTTGGGAAAACCAAGCCGTCTGTCTTTTCCACATTGAAAAACCCTACATTCTTCCGCTTCCCCGGCCCGTCGGAGACACGCCATACCTCGCCGTCTTCCAAGCGGGAAAGCGCGTCCACATCCATGAAGGGGACGACGCCTTCCGCTTCCTGATGAGGGCCTAACCTGCTCCTGCTTTGCTTGATCCCGCCGAGAGCCGGCCCTATGCTGAAGACATTCCCGGATTTTCTGGCAGACGTCCGGGCGGGAAGAAGGAGGCGAAATGAGTGTCCAAATCTACCAGGTGGATTCCTTTGCCGGTGAGCCCTTCAGGGGGAATCCCGCCGGCGTGTGCCTCTTGGATGCGCCGCGAGATGAAGCATGGATGCAGAATGTGGCCGCGGAGATGAACCTTTCGGAGACGGCGTTCCCAGTGCCAGGCAACGGAGAGTTCCACCTGCGCTGGTTTACTCCGGCTGCGGAGGTGGCTCTATGCGGACACGCAACCCTGGCCGCCGCCCATGTTCTCTGGGAAACCGGAGTCCTTTCAGGAAGTGAATCCGCCCGATTCCAGACCCAGAGCGGCCTGCTTACCGCCTCCCGGGCCGGCGAATGGATTGAGATGAACTTTCCCGCCAAGCCGGAGGAGGCCTGCAGCCCCCCGGAAGGTCTGGAAGCCGCCCTGGGTATTCGCCCCAACTATCTCGGTAGAAACGAATTCGATTACATGGCCCTCTTCAAGGCCGCATCCGAAGTGAGGGCGCTGAAGCCTGATTTTGCCAAAATGGGCCAACTGCCTGTCCGGGGGATCATTGCAACGGCTCCTTCCGATTCCGAATCCTACGACTTCATATCGAGGTTTTTTGCGCCGGCCGTGGGCGTCGATGAAGACCCCGTGACCGGCTCCGCGCACTGCTGCCTGGCGCCGTTCTGGGGAAAAGGCTTGGCAAAACCGAGTTGACGGGGTACCAGGCATCTGCGCGCGGCGGAGTGGTGAAAGTAAGGAACAAAGGCGAGCGGGTGGTTCTGTCCGGCCGGGCGGTGACGGTCTTGAGGGGCGAGCTTCTGGCGTAGCCTGTCCGGTTCCGCGGGGGGGTGCTTGGCATGAGAGAACATGTTTGCCCACCGTGGGTCGGCTGGCTCCTGGCCTCGCGCGTTCGCACGCTTGTTCAGGATCCCGTCGAAATTCTCCATCCTTATGTGAAAGAGGGGATGCGGGCGGGCGACATCGGCTGCGCCATGGGCTTCTTCTCCCTTCCCATGGCAAGGCTGGTCGGCCCGGCGGGGCGGGTCCTCTGCATCGATCTCCAGGAGAAGATGATCGCCTCCCTGCACAGGCGCGCGCAAAAGTCCGGTCTTCTCGATCGCCTGGATACGCGAGTCTGCAGCAGGGACGGGCTTCAAGCCGCCGGCTGGAAGGGCGGCCTCGACTTCGCCCTGGCCTTTGCCGTCGTGCATGAGACGCCTGATCCCGAACGATTTCTAAAAGATATTTTCGGCTTGCTCAGGCCGGGTGGATTGTTCCTCTTTGCCGAACCGAAGGGGCATGTTACAGGGACGGCCTTTGAAAAGGCTGTCTCTCTGGCATGCGCCCCTGGGATGTCCGAGCGGGCTCGTCCCGAGATCACCTGGTCTCACGCCGCCCTTTTCGAGAAAGTTTGAAAGCGAGGGTTCCCGGCCTCGGGGAGAAACAGGCGTATCATTAAAATAACAGATCCATGTTCGGGCCAATAAAATTGCGGCGTGCTTGGAGGGGGAGCATGAAGCCCATTCGGTTCTTGTCTGTTTTGGTCCTGGCCCTGATTGCGCTGGCGCACCTCGCGCGCCTCGTACTGGGCGTGGATGTGGTAGTGGAGGGCGTGCAGCTTCCCCTCTGGGTCAGCGGAGGCGGAGTGGTCATTTTCGGCCTGCTTGCCTTTCTTCTCTACCGTGAGAAACCGGCCTCTTGAGATTGGAGAACGCGATGGTCCTGTTTGTTCCTTTTGTCTGCGTCATTATCCTGGGTATCATTTTCGTATTTTTCACGGAAGCATCCAATTTTTCGAAAGCCGTGGTCGGTGTGCTCGTTGTGGGATCGGTGGCGGTAAAATTCGGGGCTCCGAGGTTCTGGCTCCTGGTGCTCATCGTCCAGGTGATTCTGAGTATCGCCATCCTCCTCTATCTGAAGGTGGCGCACTAGAGGATAAGACAGGGTCGCGACGGAGGCAGGCCCGGATGCATGGCGCGAAAGCGAGCAAAGGCCGATGCGGAACCATCGGGTGAGCGAGCTGACAAAGCCGGGCGCCGGGCCCGCCCCGTCCCTCCGGGCGCGGGCGGCGGGCTTCGCACGGCCGTGTTGGCCTCCCTTGAAAGGGGGCACCGCCCTTCCTGCGCTCGGCCGCCTTGCCCTCTTGCAGGATAGGCCTTAGCCCTTTCGGTCCAGGAGGTTCTTGAGCTTTCCGCTGTCGAGCAGCGCCTTCAGGTGGTTGGGCGGCGCGCTTCCAGGGCCTGGCAGACGGCCCTTGAAACATAGGCGCCAGCCGGTTCGTCCCCGGCGGCAGACCATGACGAAGGCCATGGAGCGCACGCCGCCGCGGATGTAGGTGATGTAAGCCGCATCCGGCGTAAAGCCGCCCCCGATCATCTGCCGCATGGGGCGGCCGCAGCGCACCGCCTGGTTGGCGTTGTAAGGTTGTCCCGGATCGGCGATGCCGGAGACATCGCACCCCCTCCATGTTTCGCGAAAGGCCTTGGACAGAAGCGACCGGACTCCAGCGGGAAAGTCCTCGACACGGACCACTTTCGTGCTGCCGGCCGCCATTGCTTTTTGAGCGCAAGCTGCGCCTGGAGGCGGGCCGCACAGAGCCGATGCGGACGGGATCAGGGCCAGGCAAAGAATGGTGACAAAGGACCTCATGGCTTTCCTATAACGACGGCCCGCCGGAATTTCTTCCGAGGCCGATCTCCTGATTATTGTCTCCGTTGGATTGGCCGGGAGAAAGTCTGCCGGTAAAGGCCAGGAAGAGAACAGCCGCCCCGAAGATGAGTCCGAGGGAGACAAAACAGAGCGTCACGCCGTAGCGCGCATTGACGGTGTCAAAGACGGCCCGGTAGGGCGGATTCGGGTCGGCGGCCACAAGGACCCTGTCGTCTCTCCCGAGATCCCGCAATGAACCCATGGCGTCCAGGATGCCCCGCCGTGCGGTAAATTCACGGCTCCGGCCGTGAAGCGTGTATCTGATGGTGAATTCCTTGAAGTCGCCGCCGTTTCCACCACCCACAAGGCGCACCTTGACCACGGAGCCGGTGACGCTTTGAAGCCCTTTGTTCCTGTGGGAGTCCCAGGCAAACGAAAGGGCGCAGGTCGCCAGGATCAGCAGCGTGAGACGAAACACGACGCTGCGGGGCGAATTGTTCATTTGTCGTGCTCCGTTCCATTCAGCGACGGCATGATTCAAGTCTACGATTCATAAGGGGCTCCGTCAAACGGACATGCAGGCAGGGCGGACCGTATGGAGCCTCCGTTCTATATTGAAGGTATCGGTGAGGACTTCCGGCGGGGGGCTGCTTGGGAGAAGGGGCCAAACACCGCCGGGTATACAAGGGAGGGGACGGCCGTGAAAATGTCGATGGGATTTGTCAGGGGGGCTGCCGCCCTGGCGGGGGCAATTCTGTTGGCGGCGTCGGTGTCTTGCAGCCCTACGAATCTTAAGCAGGGCGCTTTCACCACAGAATTGAACGGGCGGAAAATTCACTACGAGATCGCCGGAACCGGCCCGGTGTTGATGACGGTTCCGAACTCGTGGGGCCTGTCGCACGAAGGTCTTATGGGGCTCTATCGTCCTCTGGAAGAGCATTTCACGTTAATCTACTTCGATCCGCGCGGCATGGGAGAGTCGGGGCCCTTGCTGGAAAACGCTGATATGGGAATGGCCGCCGTGCGGGAGGATTTCCAGGCGCTGAGGCAGCACCTCGGACTGGGAAAAGTGGCAGCCATTGGATGGTCGAACGGCGCCTCAAACCTGGTGTTCCTGGCTGCCGAGCATCCGGAGACGCTGTCGGCGGTTATTTTTGTCCACGGGCTGGCAAGCTTCACCGCGGAAGACGAAAGGGCGATCGCCGAAACGCACCCGGAACTGTTTCAGGCGGCGAACGCATCTTATGGGGCCATCAAGAACGGGAACCTGTCTCCCGGCGAAGCCGACGCCAAGTTGAAGCAGTTTTACGTGGAAGAATACTTTCCCGCCCTCTGCGCCGATCCGGATTCGACGCGTTCGAAAATTGCTTCAGCTTTTGCAAGCGCCTCCTTCAGTTTCCGGCACACGGAGTACGCCAACGAAGAGCTTCCCCGCTTCGACGCCCGGGACAAGTTGGCGGCCATCACGGTTCCGGCCCTTGTTCTCGCGGGAGAACATGATCTGCTCCCAACGGAAAAGGCCGTGGAAATGAAAGAGGGCATGCCGAATGCACTGCTGCGAGTATTCAAGGACAGCGGTCATTTCGCCCCGCTTGAGGAGCCACGTTCCTTCGTCGCGTCGGTGCGGGAATTCATGGTAGGCCTGGACACGCGATCATAGAACATCCGTGGTGCATATGCCCCGGGGACGGGCAACCCGGGGCCCCGGCGTTGTGGCCTTCTTAGCGGACTCATACATTGAAGATGTGGGCCGAAACGCCGGCCCGCACATCCAAAAAAGGGAGACCGCCATGGAAAGCCGCATCGCCGAAGCCGCCGGCCTGGAGACCCGCCCCGTCGCCCTGGTCTGGACCAATGAAAAGCCCGAGGGGGCCGTGGAGTTCAAGGCCGGGCGGTGGGGCTGTGTCGTGACGCTCTTCGCAAGCGCCGCGGCGCGGGGACGATGCGCCGTTTTCTCCCGGGAGACATACGGATGCTGGGGCGGCGGCGTGGGCCTCGGGTTCGGCAACTGCTACGAAGACTTTCCAGGAGGCGTGGACTGCTTCTGCCGCTTTCTCTCCAGTGGAAACGAGCAAAGCGAGGAAGGACGGGCTATGGGGGACCGCGTCGCGGCCGCCGGCCGCAGGAGCTTCGTGCACGACTTTCTTAAGGGGGAGCGGTATCTTCGCGATCCTGCGGCCACCAAACAGTTTTTGGAAAAACTCCCCATGCAGAACATCCCGGCGAAATACGTCCTGGTCAAGCCGCTGGACCAGGTGGATTCCCGAGAAGATAACGTGCGGAACGTCACATTCTTTACCGATCCGGACCGGATCTCCGCCCTTGTGGTCCTGGCCAATTACGCCCGGCCAACAGTGGAGAACGCCGCGGTTCCTTGGGCCGCTGCCTGCCAAGTCATGGGGATTCTCGCCTACCGGGAGGCCGAAAGGGAAGAGCCGCGGGCCCTGGTCGGATTGACCGACCTCTCGGCGCGCAAAAATGTGCGGCCCACCCTCGGAGAGCACGTCATGACGTTCACCGTTCCCTGGGACCTCTTTCTTGAAATGGAAGGCCACGTAGAGGGAAGCTTCTTCCAGCGCGACACCTGGAGGAGCCTGGGCCACTAAGGCAGTTTCACGGCCGCCGTGCGGCCGGTCGATGGCCGTTGGGGGCCCGTTCCGCGGCGCCCTATTTCCGTCGACGGACCATGAGAAGGGTCCGGTCGTCAGCGAAGGGCGTCCCGCCGGTGAAGGCGAGAAGCTCCTTTTCCAGCGCTTCGGCCCAGTCTTTCAACGACTTCCTCCGGTGCTTTGCAAAAACGCCGGCCATGCGGTCCCGGCCGAATTCGTTGTCTTCAGCGTCACTCGCTTCTGTGATGCCGTCCGTGTAAAGAATCAGGGTGTCTCCGGGCGCCAGCATGACGGTGTTCCCGCCGTACTCCATTCCGGGGAGAAGTCCCAGCGGCGTTCCGGTGGCGCCCAGCCATTCTTCACCGCCCGGCTCTCTGAGCACAAGTGCGGCGTTGTGCCCCGCATTGGCGTAAGAGATTTCGCCGCTTGCGGTGTCCACAACCGCGAGGAAGGCCGTCGCGTACTTCTCGGGAGGCGTCCGTTCAAAAAGGCGCTGGGAGATGCGGTTGAAGGTTTCCGCAGGCCCGAGCCCGGTTTCCAGGGGGCCGGCCGAAAGCGCCTCGAGGGCTCCGGTGACCAGCGCCGCCGGCAGGCCCTTGCCCGACACGTCCGCCAGGAAGAGAACACATTGGTGCCCGTCCGCCCTGGAGAAGGCCTTGTAGAAGTCCCCGGATGTCACGCGGGAGGGAATGCTTTGTCCGTACATTTCGAGCGTTTCAATCTCGGGAAGGCGGTCAGGAAGAATGGCCAGTTGGATCCGGCGCGCCAGGGCGACCTCCGCTGCAAGCCGTTCACGCTCTGCAGCCTGGGCCGCAAGCGAAATATTGCGAAGCCGGAGAGCGGCGACAGAGGCGAGGGAGACGAGCAGTTCCATGTCCTCTTCGGTAAAGGTTCTGGAGGCGGCGCTGGAACTTAGGGCGATCATGCCCAGGGACCCTTCCGGTCCGAGCAGCGGCGCCGCCACGAGACTTCTCACGCCGGCGTCCACCATGCTCATGGCCTGCGCGAAGCGCTTGTCGGTCCTCACGTCTGAGGTGAGCGCCGCCAGCCCCTTGCCGGCGACTTCGCGAATAAGGTTTCGCGAAAGAACGAAGTCCGGCGCCCCGGGCGAGACGGACCGGTTTGCGGCCCTCCGGTACTCATCCTCGCCGTTCTTGAGAAAAACAGCCCCCTGTTCCGGCTTGAGATGGTCGAAAACCCTGGCCAGCATGCGATCCAGCAGTTCGTCGACTGATTCCGAACGGGCAAGGCTTTGTTGAACGTCGAAGACCAGCTTGAGACGTTCAGCGTAGCGACGAAGCTCTTTCTCGTCTGTTTTGCGGTCCAGGGTGGGGCCGGAACGGCTTCGGTCAAGCAGCTCCGTGGCCGGACGGAAGACGGTGCCCTCGGGAAGGGGGGCCTGCGCCATCACCTTGCCTTCCCCTTCCAAGGAAACGACGCATCCGCCCATCCGGAGGGTCTGTCCAAATCCAAGCGGGGCTGCCTTTTCCAGCCGCACCCCTTCCAGAAAGGTCCCGTTTCGAGAGGCCAAATCCTCTACAAACCATGTGTTTCCGCTTTTCCACAGCCGGGCGTGCTCCCTGGACAGGGCCGGGTCGGGAACGGGTATATCCGCCCGGGAGGAGCGTCCGATCACAATGGACGCGCCGGAAGCCTCTTTCTCCAGCAAGGCCCCCTCGGGAGTCACGATCCGGAGACGGATCGACGCTGACGCTTCTCCACCGGGGGTTTGGGGGAGGGTTTCACCGGTTCGCTTGTCCTTCTTCATTTTACCTACCTGCCATCCAAATCGGCTCTCCAGTGTGTGACCAGCGTCAAGGGGATGGACCCGCCCTCACCGGGGCGTAAAACCATGAAGCGTTTGCCTTCGGGGCCGACGTCGTAAATCCAATAGGGCTGCTGGAATTCACTGAAGGGGAGCTGGGCCACCTTGTGTGGCGCGCCGGCTGAGACCGTGTCTTTCCCGAAGGCCAGGGGCACCGCCATGATCCTGCCGCCCCGGCCGCGGTAGTAGAGCGTCCTGCCGTCCCGGCTCCACCTGGGATTCGTGCCGCCGCCCTGGCTGATCTGCCACCGGCCCTCGGGAACCGGGTAAGTGGTCAGGTAGACCTCCATCTGGCCCGTGCCAAGGGATGAAAAGGCGATCCAGCGCCCCTTTGGTGAAAAGGCCCCATTACCGCCGCCGAAGGGCGCCTTTGCCAGAACAATAACAGTTCTGTCTTTTCCGGTCAGGGGCAAGAGGCAGAGTTCGGTTCTCTTCTCTTTTGTGAATGGAAGCACCCGCGTAAATGTGAGAAAACGGCCGTCGAAGGACCAGTCCGTGACGTAGTCCTCCTGGCCCTTTTTCGCAGCAAGCAGCTCCCTGGCGCCGCCGACGCCGGATGCCTCCTTGACGTAGATGCCCATATCGTGGCCGTTCGACCGGTCGGAGGAAAATGCGATCCGGCTCCCGTCCGGGGACCATGTGGGTACGTTGTCCGATGCAGGATTAAAGGTGAGCCGGGTGCTCACGCCGCGTGTCAGATCGGTGATCCAGATATCTGCGTTGCCGGTCTTGGCGGCATAGATCGTTTCCGCGAGACGGCGGCCGTCGGGTGAGAGTCGAAGGCCCTGGATCATACCGAAGCGGCCGACAGGCTGAATAGCCCCGGTCGCGGCGTCCAACCAGGCAGCCTGCATTCCGGTGTTAGGCGTGATCTGGTAGACCAGGGTTCCGTCCCGAGCCGCCGAGAAGAGCCCCAGCCGGTAGTCCAGGGAGTACGCCAGGTTGGTGTCAAGGGGGAAGGCCGCCCCGTCGAAGGCCACACGGTCCGGGTTGAAACGCCTTGCCATGAGGGTCCGCTGTTTCAGGTAAAGGAGGTACCCCGGCGGCGCGTAGAGCACGTTGCTGTCGCACTTGAAGAGAAACTTCGGAGCCTTTCTCCCGTCCAGGGATCCCACGTAAATCCCATTATGCCTGGCCCCGGCGGTGCGCGTGTTGCCGATCCAGGAGCCGGCCCAGAAAAGAAAATGTTTGCCGTCCGGAAGAAAACAAGGCCACCGCTGGCTGGCCTGGTCCTTGCTGTTGTCCAGCTTGGTGACCGCCACAGGATTGCCGCCTGAGGCGGGGACCTTTTCAAGGCCGCTGAAGACATCCGGGGCAAACACGATTTCTCCTTTCCGGCCCCAGGTCCCGCCGCGCCCGTTCGGTGCGTCGCAGAGAACCTGGGGAGGGCCTCCTCCGGCGCGCACCTTCTCGAGTTTTCCGTTGACGAAGAAGGCTACGTAGCGGCCGTCGGGGGACCAGAAGGGGTAAGAGGCCTGTTCGGTGCCTTCCAGGGGTTGTCCCACCAGGGAATCGAGCCTGCGCACCCAGAGCATGGACTTGCCCGAGGGGGAAGTGACGGGATAGACCAACCTTGTTCCGTCCGGTGAGAGGACCGGGCCGCCCTTGGCCGGGCTGAAGTCGAAGGCCATTTTCTTCGGGGGAAGGATGGAGGCGCGGATGCTGTTCGGCCGCAGCGAAGCGGCTCTGCGCCAGGCGATGGAGGAGAGCGCCGCAACAGCCAGACATACTATGGCGATAGCC
>JARRNO010000037.1:0-12472 GCA_037384885.1 Acidobacteriota bacterium
AAGATATAGACCCACCGAGGAACCTTTCGCTTCCCCATGAACACTCCCCCCATAATAGCGGCGGTCCGGGCCGCCGCACGGTTCAGCCGGCCTGCTCAGAAGCGGAAGACGAGACCCATCCGGGCGTCTGCAAAATCTGTGTTCAGGGCGTAAGGATCGTAGTACCAGCCGTACGTGTCGTAATATGACTGTGCGTGAAAGCTCGCCTGCATCTGAAATCCCGCGTTCCGGTTCCAGAAGTGGCGGTAGCCGAAGGTGAATCCCCAGGTCCAGCGGCTCCTCAGCCTGACATCCGTGACATAGCCGGCCCCGTTGTAAACGAGGGTGTCGCTGGTTACGGTATCCGAACCAGTGATGTACCCGGCGTTCAGCTGGATGTAGAGGCGGCTCTTTCCCGAGCTTCCCACGAAGAAGTCGTACTCGGGACCCAGCTCGACGACCGTGAATCCCTTGCTGAACTGAAAATCGCCATATGGGCCGTAGAAGAAGGAAAAATCGCCCTTGTAGTGGAGAAATCCCAAGTGAATTCCGAAGTTCTCGATCGGGAAAAATCCGAAATCGGCGCTTCCCAGGAAACTGGAGTTCACGTCACCGGAACTGAACTGGTAGCCCGGTTGAATTGCAGCGTATCCCCATCCCTGGGACTGGGCCGAAAGTCCCAACCCAAGGATGCAAAAGACAGCGGCGAAAAGCAGTCTCTTCATGGTTCCTCCCACGGGCTCCAACAGCCCTCGTTTCCAGACGCGCTTACCTCTAAATATAGGGTTTGCGGCCCGTCGCGACAATCCCGGCGGAACAAACAGAAAAAAAGACGGACCCGGCGGCCCGTCTTGAGAAGATTTTACGGCTGATCCCGAATGACTACTTGTTCAGGATGTGGATGGCTTCGCCGAGGGCTGCTTCCACAGCTTCGTGAACCCCTTCGCTCATGGTGGGGTGGGGATGGATGGTGGGAGCCACGTCGTCCAGGAAGGCGCCCATCTCGATGGCCAGGGCGGCCTCGGAAATCATCTCGCTCGCGTTGGCGCCCATGATGTGGATCCCGAGGATCCTCTTGCTCTCGGCATCAGCGACCGCCTTGACGTAGCCTTCCGTCGCGTTGAGGGTCATGGCCCGCCCGGAGGCCTTGAAGGGGAAGGTGCCCGTCACGACCTCATAGCCCTGGTCCTTCGCCTCGGTTTCTGTCAGTCCCGCCCACGCGATTTCCGGGTCGGTGTAGATGACCGCGGGCACCACCAGGTTGTCGTAGGCCGCGGGCTTTCCGGCGATGACTTCGGCCGCGACCTTGGCTTCGCGGTAGGCCTTGTGCGCCAGAAGCATGCCGCCGGCGACGTCGCCCACGGCGTAGATGCCGGAAACGTTGGTCTCCATGCGTTCGTTCACCTTGATGAAGCCCTTATCGTCCGTTTCGACGCCCGCCGCCTCCAGGTCCAGGTCTTCCACGTTCGGGACGCGCCCCACGCTGGCCAGGACCTTGTCGGCGTCCAGCGTGAAATCTTTGCCTTCGCCGTCCTGCACCTTGACCTTGGACGGCTTACCTTTCTTGACGCCGAGCGCCTTGCAGTTGAGGTGGAGCTTGATCCCCAGCGCTTCCACTCGCTTCTGGAGGGCACGGCCCATTTCCGGGTCCTGCTGCATCAGGAGCTTGGGGAAGAATTCGACGATCTCCACCTTGGAGCCCAGCTTGGCGTAGACGGAGCCCAGCTCCAGCCCAATATAGCCGGCGCCGATCACCACCAGGCGCTTCGGGACTTCCTGGAGCGACAGGGCTTCCCGGGAACCGATGATGACCTTGCCGTCGGGCTCGAGGCCCTTGGGGTAGAACGGAATGGAACCCGTGGCGATGACGGCGTGCTCGAAGGCGATGACCTGTTTTCCCTTGTCCGTTTCCACCTCGAGCTGGCTGTCGTTGAGAAACCGGGCGCGTCCCTTCATGACCTGTGCGCCGTTCTTCGTGGAGAGGAACTTGACGCCGTCGGTGAGCTTCTTGACGATCTTGTCTTTCCACTTCACGAGCTTGGGCATGTCCACACAGGCCTTTTCCACCGTGATGCCCATCGCCTGCGCGTGCTTCGTCTCATTGAGAAAGTCGGAAGCGTGGATGAGCGCCTTGGAGGGGATGCAGCCTTCGTTGAGACAGATGCCGCCCAGGGACGGGGCGGATTCGATCAGGATGACGTCCTTTTTGAGCTGGGCCAGCCGGATGGCGGCCAGGTACCCTCCGGGCCCCGCGCCGATTACGGCCACTTCACAACCGGTTGAAACAGATCCTACAACCATTTACAGCCTCACCATAAGAAGTCCCGGGTTTTCCACCAGCTTCACCAGGTCGGTCATAAAACGCGCCGCTTCGGCGCCGTCGATGATCCGGTGGTCAAAGGAGACGGACAGATACATCAGTTTGCGGATCGCGATCTCGCCGTCGACCACGGCCGGGCGGTCCTTGATGGTGTGCAGCCCTACGATGGCGAGTTCCGGCTGGTGAATGACGGGTGTTGCGAATACGCCGCCGAGGGGCCCGATGTTTGTGATGCTGCAGGAGGCGCCGCGCAGCTCGTCGAGCCGCAGCTTCCTTTCGCGGGCGCGGGCCGCCTTGTCGGCCACCTCCGCGGCGATTTGGACCATGTTCTTGCGGTCGAGGTCCCTCAAAACTGGAACGATCAGCCCTTCGGGGGAGTCTACCGCCATTCCGAGGTGGTAGTACTTCTTGTAGACGATTTCCTGCGCCTGCTCGTCGTAGCTGGCGTTCAGCAGGGGATGCTGCTCGAGCGCGGCCACCAGGGCCTTCATGAAGAGCGGCAGGAGCGTGAACCGCGTTTCGCCGCCGGCCTCGACCTGTGGCTTGAGCTTCTTGTAGAGCGCCATCAGGTCGGTCACGTCCGCCTCGTCCACGTGGGTGACGTGGGCGGACGTCCGCTTGCTCACGACCATGGCGTCGGCGATGACCTTTCTCAGGTGGGACGCGGCCACCCGTTCCACGGGCCCGTCTTCGGTGACCTCGGCGCGTCCCGGCGGAACCGGCGCCTGGGTGGCCTGGACCGGCGATGCGGCGGCGGGTCCTCCCTTGGCGGCCTTGTCCACATCTTCATCTGTAATCCGCCCATTTTTCCCGGTGGGAGTTACCCCGGCCAGATCTATGCCCAGTTCCCGGGCGTAGGCCCTCGTGTGCGGCGTGGCCAGGGGCCTGCGGCCGGGGGAAGCCGGCGCGGGAGTCGGCGCGGCCTGCTTGGGAGCGCTCCCCGCGGGAGGCGGAGGCGCCTCTTTCTTGGGCGGGGCCTCTTTCCCGGGCGCCTTTTGGGCCTGCGCGGTGGATTCGCCGTTGACGCCGAAGGTGACGATGACGTCTCCCACGTTAATGGTGTCGCCGGGCTTGTTGTGAAGCTTCAGGATCTTGCCTTCCACGGGCGAGGGGAGATCCACGACGGCCTTGTCCGTTTCCACCTTGACGAAAGGCTGGTCCGTCTCCACGGCTTCGCCCTCTTTAACGAGCCACTCCACGAGCGTCCCTTCATGGATGCCTTCTCCGACGTCCGGGAATTGAAACTCAAATGCCATGTTCGAACCTCTTTGATAGGCCCCGGGAGTCCGGACGAGAACCGGGCCGGCCCGGGGGCGTCGGGACGGCCCCGTTCTAAAAATCGAGAGCCTTGCGGGCGGCCTTGACGATTCGGTCCCTGTTGGGGAGATAGTTCTTCTCCAGCAGGGGAAAAGGGAAGGCCACATCGAATCCCGCCACGCGTTCCACGGGCGCCAAAAGGTGAAGCAGGGCGCGTTCGCTGATCAGCGCCGCAATTTCCCCGCCCAGACCGTTCGTCTTCGGGGCTTCGTGAACCACCACGGCCCTGCCTGTTTTTGTGACCGATGCGATCACCGTCTCGGCATCCAGCGGCGAGACCGTTCTGAGATCGATCACCTCGGCGGAAACTCCTTCCTTGGAGAGAATCTCCTGGGCCTGAAGCAAGGGCCGCATCATGGCGCCGTAAGAAATGAGCGTGATGTCCGTGCCCTCGCGAACCACGTTGGCCTTTCCGATGGGCACTTCATAGAGTCCAGACGGCACCTCTTCGCGGAAGGCGCGGTAGATGGCTTTGGGCTCAAGGTACAGGACGGGATCGTTGTCGTGGACGGCCGAAATAAGAAGACCCTTTGCGTCATAAGGGGTTGAAGGGATCACCACCTTGATGCCGGGCGTGTGAATGAAGAGGCTTTCGTAGCTTTCGGAGTGGTGTTCCGGGGGATGGATCCCGCCCCCGTACGGCATTCGCACAACGAGAGGGCAGGTGAACCTGCCGCGCGTGCGGTTCCGATAGCGGGCGGCGTGTCCCATGAGCTGGTTCACCGCCGGGTAGACAAATCCCATGAACTGGATTTCGGCCACGGGGCGGAACCCCATGACGGACATTCCGATGGCCGTACCGACAATGCCGCTTTCGGCCAGGGGCGTGTCGATGACGCGGTCCGGGCCGAAGGCCTGGACCAGCCCGTCGGTGACCCGGAAGACACCGCCGTCCACGCCCACGTCCTCGCCCATGACCAGAACATTGTCGTCCTCTTCCATGCATGCGTAGAGCCCACGATTGATGGCTTGAACGATGTTGAGTTTTTCCGTTTTTCCCACCATGGTCATGTCCTGTCCGCCGGTCTGCGCCGACGCCGCCTGTTCGCTCATTGCCGCACCTCCGACATCAGCGCTTCCCGTTGCTCCTTCAGGTTCTGAGGGAGCGTCTCGTACATGAAGTCGAAAATATCCGAAGCGGGAGCCGGAGGCATGGCTTCCAGCTTCTTGACCTCGTCTTCCACTTCCTTCTTGACCTGTTCGAGGTAGTCTTTTTCTTTCTTCTCGGTCCAGAGTTTTTTCTTTGTGAGGAAAATCTTCATCCGCTTTACCGGGTCCCGGTCGAGCCAGTATTCCACCTCTTCCTTGGGACGGTACCGGGTGTGGTCGTCGGCGGTGGTGTGGTTCTCCATGCGGTAGGTCAAGGCTTCGATGAGGTAGGGCCCCTTGCCGGAACGGATGTGGTCCAGGGCCTTCTTCGCCCCGGCGTAAACCGCGAGGACGTCGTTGCCGTCCACCTGCAGTCCTGGAAAACCGTACCCGTGAGCCCGCTGGGCGATGGACCCGGCGGCGGTCTGGTTTTTGAAGGGCACCGAGATGGCCCACTGGTTGTTTTGGATGAAGATGAGGCAGCGCGACTTGAAGACGCCTGCGAAGTTCATGGCTTCGTGGAAATCGCCTTCCGACGTGGCGCCGTCCCCCGCGTAGGCCACGGCGACCGCCTTGTCGCCCTTGAGGCGAAGCGCCATGCCGACGCCGACGCCGTGCAGCAGCTGGCTTCCTACGGGTACGGAAACCGGTAGGCATCTCACGTTTTCGGGGTAGACATGGCCCCGCTCGTCGCCTTTCCAGATCGCCATGACCTGGTGCATGGGGATGCCTGCGAGCACTTGGATGCCGTGTTCCCGGAAGGAGGGAATGGTCCAGTCTCCTTCGTCCATGGCCAGCTTGATGCCCGCCTGGCAGGCCTCCTGACCCCGGATGGAACCGTAGGTCCCCATTCGGCCCTGGCGCTGAAGGTTGAGAATCTTTTCGTCCATCTTCCGGATGCGGATCATCATTTTGTAAGCTTCGACCAATCGTTCCCGGCTGAGATCCGGCATCAGGCTGCTGTCGGCCTTGCCGT
The DNA here is from genome assembly GCA_037384885.1 of Acidobacteriota bacterium. Classification (GTDB taxonomy): domain Bacteria; phylum Acidobacteriota; class UBA4820; order UBA4820; family DSQY01; genus JARRNO01. Next base: position 5,682 of record JARRNO010000037.1, read on the forward strand.
CCTTGTCCAGGATGTCCAAGCGTTCAGTCTCCGCTTGGTAGATGGTCTTTATGGGCATGGCAACGCTCCTTTTTTCAGAGTGGGTCGAATCGTCAATGGGCCCCCGGCGCATTACTGATGCAAGACGTGTGCCGAAGAGGGGCGCCTCGTTGACCCTCAGTCTACCATTTCCGTCCCCGCCGGCGACCAGTGTTCCTGCCTGTAGCGGGTCAGGTACCGCGCAGGCGAAGCGGGACGGAAGCCCGCCGCGCCCGCCTCGAGGCCGAGAGCGGAAGCGAGGCTGCCGGCGAATCTTTCGGCTGTTGCATGTGCGTCCAGCGGTCCGGTTTCACCTACGGCGTTTACGGCCCTTTCCGCGGAAATGTCGAAAAGCCGCGCCAGGAGTGAAGGATCGGAGCGAAAGACGAGAGCGCCGTGCACGAGCACCGATTTCTTCCGCCTGGCCTGGGCGCAACCGAGCACCTTCCGGCCTTTCACGAGAAGGCTTTCAAAAAGCTGGTCTTCGAAGCAGATGGGAGACCGCTCATGATAGGGTTTCGCCCTTCCGCGGCCCCGCTCGACCCGGCAGCCCATGCCGGCGAGGGCCTCGGCGCCGGCCGCCACGAACCCGTCGTAGAGCGGCTCGATGCCCGCCGCCCATGGGTGGAACGCGGGCAACGCCAGGGAAAGCGAAAGAGAATCTCCGTGCAGCACACCTGTACCGCCGGTGCAGCGACGGTAGACGGGAACCCCCAACTCCCGGCAGGCCTCGACATTCACCGTCGAGGGCCTCTGGCTATAGCCGAGGACCAGGGCCGGACCGCTCCAGCGGTAGGTGAACAGAACCGGCTGCCCTTCCGCGGCTTTTTCCAGCACGGCTTCCTCGAAGGCCAGGTCCTCCCGTGGGTCCTGTCCATCCGCCGTCCAGTGAAGCAGGCGGTTCCCGGCGCCGGCCCGCGTCACTTTTTCACTCTGTCCTGAGCCGTTTCTCGTGTGAAACCTCGCCTTAGGAAGGGTCCGTTTGGGAAACCTCGCCGGCGCCGACGGAGACCTTGGCGGGCCTGAGCAGGTCCCCCTCGAGGTAAATGCCAGGCTGGTAGACGTCCACGACCTGGCCCTTCTTGCCGTCGGTCATGCGGACCGCCTCCATGTGTTCAGGGTCGAATTCGTCGCCTACGGGAGAGAACATTTCGCAGCCGTGCTTTTCAAGGAAGCTGTTGTATCTCGCCAGGACCAGGGAAAGGCCTTGATTTAGGGCCGGATCGGCGGCCGTCAGTTCACACGCGCGCCGGAGGTCGTCTGCGATATCGAGCACTTCAAGCATGAGCTTGCGCTCCGCATCCCTGAAGCGGTGCTCCAGGTCCGCCTTGATGCGCTCGCGTGAACGGGCGGCATCCTTCTCCAGCTCTTCGGATTTCTGTTTGAAAGCCGTCTCCATCCTCTCGACCTTGGCCTCCAGCTGCTCCACGTAAGTGGGCTTGAGCGAGGGTTCGGCCGCTTTCAGCGTCGGGTCCTTGCCGACCCGGCGCCGGTCCACGACGGAAACGGTCCTTCGGGACTCCTCGTCCCGTTCTTCACCATCCTCCCTGATGGGAATCCTGCGCTTCTCTGTCATTGCGACTCCATGAGGTTCAACGTGACGTAGTAGGTCCAGGGGCCGCGCTGCACGCTGATCAGAAGGCCCGTCGAGGCCAGCGCACTGCGCGCCCGCGTCAGAAACTCTTCTTCGGTCTTGACGGGATGGTCTTCCACCGCCAACAGATAGTCTCCCGGCCTGAGCCCGGTCGCTTCCGCGGGAGATCCGCGGCGGACATCGGTGATTTCCATGGCGCCCTGGGAGGGACGCACGCGAAGCCCCAGGAGCACCCAGGCCATGTCGGGGGTGAGCCGCTTCGGCATGAGCTTCACGTGGAGGGTTACGTTAATGGGTTTGCCGTCGCGGAGGCCTCCGAGCGTGACGGCCTGCCCGGGGTTGACGACCGCGATTTTGGCGTTGATATCGCCGGCGTTCTTAAGCGGCTGCCCGTCAATGGTGGTCAGGATGTCGCCCCTCTTCAGACGCAGCGCTTCGCTGTCGGCGAAAGGGTAGGTCCGCGCTACGACGACGCCGCCCGGAAGGTGGTGCCGGAGCCGGGCCGTTTCGCTCAGGTCGAGCGGCAGGAAGCCAAGCCAGGCCGGGCGGACGCGGCCGTAATGGCGTAGTTGCTCCATCACCCGCTTCGCCCTGTCGATGGGGATGGCGAACCCGATACCCGTGGCGTCTTTGATGATAGCGGTGTTGATCCCGATGACCTTTCCCAGGATGTCCAGAAGAGGACCGCCCGAGTTCCCGGGGTTGATGGCGGCGTCCGTCTGGAGAAAGTCGGAATACGTTCGCTTTCCGTCCTTGACGGTGCGCCCGATCGCGGAAAGGACGCCCGTCGTCACCGTGTTGGACAGGCCGAAGGGGTTGCCCACGGCGATAGTGGGTTCGCCGATCATGAGGTTGTCGGACCGGCCGAGCGTCAGGGTCGGAAAGGGTTTCTTCCCGTCGATCTTCAACAGCGCCAGGTCCGATTCGGGGGCCGTCCCCACGACCTTGGCGTCGAAAGTCCGGCCGTCGATGAGCGTGACTCTGATCTGCGTGCCGCCCATGATGACGTGCTCATTGGTCAGGATGTATCCCTTGGGAGAGACGATGAATCCGGAGCCTAGAGAATGTTCGGTCTGTTCGGGTCCCGAGGAGCCGAACCGGTCCATACCGAAAAAACCGGCGAAGGGATTGAAAAAGGGATTTTTCACCTTGTGCGTGGAAGAGATGTAGACCACGGCCGGGCTGACTTTTTTGACGACCTTGACCACCTGGGTGTCCCGCATGGACTCGGGGGATCCTGCCACGGCAGCAACGGAGACCACTGCAAGGCAAAATGCCGCGGCCAAGAGTCCGATCTGTCTGAATTTCATAACAACTCCTTCACAAGTTTCGATCTTCGGCTCAGGTTATCCCCGCAGGGCGTTCAACCGTTCAATGCGCTTTTCCAGGGGCGGATGCGTGGAGAAGAGATTCGTGAGGGCGGAACGCACCTGCGGCTTCATGATGAACATGTGAGCCGTCGCAGGTGTTGCCCGGAGCGGAACCTTGAGGCTCATGGTGTGGATCTTCTTGAGGGCGCTGATGAGAGGATCCGGACTGCCGGCATAATGTGCCCCGGTTTCATCGGCGGCGTATTCGCGGGACCGGGAAATGGCCAGCTGGATCATGGTGGCGGCGATAGGAGCTACAATCGCGGCCACCAGAAGCGCCAACGGGTTCTCGCCGTCGCGGCTCCTGCCGCCGTACCCCGTGAAGAGAAGTCCCCACCGGGCGATGAAGGCCAGGAACATGATGGCGCTGGCCACGCCCGCCGCCACAGAGCCTATCAGGATGTCCCGGTGCTTCACGTGGGCCAGCTCATGGCCCAGAACACCCTTGAGTTCGTTCTCGTCCAGGAGGTCGAGGATCCCGTCCGTTACGGCCACCACGGCGTGGTTCGGATTGCGGCCCGTGGCGAACGCGTTGGGCGAGTCGGTTGGGATCCGATAGACTCTCGGTTTGGGGATGCCGGCCGCCTGGGCGAGCTGCGTGACGACGGCGTGTACCCGCGGCGCTTCCGATTCGGAGAGTTCTTTTGCACGATAGGCTTTGAGCACCGCCTTATCGCTGAACCAATAGGAAAACAGGTTGATCCCGAGCGAAACAACCAGGGCCGTCACCAGTCCGGCCCGGCCCGCCACCGCCTGTCCCACGATCATAAGCAGGGCGGTCAGAACGATGAAGAGGACCATGGTTTTAAACCAGTTGGACATGGGAGTTCTCCTTAAGGCGCGCTCTTCCCCGTCCCGGGATCGAGCGAACGCCGCTGAAGATTATTGTAATACTTTTGTGGCCTCCCTGAAGTTCAGGCCCTCCTGGCCGGATGAGACTTGGATTCGCGCTCCGGGCGGGAAGTCCTCTGCAAGGATCTTTTTTGCGAGCGGGTTTTCCAGGTACCGCCTGATGGCCCGCTTCAGCGGCCGCGCGCCGTAAACGGGATCGTATCCCACGCCGGCCAGAAAACGCCGGGCTCCTTCTTCGACGTGGAGCGTGTAGCCGCGGTCCAAAAGCCTCTTTCTGAGAATGGCGAGCTGGATGTCCACGATGCCTTCCAGATCGTCGCGCGTAAGGGATTTGAAGAGGACCGTCTCGTCGACGCGGTTCAGGAACTCGGGCCGGAAGGTGGCGCGCAGTTCTTCCAGCACCTTTTCACGCATCCCCTCGGGATCGCTCTGCGACAGCTCCTGGATCCACCGTGACCCGATGTTGCTGGTCATCACGAGAAGCGTTTCGGTGAAGTCCACGGTCCGGCCCTTCGAATCGGTGAGCCTTCCGTCGTCGAGAATCTGAAGCAGCATGTTGAAGACATCCGGATGCGCCTTTTCGATTTCGTCGAGCAGGATGACGCTGTAAGGCTTTCGCCGGACCGCTTCGGTCAGCTGGCCCCCCTCCTCGTATCCCACGTAGCCGGGAGGAGCCCCCACGAGCCTCGCAACGGAATGTTTTTCCATGTACTCGCTCATATCGAGGCGGATCATGGCGCTTTCATCATCGAAAAGGAATTCGGCCAGGGCCTTGCAAAGCTCGGTTTTTCCCACCCCGGTCGGCCCCATGAAAAGGAAAGAGCCGATGGGCCGGTGCGGGTCGGAAATGCCGGACCGGGACCGCCGGACGGCGTCGGAGACGATGGAAACGGCCTCGTCCTGACCGACCACGCGGCCGTGGAGGCGCTCTTCCATTTTCAGAAGTTTGCTGCGTTCGCCCTCAAGCATCCGTGAGACGGGGATGCCGGACCAGGAAGACACGACCACGGCCACGTCTTCTTCGTCCACCTCTTCCTTGAGAAGCGCCTGCCCGGCCTGGAGGTCTTCCAGGTGGTCCTTTGCCTTCGCAAGGGTTCCTTCCAGTTCTGGGATCTTCCCATATTTCAACTGGGCCGCGTGGTCGAAGTTTCCGGCGCGTTCGGCGCGATCCGCCTCTCCGCGATAACTTTCCAGGTCCCGTTTGGTTTCCTGGATCTTCTTGATGGCGTCGCGCTCGGATTGCCAGCGGGCGCGCATGGCGTCGGCTTCTTCCTTGACCGCGGCCAGCTCCTTCTCCAGCTCCTTGAGGCGCTTCTGGGTGGCGGGCTTGTCCTTTTCGCGCAGCAGCGCCTGCTTTTCGATCTGGAGCGATGAAATATTCCTTTCCAGCGTGTCGAGCTCGTACGGCAGTGAATCCACCTGGATTCGCAGGCGTGCGGCGGCCTCGTCGATGAGATCGATGGCCTTGTCAGGCAGGTGCCGGTCGTGGATGTAGCGGTGAGACAGCGTCACCGCCGCCACGATGGCCCCATCCTGGATTCTGACGCCGTGGTGGACTTCGAAGCGCTCTTTGAGCCCGCGCAGGATGGCGATGGCGTCTTCCACGGTGGGCTCCCCGACGAAGACGGGCTGGAACCGGCGCTCCAGCGCCGGGTCTTTTTCAATGTGCTTGCGATATTCGTTGACCGTCGTGGCGCCGATGGCGTGCAGCTCGCCCCGGGCCAGCGACGGCTTGAGGATGTTCGAGGCGTCCATGGCGCCCTCGGCGGCGCCTGCGCCCACCAGCGTGTGCAACTCGTCGATGAAGAGAATGATGTCGCCCTCGCTGTCGGTGATTTCCTTCACCACCGCCTTGAGACGGTCCTCGAACTCGCCCCGGAACTTGGTGCCCGCGATGAGCGACGCCAGGTCCAGCTGCACGATCCTCTTGTCCTTGAGCGGATCGGGAACGTCGCCGGACGTAATCCTTCCGGCGAGGCCTTCCACGATGGCGGTTTTGCCGACACCGGGGTCGCCCACCAGGACCGGGTTGTTTTTCGTCCGGCGGGCCAGGACCTGGGTCAACCGTCGGATTTCGTCATCTCTCCCAATCACGGGATCGAGCTTGCCCTGGCGGGCCATGGCGGTGAGATCCTTGCCATACTGCTCGAGAGCCCGGTATTTGCCTTCGGGGTTGGCGTCGGTGACCCGCTGCGAGCCTCGCACCTGCTGGAGTGCGGTCAGCAGCTTGTCCTCGTCGACGCCCAGGCTCCTGAGCGCCTTGCTGGTTTCCGTTCCCGACGCCTCCAGAAGGGCCGAAAGGAGATGTTCCGTCGAGACGTATTCATCCTTCAGCAGCCCTGCGCTCTTGAAGGAATTCTGCATGACCTGCTGAAGGAGCCGTGACGGCGCCGGTTCGGCTGCCTCTCCCGTGACCTTCGGAAGCCGGGAGAGGGCCGTTTCCAACCGGTTGGTCAGGGGGAGCTTTTCCACGCCGAGCTTATCAAGAATCAAGGGGACCACCCCGCCTTCCTGGTTCACGAGAGCCAGGGCCAGGTGCTCCGGCGTGACTTCAGGATGGTTCCGGCCCGCAGCATCTTCCTGCGCTGCAAGCAGGGCTTCCCGCGCTTTTTCAGTGAATTTATCCCATTTCACGGATCGTGACCTCCTTGCCGGATAGGCCATCATCTGCTGTGTCAGACTTCCTCGGCCTTCCTTATCGCAGGGTCCACTGCGCTTGCGTCGGCGTCCGCCGCCTTTCTTGCACCTGCTGACCTCTGCGTCGCTTCGCTTCGATCCCCGGTGAGAACACCGGGGCGAATCTTAGCTAAATATTAATATAAGATCTAAGTGTTATCCTGTCAAGTATGTTCGTATTCGTTGCGAGGAAGGGGCTTAGAGTCCATTTTAGAGAGTGGTTTCAGGTTGAAAGGCATCTCAGTAAATGATGGCAGCCGCCTGGAGACGGCGGAAGGACG
>JARRNO010000038.1:0-12353 GCA_037384885.1 Acidobacteriota bacterium
GTCCGCGGTACGCGCGCGTTGCGCGCAGTAAATTGTGAATCGTTGACGCGGGTTTACCGCCGCGGGCAAAAATTCGAATAGGGTGCCGCTGCGGGGCATCGCGGCTGGAAGCCGCTCCCACGGGCCGCAGCGGCCGAAGGCGGTACGTCCTAACTTCCTAACTTCCTAACTTCCTTGCTTCCTCGCTTCCTTACCACTCCAGCGGACCACCCCCAAAGGAAGTCCGCGCGCCAGCGCCCGGGCCCCGTCACGCCTCAGCGCGGCAGGCCGTTCCCGCCCGGTCGCTCCCTTCGGATCAGCAAACCGGTGGTCGAGACACGCACTTCGAACGTGGCCGGCTCGTTCGCCGGGACAAACGACGCCGAACCGTAACGCGCGTCCACCAGCGGACGGAGCGCGGCATACTCCAGCCTCAGCTTGAAGAGATCCCACCCTCTGCTCGGAGAGAGCAGGTACACCGTTCTGGGCTTGTCCCGCTCATCCTGTATATCAATGTAGCGCCCGCCGATGCGGTCCAGCTCGTAGGCCGTCTTCAGCCCGAGGACATTCCCGATGTATTTCCACTTCAGGATCTTCGCGTCCACGTAAAGCTGGTCCCCGTCCAGGTCAAAGCGGGCCGTTTTCCCCCCCGGCAACCGGACTTCCGCTTCGAACCGCTGCGCTCCCGTGGGCCGGACGTGCACCAGGGCCGCGGTCTCCTCGTGCGTCAAGGCCCGGTATCCCCTGGTAGAGACAACGATCAGACCGAGAAGCGCACCCGCCAGCAGAAAGACCAGCGTCAGAAGAAGAGCGAAAAGAGCCCGCAGGTGCTTGCGGCGCCGCACAGAAAACACGCCGGCCGCCAGAGCGAGAAGCCCCAGAACACCGGCGGCCCAGGCCGTCACCGTCAGAATGAGTGTGGGCATGACCGTCTCCTTCCCTCAGCGGTTGGCGGATCCCCGCTTAAGTTTGATCCCGTGCGCCTCCCAGCGCGTCCGATTCCGCAATCCCCCAGATGCCGGGGGGCGCCAGTTCGATGCTGTTGCCGGCGGGGTCGCGAAAATAGATGGAACTTTGGCCGGAGGGCCATTCCGCCTCCGTTTCTATTTCCACGCCCCGTTCGCGCAGACGCGATTTCCAAGCCGGAATCGAGTCCGCCGGGACACCGAGAGCAAGGTGTCCCGGACCGCGGGTTCCGTGAGGCGGAAGGTCCTGGCCCGGTGGAAGCGTCGCCGTGGGATCAAAGAGAAGCAGCATGCGCGAACCGCATCGGAAAAAGACATGCCGTCCTTCTTCCCGGGCGAAGAATTGCAACCCCAGAACCTCTGCGTAAAACCGCTCTGCGGCCTCCAGGTCGTCCACATACAGACACGTTTCCAGAATTTCCGGCGCCTTCATCCGTTTCCCCCCAAAATCGTTGGAATGGCTCCGCCCCCGGTCCTTGCCGCAGGGCCTGGTCTAGCTCACATCACCATTTTGACATATCCGTCCTGCTGGAGTTGAATGATGCGGAGATAGGCGTTGTTCGTCACCTTGACCCCTTCCAGCAAGTCGGCGTTGCTCAGTTTCTTGTGTCCCATCCATACGGCGCAGACGTCGATCTCCACACCCAGTTTACGCAGCCGGGCGATCATTTTCTTGTAGGGATTGCCGCCTTTCTTGCCGGTCAGCCCGTCGTAAGCCCGGTCTTTCAGCACCCAGGCGCCTGACCGGCCGTAAAAGACGCCTACGATGCGATAAGGAACCTTTTCTTTCTTGAAATGACGGGCCAGGCCGATCATGGACACGAGGCCCCTCGGTTTCCGGCGCATCATTTTCGCGTCCGCCATGTCGAAAACCAGGTCGGCCTTCTTCAGGCGAGCGTGGACGTCCACTTTGATGTGCTTTGGTTTTTTGACGGGTTCCGGCGCGGTCTGAGCCGCCGCGGAAACGGCCATGAGTACCAACACGGCGGCGGTGATAAGCTTGAATGCATCTTTCCGGGTTCGCATTGTTTTCGCCTCCTGTCTCCGTATGGCGGCCAGGTCACAATGTGACGCATCCCGGCCGTGGGGACAACCCCGGAAAAGCAAAGGGGAGGCGCGGCGGCAGCCGGCCTCCCCAGTCTTGACGGACTTCCCGAAACGCTCAGTCGTAGGAGAAAGGGTCCCACGGAGGGAGCATGATGGGCTTCTGGTGTTGCAGCTCCAGCAGGTTCTTGGGCACGTACTTCTTGTTGATGATCACTTCGTAGACGTGCTTGTTGAACCATCCCTGGGTGATGATGAACCAGCCGCTCTTTCCGGGCTTGGTGCCCCAGGAGTTTTCGACTTTCCACTTGTCCGGCTTGCCGTCGCGGATGTCGACGCCCGTGAAGACCATGGCATGGTTGGGGGCGCCTTCGTACGTTTCCAGCGTGTCTTTCTTGTTCATGTCGAAGTGCATGCCGAAGATCGCAGAATAGTCGAGAACGCCGTCGGCCCACAGGCCGTTCTTGATGTCGCCCGGCGCCGAGGCGTTGGAGGCGAACCACACCGCTTCGTCGGCCATGACGGACTTCCGGCACATTTCAGCCAGGTCCGCGGCACTCACGTTCACGGCGGCCACGTCGTGGGCGCCTTCCATCCCGCGGTACCACTCCCACTCGAGCCGGGCGTGCTCAGGCTTGCCGGGGTAGTTCACGAAAGCGACGTAATTCTTGAGGTCCATGCCCACGAACTTGGCATAGAAGGACTTGGGAGTGTAGCTTTCGTAGGGCGTCACCTTGCCGTCCTTGGTCTCGTAGCGCCACTTGAAGGTCTGGGGCGGCTGCCCGAGGCAAAGGACGAGGATTTTGTAGACGCTCTTGAGCGTGTCCGTCTTGATCTGCTGGAGGTCGGCCATGGACGCACCCTTCTTCGAAGCGGCCCTCATTTTGAGGATCGCCTGGCGCAGGCGTGTGGCCAGGAGCATGTCCATCGTCCCAGTATGCGAGGCGCTGTAGGTATCGGGCATGAGGCTCTGGGGCACGACCCCGTACTTGTCGATGAGGGCCGTGACAAAGGTCCAGTCGCCGCCGTCACCAATGAGGTTCTGGAGGAGAAGCTGATTCCGGCGGCTGTCCAGAGGCTCCTTCCGGAGCGACATGGCCAGCTGCAGGGACAGGTTGGCGTGCTCCATCCGGTCCCAGAACTGCTCATACGCCTGGGAAAGCGTAAAGCCTTTCATCTTGTGCGTCGCAATGACGCCGGGCCGCATGATGTTGAGCCCGGCGAAGAGCCAGCAGCGGCCCGAGCTTTTCTGATTGGTGATGGAGCCCGGGTTCTTGATGACGTGGGTGAACAGATCGTCGGTCTGGTTCACCATCTCCCGGTTCACCGCCAGCGAGCGGATCTTGTGCTGGGCGAGCGCGTTCTGCATGGCCTTCATCTGGGGCGTCATCTTGAAAGTATCTTGGATATTCTTGATGAGCGCGGGGGTCAACTCAGCCTCTTTCGAGGCCGTACCGGCGGGCCCGGACGCCGTTCCCGCAAGGGCGGGCAGGGCGGTGAAGGCACCCAGCAGCGCGGGCACGAGGGCCATTGTGATGAGTTTTCTTGGTTTCATGGGCGTGTTACCTCCTCTTTTTGCCTGATCAAAAGTCCGGGGCGGGCTCCGCCGCCCCGGAACTTGCATGTCACTGTCCGCTCGCCCAATCGGTGAAGGGATCCCAGGGAGGCAGGACGATGGGCTTCTTTTTCGCGGCGTTCAGAATAGGATCGGGTACGAAGCGCTTGTTGATAATCACCTCGTAAACGTGCTTGTTAAACCAGCGGCTTCCGATTGTGAACCAGCCCTTCCGGCCGGGCTTGGAGCCCCACGAGTTCTCCACTTTCCACTTGTCGGGCTCGCCGTTTTGGACGTCCACGCCGGTAAAGACCATGGCGTGGTTGGGCGTTCCGTTGTCGTAGGCGAGGGTGTCTTTCTTGTCCATGGAGAAGTCGATGCCGAACAGGTCACGGGTGTCCATAATCCCTTCCAGCCACAGGCCCTTTTTGTAATCGCCCTCGGCCGACGCGTTGGCGCCGAACCAGACCGGCTGGTTCGCCATGACCGACTTCAGGACCATGTCCCGCATTTCCTTCATGGTGATGTTCACGGCGTCCAGGTTCTGGTGGTCGGCCATGTTGCGCTCCCAGGCCCATTCGAGGTGGCTGTGCATGGGCTTTCCGGGATAATTCACGAGCCGGATGTAGTTGTTCAGGTCGCTTCCGATGAATTTCTTGTAAAAGCTCTTCGGCGTGTAGGTCTCAAGGGGCGTCACCTTGCCGTCCTTGGTTTCGTACCGCCATTTGAACGTCTGCGGCGGCTGCCCAAGGCAGAGTACGAGGATCTTGTAGATGTCTTTGAGCGCCCCCATCTTCATGTCGCGCAGCTTGCTCACGGGCGCCCCTTTCGCGGCGGCCGTCCGCATCTCAAGTACGGCTTTCCGCAGGCGGGCGGACATGAGCGTGTTCATTTCCCGCGTGCTGGAGGCGGCCTTGTCGTTCGGCATGACGGACTGCGGCACGGCGCCGTATTTTTCGATCAGCGCCTGCACGTAATTCCAGTTGCCGCCGTCGCTGATGAGATTTTTGAGAAAGGTGTCCATCCGCCGGCTGTGAAGCGGCTCGTTGCGAAGGGCAATGGCCAGTTCCAGCGAGCGGTTGGCGTCCTCGAGCTTCTGGTAGAACTGCTCGTACGCCTGGGACAGGGTGAAGTCCTTCATGTTGTATTTGTTCATCACCTCCGGCCGAAGCGTGTTCAAGCCGGCGAAAAGCCAGCACCGGCCAGATTCTTTCTGATTGGTAATGCTGCCGGGGTGCTTGATGACGTGGGTGAAGAGGTCGTCTGTTCTGTTTTCAAGCGCCTGGTTCACGGTCAGGGAACGGATGCTGTGGCCGGCCAGCGCGTTGCGGTCCGCCCGCATGGAAGGCGTCATGGCCGCGGACTGCTGAAGCGCTTTCAGCATGGCCGGAGTCAACGCCCCCGCCTTCGACGGGGCCTCGCCCGCCACGGGCTTGTATTGGGCCATGGCGGGAATCGCGGCCAGCGCCGCCAGGAGAACCAGGGATCTGCAAAGAGTTTTCATCGCGAAACCTCCAAGAAGTCGATGCGTTGCGGCGCGGCCGGAAAGGGTCCCGGGCCGCCGCGGAACAGGCGCGGCTTGCGCGCCTGCACAGCTTTCCGCCGCTACTGGCCCTTCACCCAGTCCGTGAAAGGGTCCCACGGCGGAAGAACCACGGGCTTTTGCCCCGCCAGCTTGAGTAGACCTGCGGGCACAAAGCGTTTGTCGATAATCACTTCATAGACGTGCTTGTTGAACCATTCGCCCCCGATGATGAACCAGCCCTTCTTCCCGGGTTTGGTCCCCCAGGAATTCTCCACCTTCCACTTGACGGGTTCGCCCTTCTGGACATCCACGCCGGTGAAGATCATGGCGTGGTTGGGCGTACCGTTGTCGTATTCGAGGGTGTCCTGCTTGTTCATAGAGAAGTCGATGCCGAACAGGTCTCGCGCATCCACGATCCCATCGAGCCACAAACCCTTTTTGTAATCGCCCTCCGCCGAAGCGTTCGCGCCGAACCAGACCGGCTCATCGGCCAGCACCGACTTCAGGGTCATGGTCCTCATTTCTTTCAGGGTGATGTTGAGAGCATACATGTTCGGGCGGTCGGCCATGTTTCGTTCCCACGCCCACTCGAGGACCGCGTGCATGGGCTTTCCGGGATAATTCACGAAGCGGACGAAATCGTTCAGGTCTCCGCCGATGAAAGTTTTGTAGAAGGATTTCGGGGTATAGGTTTTCAAAGCGCTGACCTTGCCGTCCCTGGTTTCATAGCGCCATTGGAACGTCTCGGGAGGCTGTCCCAGGCACAAGACGAGGATCTTGTACACGTCTTTCAAGGTCCCCATTTTCATGGCCCGGAGCCTTTTCACGGATGCGCCTTTCCGGGCCTCGCTGCGGATCTGCAGCACGGCCTTCCGCAGGCGGGCCGAAAGCAGCTCGTTCATCTCGCCGGTGTGGGAAGCGGCAAGGTCGTTGGGCATGATGGACCGCGGGACCGCCCCGTACTTCTGGATCAGCGCCTGAACGTAATTCCAGTCGCCCCCGTCGCTGATGAGGTATTTCAGGAAGGTGTCCATCCGCCGGCTGTGGAGGGGTTCGTTGCGCAGGGCGATGGCCAGCTCAAGGGAGCGGTTCGCCTCTTCCAGCTTCTGGTAGAACTGCTCGTAAGCCTGGGAAAGCGTGAAGTCCTTCATGTTGTATTTGTTCATGACCACGGGCCGGAGGAGGTTCAGCCCCGCGAAGAGCCAGCACCGGCCCGAGTCCTTCTGGTTCGTGATGGAGCCCGGGTGCTTGATGACATGGGTAAAAAGATCGTCTGTTCTGTTTTCAAGCGCCTGGTTGACAGTGAGGGACCGGATGCTGTGCGCGGCCAGGGCGTTCCGGTCCGCCCTCAGCTGAGGCGTCATTTTCACGCTGTTTTCGAGCTGGTTGAGCATATAGGGCGTCAAAGCCTTCTGGGGAGCGGGGGCCTCACCGGAAACGGGCTTATACTGCGCCGCCGCGGGGACCGCTGCAAGCGCCGCCAGGAGGAACATGATCTTAAGGGGAAATCTCATGGACAAAATCTCCTTGGTGTTATACGGGACCCACCGGGCGGAAGTTTCCCGGCGCCGGTCCGTGCTGAGCCTGTCCCCTTTTCATCCCATGAAATGCGGCGGGCGCAATTGAGATGCGCCAAGCCCTATTTATAGCGGCTCACCCGGCTGATTTGCAAGCGGCTTTTCCACAATGAGGTATTCCCGGACGGGAACACCCCCGATCAGGTGTTCCTGGATGATGCGCTCCAGCACTTCGGGCGAGCACGAATGGTACCAGGCGCCCTCCGGGTAGACAACGGCAATGGGCCCGCTGCGGCAGATTCTCAGGCAGTTGGCTTTGGTGCGGTAGACGCCGCCCTCTCCCGCAAGGCCGAGTTCCTTGAGCCGCCGCTTGAGGTAGTCCCACGATTCGAGGCCCGCCGCCCTTTCGCAGCATTTCGGCTGGGTCTGATCGCAGCAAAGAAAGATGTGACGTCGGTTCGAGGGAATTCCCAGGGCGCCGGCGATCTTCCGGAGCACATCATCCGGGTTCCGGCCGCCGCCCTTCGCGGCATCTCCGGCCATGTTCACTCCTGCTTGCGCGTCATGCGCTCGGTGAGCCTGGAAAGATAGGTCTGGATGCGTTTGGCGTTGGCGCCAAGGTCGCTCCTGCCCACCCGCGACTCGGAACGCACATCCACTCGCGTCCCCCCTTCCCCGGATGGCTTAATCCGGACCACCACGTCGTCCTTGAACCCGAACCAGAAGGTTGTGGCCGTCGCTTCGATCCTTCCCGCTTTGCGATCCACCGCGTCGATCTTCCACTTCATGCTGTGCGCCGCCTTCAACGCCTGGGTAAACACCTCATCCGGGGGGGCGTTGTAAAGCGCGGGGCGGATATAGGGATAGGCTTTTTCCTGCAGCCTGGCTACGGATTCTCCGCCGTATGTCGTCGAATCGGGCGCATTCTTTCGAAGCTTCAGCACCGCCTTGAATTGGGGTGGATGAACCGTATCGGTCGTGATGTCGTGAATGGGCGGCACGGAATAGGACAGCCGGAGCTCTCTCAGGGGATAGCCGAAGGTCATGATTCCCAGGAAAAGCCCGATCACGCTGCAGGCCAGGTAACCTCGGCGGCGAGAAAGATTTGCCGCCAATCCGACGAAGCAGAGCACGCTGGCAAAAACGGCCGCCACGGCTGAAGCCCCCAGAACGGTCAAGGCCGTGTTCAGGCTCCACCAGTTCGAGCGGTATCCCAGGCCCGAGGCGATCGCCCCGGCCAGGCAGACCAGGGCAAGTACAAACCCCGCCGGCGCCGCCTGCATGAGGATCCGGCGGGTGGTGGAAACACCGGGGGTGTGTTCGGGATCGGCGTCTGTCATGAAGGCTCCTTGGCTCTGCCGCGCCCCCCGGAAGCGCCGGGGTGGTTCGCGAAGTGCTTGGGGACGTTCCCCCGCCCGCGGAGCGGGCCCGGGAAGAGAACCAGCGTGCGGGCGGCAGAGACCGCTGCCGCAACGGCCTTTCCGCCCCACGGCTCATTCAACATGAGAACCGTTCCGGGGCCGCATTAAATTCCGGCAGCCGGGCGGACCTGCTGTCAGGCAGGCCGCCGCCTTTCAAAAACAAGGAGGCTGTAAGGGATCGCGTCCGCCGTTTCATCGCGGCGGGAGATCTCCTCGAATTCACCGGAGGGAATCTCCGGGAAGGTGACGTCACCCTCAAATTTGCGGTGGACGACGGTCAGGTAGATGCGATCGGCCAGGGGCATGGCCTGCCGGTAAATTTCGCCTCCCCCCGCCACAAAAACCTCGTCCGATCGGCCCGCGGCGGCGTCAAGGGCGGATTCAAGATCGGGCGCCACCAGGTAGTCTCCGGGCGGGTAGGCACGCTGCCGGGTGACGACGATCGTCCGGCGGAACTCCAGGGGGACGTTGAGCGTCTCGAAGGTCTTGCGGCCCATGATCACCGGATGGCCGAGCGTCACACGCTTGAAATAACGCTGCTCGCTGGGCAGGTGCCAGGGAACGCCTCCGCCCGACCCGATCACGCGGTTTTCCGCCATGGCCGCGATCAGGGAAACGATCATCCGCTTGTCCCGCCGGATTTGGTTTTGGGGGCGCGGTAGGTGATCCGGTATATGGCGCCTCCCTTGTCGTCGGACACCAGCAGCGACCCGTCCGGGAGCTGCTGGACATCCACGGGGCGTCCCCACGATTGGCCGTGCTGCAGCCATCCCCCGGCAAAAATCTCCTTCCGGACCGCTTTCGTTCCCTCGAGAAACACGGCGGCCACGCGGTACCCGATGGGTACGGTCCGGTTCCAGGACCCGTGCTCGGCGATGAAAATGCAGCCGTCGTACTCCCGCGGAAACATTCTCCCGGTGTAAAAACGCATGCCCAGCGATGCCACGTGCGGGCCCAGCTTCATGGCGGGAGGCGTAAAATCTTTACAGGGATGGCCCTTGCCGTATTTGGGGTCCGGGATGTCGCCCCCGTGGCAATAGGGAAAGCCGAAGTTCATGCCGGGCGCCGGCGCGCGGTTGAGTTCATCCGGCGGCACGTTGTCCCCCAGGTTGTCCCGGCCGTTGTCGGTAAACCACAGCACCTTGGTGGCGGGGTTCCAGTCGAAGCCCACCGAGTTGCGGACGCCCCGGGCGTAAACCTGGAGGTCCGATCCGTCCGGCTTCATCCGCATGATCGTGCCGAAGGGATCGTGAACCAGGCAGACGTTGCAGGGCGCGCCCACCGGGACATAGAGCTCGCCGTCGGGGCCGAAACGGATGAATTTCCAGCCGTGCCACGTCTTGTCGGGAAAATGGTCGTTGACCACCACCGGCTTGGGCGGATCGGTGAGGCGGCTCTCGATGTGATCGAAGCGGATGACGCGGTTCACTTCCGCCACGTAGAGTGAACCGTTCCTGAAGGCCACCCCGTTGGGCATGAACAGCCCGGAAGCGATGACATAGACCCTGTCGGCCCGGCCGTCGTGGTTGGAATCCACCAGCGCATAGACCTTGCCTTCGCGCCGCGTGCCCACGAAGAGCGTGCCCTTTGCGCCCAGGGTCATGGATCTCGCTCCTGGGACGCGGTCCGAATAGATGTGAATCGAAAAGCCGGGCGGCAGCTGAATTTTCTCCAGGTCGGTCTGTAAAGATCCGGACGACGCGCGGCATCCCGCGGCGGACATGGCCAGGAAGAGCAGGACGGCGATCATTTTCTTTGTCATCTCTCGCCTCCGTGGAAAGGGTCTCGGCTCATTTTACCAGATCGCCCCCACACAGGCTTCGCAGCGGTGGAGCAAGGGCGCCGGGCGCGGCAACTGAGTGATTACGTGAGATAGGTGACTAAGTGACATAGGTGACGAGGTGACGAGGTGACGAGGTGACGAGGCGGCCAGGCGGCTTCGCCGGCAGTATTCCTTTAAGGGACGGCGCTTTACGCCGTGTAGCGGCCTTTGCTTGCAAAGGCCGAATCCCGCAAAGGAAAGCCCGTCAAATCCTTGCCCGCAGGGGAATTCCTGCGCTCACGATTCACGATTCACTGTTCACTGCGGCCCGGCCGCACGGCGGCTACTACTCCTCCCCGTTTTGCTGGGGGATGCTTCGCGGGTGGGTCATATTCTGGGGATCCAGAAGATCTTCGAGTTCGTCCTTGGTGAGCAGGCCCTTTTTCTCGGTGAGTTCCAGCACATTGCCGCGGGTGGCGAGGGCTTCCTTGGCGAGTTCGGCGGCCTTCTCGTATCCCACGTAAGGCACCAGGGCGGTCACGATGCCGATGGAAGACTCCACCATCTCCCGGCAACGCGCCGTGTTCGCGGTGATGCCGTCCACGCAGCGTTCCTTCAGCGTGCGGCAGGCCCTTTCCAGCATGCGGATGGACTGGAAGAGATTGACGGCGATGACCGGCTCGAAAGCGTTCAATTCGAGCTGCCCGGCCTGTGCGGCGCTGCTGATGGTGACATCGTTGCCCATCACCTGGAAGCAGACCTGGTTCACGACCTCGGGAATGACGGGATTGACCTTGCCCGGCATGATGGTGGAGCCGGGCTGAACGGCTGGAAGGTTGATTTCGTTCAGGCCCGTTCTCGGTCCCGAAGAGAGCAGCCGCAAGTCGTTGCAGATTTTCCCGAGCTTGACGGCGATCCGTTTGAGCACGCCCGAAACCTGTACGAAAGCGCCGGCGTCGGACGTGGCCTCCACCAGGTTGGGCGAAGTGACCAGGTCCAATCCCGTGATCCTGCAGAGGTGTTCGCAGACCTTGGACGAATATCCCGGATCAGTGTTGATGCCGGTGCCGATGGCCGTGGCGCCCAGGTTGATTTCGCAAAGCAGGGCCGCCGCCTCAGTGATACGATCCACGTCTTCTCCCAGAGTGACGGCATAGGCGTCGAATTCCTGCCCAAGCGTCATGGGGACGGCGTCCTGAAGCTGGGTGCGGCCCATCTTCAAGACGTCGGTAAATTCTTCCCCCTTCGCCTCGAAGGAGGATTTCAGCTCGTTCATGGCTTCGATGAGGGCCTGGATGTAGTCCATAGCGGCGATTTTCAGCGAGGTCGGGTAGACGTCGTTGGTGGATTGGGAAAGGTTCACGTGGTTGTTGGGATGGCAGTGGCGGTATTCGCCCTTCCTGTGGCCGAGAAGTTCAAGCGCCCGGTTGGCGATGACTTCGTTGGCGTTCATGTTGGTGGACGTGCCCGCGCCGCCCTGGATGACGTCTACGATGAAATGGCTGTCGTGGCGGCTGTCCTGAACCTCCCGGGCCGCGGCGATGATCGCCTCCGCGAGCTTGCCGTCCAGGATGCCGAGGTCCCGGTTCGTCCTGGCCGCGGCTTCCTTCACCGCGCCCAGCGCGCGGATCAGCCTCGGGTAGTGTCCGATGGGAACTTCGGTGATGTGAAAGTTCTCCTTGGCCCGCAAGGTCTGGATGCCGTAGTAGACGTCTCCCGGTACGGCCATTTCTCCCAGGCTGTCGTGCTCGATGCGTTCACGCATTGATCCTCCCTCCTTACCGGGGTTCATCCTCGTAAACTCGCCGGTGTCTCGAAAAGAAATCCCACATGAGATCCGTGGCGGAGATTTCTCCGGTGGGCTCGTCGCCTTCCTGGTAACCCTTGGCGCCGCCGGGCCATGCGTGGCCCCCGCCCCGGATCGTGTAGAGAACGACCTCGCTGTTTTCCCGTCCGCCGGCATAAGTTTCGCGGGTGACGGCGCCGGATGTTTCTTTGGCCGGTTCGGGACGGCAGCCGTTGTGGTTGATCCAGAACCCGATGGAATCGGCGACCGAAACGTCCTCCCGGTCGTGTCCGGGAAGAACGCGTTTGCGAGGCCGCCCCCCGTCGTAGCGTACGTAAAGATCGGCCGTCCCGTGGAAGGCGATGACGGACACCGGGCGCGCCGGCCGGCAGCGCTCCAAATTGAGCGCCCCTGCCACCGGCCCCACTGCAGCGAAGATGCCGGACATTTCGCAGGCCAGGCGGTAGCACATCATGCCGCCGTTGGAAATGCCGGCGGCGTAGATTCTTTCAGGATCGACCGGCAGCGTCTCCTTCAGATGCCGCACCAGGGTTCGGATGAAGCCCACGTCATCCACGCCTTCGTGCTGAGCGGGTCCGCAGCAGCGCCCGGCGTTCCAGGTCAGCCCCTGCCGGCGGCGGGGGCCCGTCCCCGCCGGATAAACGGCGATAAAGCCCGCCTCGTCGGCCTTCCTGTTAAAGCCGGTGACCCGCATGCAGCTCCAGGGGTTGCCTCCTCCACCGTGGAAGAGCAGAACGAGTGGCAGGGACCGTCTGTCTCCATCGCCTTCGGGCCGATG
>JARRNO010000039.1:0-14670 GCA_037384885.1 Acidobacteriota bacterium
TCGGTTCTCCGCGGCGAAGCTCCGTGCCCAGCCGGGGAAAGTCCATCGCATCGGGAACACCCATCATCTGTCGCCCGAAATCGTCCATGCCGACCCGCACATTGCCGTTGTGTTCGAGATAGGCCCACGTGTGGCCGGGGGACAGAAAATACCCGTCGGGCACGGCGACGTTCCAACTCAGCGGCTGTGACGGCCCGAGTTTCAGTTCCTTCCCCACCTTGGCGCGCCGCCTTCCAGCGACCGCCTGAACCGCCAGGTCCACGGCGAGGAAGCCGATAATGGTCAGAATGACGAGCAGCGGTACCATGGCGAACCTCCCTCCGATTGCCGGCGCGGTCTTTCGAACCGGCCGTTTCACGTACCCGGGCTTTGTCTCCCGGGGGAGCGGGCTTCCGGCCCTTCCAAACTGTTAAAACGCAAGCGGCGTGCCAAGGCGGGGGCGCCTGTTAACTCACTGGAACTGCATGGGATTCGGCTCTGCCTTACGTACGAGCGCCACCCGGGGGATGCAGAGAATCACTACATGCCGGCGGCGCCGTTCGAAGATATCTATAAACATCAATCGGTTACGGCACAAGGGATGAGGTGTGGTGGAATTCAACGGACATCGCATCTTTCAACACTGGACACCGTGGCCCGCAAACTGCAGATGGACCGCATTCCCACAAGGTTCCGTCGAAGATTGCAACACCGGCCGGAGAATTGGATCGCCGGAGTATACTGCAGAACGGCAAGGAGGCGTGGATGGTCCAAAGAGACAAGCGACCGGAACAGGAAAAAGCTCTTGCCCACCTGTCCCGTCACGGCGCTATGGCGGCGCTTATCGCGCGGGTGGGGCCTCCACGTTTTGGGGAGTATTCCACTCGGGACGTCCTGGCCGGCCTCCTGGAAGCCGTCGTTAGCCAGCAGCTCTCGGAAAAGGCGGCCAAGGCGGTATTCAACAGACTGGTCGCCCTGCATCCCTCCGGATTCCCCGATGCGGCATTCCTGGCGGAGACGGATCCAGGCATTCTGCGGAACGCCGGGTTGTCCCGCTCCAAAATTCGCTCCGTCCGGGAGATCTGCTCACAGGTCTCAGGGGGCGAGCTGTCCCTGGATTCTCTTTCAAAAATGGAAGACGAAGAGGTGGTCCGAAGACTGACTGAACTTTGGGGCGTGGGGCGTTGGACGGCTGAAATGGTCCTGATCTTTCCCCTTCGCCGGCCTGATGTCTGGCCGGTGGGGGATCTCAGCATGCGGCGCGGGCTGGCGGCGCTTCTTGGCCTGCCGTCCGTTCCGGCGCCGGCCGAAACCGGACCCCTGGGCGATCCCTGGAAACCCTTCCGCTCTTACGCCGCCTGGTATCTCTGGCGAGCGTCGTAGCCGACAACGGTGAAAGCCGGCCGCGTCTTAGCGGACACGCGCGCCGCCGCCCCGGAAAGTCAGCTTGCCGAGGAACCGGTTGATGGGATTTTTCCGGTCAAGAAACGGAATTCGCGCCTTCCTGCGGACGCCGATCTTCTTGTAGTAGGCCGCCACGTAGCCGCGATTTCTCGAACGGCTCTTCAGTCCGCGGTTCAAGGCCTTGATGGCGTGATAGCGGTCCTCGAGGGCGATGTGAACCTTGGCCAGGTTCAGGTAGCAGAGCGGCTCTTCCGAGTCTTTCTGCAGGGCCGCCTTGCACATATCCAGTCCCTGCATCAACTGCTTCCGCTGCAGCGCCGTCATGAGCCCCATGAACGACTCTGCCACGGGATTGGCCGGATCGGCTTCGTAGAGAGCGCTGAAGATGGGCTCGGCCAGATCCAGCCGTTCGTGCTCCACGAAGTCGATCGCCTTCGCCAATTGGGCCGACTGCTCGACAATTTCCACATCCGCCATGGCTCACCCCGCTGACAGGGACAGCCCGGGCCGCCGTGCGCTCTCACCCGTGCCATCCAGTGCTTCAACAATCAGGTCTCGATTATTTTAGCACCCTGTAGCCTTCATCTTCAATCGCGCGCCGTGCAACCTTGACGAGCGTTTTGTCACCGTTGTCTTCCACCATGTCGAGTTCCTGGCGGACCAGGCGCCACGCACGTCCGTAGAAGCTCTTGGTCATGGCGAATTCGTGCGCGGCCGCCTCGGAGCCTTTATCCTTCACCAGAGTGTCCAGGCGGGACAGCGTGGCGATCATGCCGAAAAGCTGAATGGCGGCGTCGGCGATCCGCTCCTGCAGGAAACCCTTGGAGATGACCTTCTTGCCGTATTTCACCAGGACGCGGTCTACCGTGAGGGCGAACTCCTTCACCCAGGCCTCCACACGATCCTGGAACCAGGACAGGGTGGGATCCACGCCTTCCAGGTGGCTCTTCGTGAAGCGCTTCTTCACCGCATAGAGGGAGTAGTCCACCATACCCGCCATGGCCCCGGCCTTCTTGAAGCCCTTCAGCACGTCCCCGGGCCTCTTGAGGCCTGCGAGGCTCGTGTACAGGCGCTGGATTTCGTTGGTGCCCTCGAAGATCAGGTTGATGCGGGCGTCGCGCATCATCCGTTCATACGGGTACTCTCTCATGTAGCTCACGCCGCCCACGATCTGCATGGCGCTGTTGATGGTGTCCCACGCGGCTTCTGAACAATAGGCCTTGCAGATGGCGCTCTCAATCGAGAAGTCTTCGATGCCCCGGTCCACCAGCGATGCGGCCATGTACACCATGGACTCGGACACCCACGTGTCCACCATCATCCGGGAGATCTTCCCCTGGATCATTTCCAGATCGCTGATGGGCGCGCCGAACTGCTCTCTGTTCTTTGCATGAACAATGGCCAGGTTCAAGATGCCCTTCATGGCCCCCACGCAGCCGGCACCCAGAGACAACCGCCCATAGTCCAGAATCTCGAGCGCCACCCGGAAACCCTTGCCCCGTTCGCCCAAAACGTTCTCTTCGGGAACTTCCACGTTTTCGAAGTGGAGTTCGGTGGTGTTGGAGGCGCGGATGCCCATTTTATTTTCGGGCTTGCCGCGGGTCAGGCCGGGAATGTCGTCGCCCTCCACGATGAAGACCGTGATGGCGTCCTTGTCTCCGAATTTCTCTTTGGCGAAAACGGTGATGAGATTGGCGATGCCGCCGTTGGTGATCCAGAGCTTGGAGCCGTTCAACTTGAACGTTTTCTTTTCTTCGTCGTATTCGGCCCGCGTGGCGATGGATCCGGCGTCTGAGCCGGCGCCCGGCTCCGTGAGGGCATAGGCGGCGATGCGCTCGCCGGTGGCCAGCTTGGGCAGGAACCGTTTTTTCTGCTCCTCCGTGCCGTAAAGCAGGATGGCCTTCATGCCGATGGACTGGTGCGCCCCGATGGTAACGGCCGTGGAGACGTCGTGCGGCGTCAGAGCCTCCATGACTTTGCAGTAACCGCTCATAGAAAGGCCGCCTCCCCCGTATTCCTCGGGGATGGACAGGCCCATCATGCCCATTTCGAAGAGGTCGTCGAGGATCTTTTTGGGAATCTCGTGCTCTTCGTCGAACTTGGCGGCGTCGATGTTCTTGGACGCATAGTCCTTGAACGAGCCGCTAATCAGATCCACCACCTCTGTCTCGTCGGGATCCATTTTCGGATAGGGGAAGATCAGGTTGTTGTCCAACCCGCCCGCAAACACCTGCGCCATGATGCCGACACTGTCGTTCTTCTTCTCAGCCATGTCAGTCCCCTTCTCCGAAAAAGCGCTTGCCCCGGGACGCCATCTCTACGAGAGACGGCGACGGAGCAAAGCGCGGTCCGGCTTCTTCCGCCAGCGCCTTCAGACGGTCCGCCACATGCCCCGCACCCAAGCTGTCGGCGTAGCGCAGCAGCCCGCCGCGGAAGGGTGGAAACCCCGTGCCCATGATCATGCCCAGATCCACGTCCTGCGGTGTCTCCACAATCTTCTCCTCGAGGATGCGGGAGGCTTCGTTGATCATGGGGAGCACCATGCGCTCCACAAGCGTATCGGCGTTGATTCCCGGAGGTTCTCCGGGCAGAAGTTTGATGGCATCCGGATTGCCCGGCCCCTGTTTCCCGTCGAAATAGAAGTAGAAGCCGATGCCGCTCTTCTTGCCCAGCATGCCCTCCTGGAAGACTTTCTCCATGAGGGGCGCCGGCGGCATACGGTCGGGGAAGCACGAAGACAAGAACTGGCCCACGTGGTAGGCGGTGTCCAGGCCGACCTCGTCCATGAGCCGGACCGGCCCCATGGGCATGCCAAACCCCGTCATGACACTGTCCAGCACTTCCATGGGCACCCCCTCTTCGAGCAGGTAGGCCGCCTCATTAAGGTAAGGCATGAGGAGGCGGTTGACCAGAAATCCCGGGCCGTCCTGGCAGACCACCGGCATTTTACCCAGCCGCTTGGCGAGTGCAAACACCGTGGCGGCGGCTTCGTCGCTGGTCTCTTTTCCGCGGATGACTTCCACCAGGGGCATGCGGTGCACCGGATTGAAGAAGTGCATGCCCACCACGCGGTCGGGACGCGGAGCGCCTTCGGCGATCTGCGTGATGGGAAGCGAAGAAGTGTTCGTGGCGAAAACCAGCGATTCGGAGGCCGCTTCCTGGACCTCCTTGAGCACCGCCCGCTTCACTTCCAATTTTTCAACCACCGCTTCGACGACGAAGTCCAGGGTTCTGAAGCCGTCGTAGGCGAGGGCCGGGCTGATGCGGGACATGGCGTCTTCGGCCTCGTGGCGCTTCATCCGGCGGCGTTTCACCCTGCGGTTGAAGAGGCGCTGCGCTTCGGCCAGTCCCTTGCCCAGGAATTCCTCCTTGATGTCCTTCAGCCGGACGGTCACCCCTCGCTGCGCCAGCAGCTGGGCGATGCCGCCGCCCATGACCCCCGCGCCGAGAACGCCCGCCCGCCGGATCTGCAGCGGCGCCGTGTCGCCCGCCGTTCCGGTCTGCCGTTTCACGTCTTCGGTCATGAAGAAGAGGTTGATGAGATTCTTGCTCGTGGCGGATACGATCAGAGGCGGGATCTTTTTCGCTTCCACCTCCAGGGCCTTGTCCATCCTGAGCCCGCGCCCCTCCCTGACGGCGTCCAGCGCCGCCAGCGGCGCGGGATAGTGGCCGCCCGTGGCCTTCAGAACCATTTCCCTGGATTTCTTGAAAATGACGCTGCGCCCGAAGGGAGTGGATTCCAGGATGCGGTTGACCATGCCCTTCGGTTTAAAGGCGGGCCGCGGGGCCTTCCCCGCCGCCGCTTTCGAGGCGAGTTTCAAGGCTTCGTCCAGCAGGCGGTTCTTCGGAACACAGGCGTGAGCCAACCCGATCTTTCGGGCCTTCCGGCCGTCCACCGTTGAACCGTTGAGGATGATTTTCAGGGCCTGCTGTAGGCCGATGAGACGCGGAAGGCGCTGGCTGCCGCCGAACCCGGGGATGATGCCCAGCTTGACCTCGGGAAGCCCCAGCCTCGTTTTCTTGTCGTCCGTGGCGATCCGATGGGTGCACGCCAGAACGAATTCGAGCCCTCCACCCACGCAGGCGCCGTGAATCGCCGCCACCGTGGGAAAGGGAAGGTGCGACACCTTGTCGATGACCAGCTGGCCCTTTCGCGCCACCTCGTAAGCGTTTTCTTCATCGGTGACGGCTTTGATCTCCTCGATGTCCGCCCCCGCGATGAAGATGTTGTCCTTGCCGCTGATGAAGACCGCCGCCTTGAGGTCTTTCTCGTCCCTCATCCGGTCGAGCAGGGCATCCAGCTCTTCCATGACTGCGGCGCTGAGCTTATTGATCTTCTCGCCGGACAGGTCCAGCGTGACCAGGCCGATACCGTCTTCGCGTAGGTCGAGATTCCATGCGTTCGCCATTTCAGCACCTCTCCAAGAGGATGGCCGCCCCCTGGCCGCCGCCCACGCACAGCGAGGCGATGCCCGTTTCCAGCCCCCGCTCCTGCATCTCGTAAAGGAGCGTGAGGATCAGGCGGTTGCCGCTCTGGCCGACAGGGTGCCCCAGCGAAATTCCGCTTCCGTTCACGTTGGTGATATCCCAGTCGAGGTCGCAGACCTTGCCGCGGCCGAGGTTCTTTTGGCACCAGGTCTCGGAGGCCAGGGCTTTTTCGCAGGCAAGCACCTGGGAGGCGAACGCCTCGTTGATCTCGTAAAGCTGAGCGTCTTTGTATTCCATACCGGCCTTTTTCAAGAGCTTGGGAATGGCGTAGGCGGGCCCCAGTCCCATGCGCGCCGGGTCAAGACCCACCATGGTGAAGGCCTTGATCCGCCCCAGGATGGGCAGCCCTTCGGCACGGGCCTTTTCTTCCTCGGCCAGGACAAGACAGGAGCCGCCGTCGGTGATCTGGGAGGCGTTGCCGGCGGTAACGGTTCCGTAACGACGGTCGAAAACGGGCCTGAGCTTGCCGAGCGCCTCCATGCTCTGACCTTTACGAATGCCGTTGTCCTCTTTGACCCATTCCTCGTACTTGGGAGGCATGGGGACGGGCACGATCTCCTTCAGAAAACGCCCGCTCTCAGTGGCCGCTTCGGCGCGCTGATGGCTCATGAGGGCCAGCTGGTCCTGAGCTTCCCTGGAGATGTCGAATTCCCTCGCCAGCAGCTCGGCGGTCTCCCCCATGTTGAGCTGGACGTTGTAGTCGGTCAGGCCGCAGGCCAGACCGATCACCGGGCCGAAATCCGAAGGCCGGAAGGTGAGCATCCCGGCGATCTTCTGCCCGAGGGTCCGCGCCCTGGAGAGGGCGGTGAACTTGTCCTGAGTCTTCTTTTTGAACAGAAGCGGAATGTTGCTCATGGACTCGGCGCCCCCGGCGGCCACGTATTCCGCGTCCCCCGCCGCGATGCGGTAAAAGCCGTCCACGACCGACTCGATCCCGGAAGCGCAGTTGCGGCTGACCGTGTAGGCCGGGACGCTCTGGGGCACCTGCGCGAGCAGGCTGATCACCCTGGAGACGTTGGCCGCTTCCACGGGATTCCCGATGCACCCGAAGATCACTTCGTCAAGCTGCTCTGGCCGCACCCCGGACCGGTAAAGCGCTTCGGTGAGCGCATGCCGTCCCAGGTGGTAGGCCGGCACATCCTTGAAAAGCGTGTTGAATTTGATGTTGGGCGTCCTTGCGCCGCCCGCCACAACCACGTTTTTCATTTTCGACCCCCAGTGAGAGAGCATAGTATACCATCAGGCCAGGTGTGAGTAAAAACTTCCATCATATTTTGTAACTTACTACTTGACAGAGAGTTTTGCATCCTTTAATTTAATAAGTGAGCGTATACATACGCAGGAGGCCTAGATGGTCCTGAAACAGCCCAGGTCAAAGCGGCGCACCAAGCTCCCGGACATCATGCGCGCGGCCCTGGAACTCTTCGGGGAAAAGGGCATACACGCCACCACCACCAAGGAAATCGCCCGCCGCGCCGGCGTGAGCGAGGGCGCCCTCTACCGGCACTATGAGAGCAAGCAGGCCCTCGCCGAAGACCTCTACATCACCAACCTCTCTCACTTTACGTCGCTCCTGGAACGACGGGTGATGGTGGAGAAAAATCTTGAACAGAGGCTGCGGGCGTTCGTTGAGGGCTGCTTCCGATTCTTCGATGAGGACCGCACCCTCTTTACTTACCTGATTCTGAGCGAACACAACGAACTGGGCAGGACGACCCGGCGCATCCGCCACATCCGCCATCTCGTGCGCGACATTCTTACCGAGGCGCGCGAAAAGGGTGAGCTGCGCGAGGGGGACATCGAACTTTTCGGCGCGTTGGTGATCGGCATGATTCTCCGCGTCGCCGTCTTTCGCATCTACAACTTGCTCTCGGGCGATCTCCTCCACTACGCCCCCGAGGTCGCAGGCGCCGCCTACCGCTCCGTCGCGCGTTGACCCCCGGCCCCCGGAACCGGACGAAAGGCGCCTGGGCTCCTTCAGACCACCTCGTTTCCAACCTTTCAATCCTGTCCGCGGTGGGATATAGTGTGGGCAAAACCGCCGAATGATCCCTCGCTGCCGGACCACCCTGAAGGTAGTGATCCCGAGGCGGTTAGCGGGAGGTAACGATGGACGCCGAGGAAGCGATCGAGGCATTGGAGCACGATCCCGGTCCGGGTTCCGAGGGGCTTCAGGCTGCGGCGAAACTGCTCGCACAAGCCGTGGCGGACGCGCTCAAAGTCCGCGAAGAAGAAGTGGCGCTTCTTCTTCTGACCTCGAGCGGTAAAGTGTTGAAGTTCGTTTGGCCCCTCCCCCTGTCCCGGAGCAGCGCATCGCTTCCCGTGGATCACAAGAACGCCGTCGCCTCGTCGGTGCTTCAATCCGGCAAAGGGAAGGTGGACAACAAGCTCGCCGATTCCCGGCACCTCAAATTCTTCGAGAACGTGAAGGGACTTGAGACGGGACGTCTTCCCATTCAGAAGATGATCGCCCTCCCGCTTTACGTGGAGGGAAAGCCCGTGGGCGTGCTGGAGGTGTCCAGGAAAGGCAAAAGCCCTGCCGACGCCGGCCCAAACTTCAAACCCGAAGACGCCCAGGCCCTCCTCGAATTGACGGGCAGGTGCGTTCCCGCGCTCGCCCGGTTGATCCCCGATCCCTTCTTCTAGTTCACGGATCCCGGCATGAACACGAAAATCCCGCCCGTGCAGCCACCGCCCGCAGGAGATCTAAGCCTCTGGCTGAGCGAATGCCCCACTCTTGTCACCGTGCGTGGGCATTCCATGGAGCCGTTTCTCCAGGGCGGAGACCGAGTCCAAGTCGTCCTGACGACTCCCGGCGAGCTCTCTTCCGGCGACCTGGTGGTTTTCGAGAGGGCGGGAGAAGTCGTCGTGCATCGGTTCCTTGGCTGGAGCCGGGGGGGCATGCTGGAGATGGGTGACGGCCAGTCCCGCGCCAACCGGCACGAGATCCCCGACGTTGTGGGCAAGGCCGTGTCGCTCGAGCGAACCTCCGGTGAAAGGATCGATCTGGAGGAACCGGCGTCGGCCCCCGCGCGGCGCCAGGCGGCCCGCCGCCTCCGCCGCCGCCACCGTATCCACGCCGCCGCCGGAAGGATCCCCTTCGATCTTCCCCGCCGCGCCTTCCTGAAACTGCTGCGCCGGCTGCTCTGAGCGGGCCTTTCCCGGGATCTCACAGGAGGATGAGAGGACGGGAGGCTTTGAGAAAGGTCAACCGTGAATCGTCAGTCGTTCATGTTCAAGCCGCCCCGCCCGCAACAATCACCCAGTCACTTAGTCACTTAGTCACTTAGTCACATAGTCTCCTAGTCACCGGCCGGTCCCGCAACGGAAATCATTCAAATCGTTAGCGTCCGTCCGCCGTCCACGGTCGGCTTTCGAGCTTTGTGCTTGGCCATGCCCCAACGGCGCTTTTTTCGCCGCCCGGTCCTTTACACGGGCGGCGGTTTGCACTATATATGGTCGCTCATGTGCGGGATCTGCGGCATCTTCGGACAACCTGGCATTCCGGCCGCCCACTGGGCGAGCGAAGCGCTCTTTGCGCAGCAGCACCGCGGCCAGGACGCGTGCGGTCTCGTAAGCCTGGACGAATCCGGGCTTCACCGTGAACGCGGGCTTGGACTCGTTCGCGACGTGCTGACGCCGCGCATGATATCCGCCCTGCCCGGGCACCGCGCCGTCGCCCACGTGCGCTATCCCACGCAGGGCGCCGCCACCCTACCCAACGCCCAGCCCCACCTCTTCGAAAACGGCGGCGTCAAGCGCTTCGCCCTTGCCAGCAACGGCGACATCACCAACCTGCCGGAGCTCCGCCGGTTCATCACGGACCGCGGCTATACCCTGGAGGGCTCCAACGACGCGGAGGTCATCGCAAAGTGCATCGGGATCTGGGCCTATGACGACGGGCTCGGGCTCGATGCGGCTATCGCCAGATGGATGGAAACGGGCCGGGGCGCTTACTCGACGGTCCTGCTCGACGCCGATCATCTCTACGCCTTCCGCGATCCAGACGGTCTGAGGCCCATGAGCCTGGGCGAGAAGGACGGGGTCCCCATCGTCGTCAGCGAGACCGTGGCCCTCGATGTGCTCCGGGCCCGGTTCGTGGAGCACGTCATGCCCGGCTCCATCTTGCGCTGGGGCGAGGACGGGTTCGTGCGCCGGGAAGGCGCGCCCAGGAAACACCATCATCACTGCATCTTTGAATTAATCTACTTCTCACGGCCGGACAGCCGCGTCTTCAGCGAAGAGGTGTTTTCAGCGCGCCACCGCATCGGGACCGCCCTGGCCGAGGGAGATACCGTAGAGGCGGACGTGGTGATCCCCATCCCCGACTCCGCCAATTACATCGCCCTTGCCTATGCCAAGGCACGCGCGATTCCCTTCGCCTTCGGCCTCGTCAGGAACCACTACGTAGGCCGCACCTTCATTGCACCGGAGCAACGGATGCGCGACGAGAGCGTCCGTCGTAAATTCAACCCGCTCCCCGGGTTCATCCAAGGCAAGCGGGTCGTCCTCGTGGACGACTCCATCGTTCGGGGCACAACGCTCAGGAAGCTGGTGCGCATGATCCGCGAAAACGGCGCCTCCGAGGTACACGTTCGCATCGGCTCTCCTCCGATCCGCCATTCCTGCTATTACGGGATCGACACACCCGAAAGGGACAAGCTGGTGGCCGCCGGGCGCAACGAGGACCAGGTGGCCCAGTACATCGGGGCCGACACCCTGCGCTACCTGACCCTTCCGGGCCTGCGAAGCACCGTGGCCAAACCTGATCACTTCTGTTACGCCTGTTTCACGGGGGATTATCCCGCCGGGATGAAGGATCAGGAATCGTAACCGATTCCACCCACCCATAACCAACCTGTAACACTTCATCCGCGCGGCCCCAGCGGCCCGCTTCCCTCCAGTCCCTCCATAACATGCTCGTCTTTATGGAGTTATCTGTTTCTGAAGAACCGCCTGGATTCCGCACCGCCCCGGCCGGCGACAATAATTCTGTGGCACACTTGTTGCAATTCAGGTATGATGCAGTGTTAATTGACACTTTATCTGAAAGCCGAAAGTGAGAGCGATGCGTAAATTTTGGATAAAAGCAGTCGAAACGGCGCTGATTCTGATCGTTCCGGCGGTGACCATATTTGCAGGATCCCCAACACTGAAAACCATCACTGTCGACGGCGACATGTCCGACTGGGCGAACGTCATCACCAATCCCGTCCAGTACGTCACGGACGGTACGAGTTCGTCCAACTGCGCCCTGAGCACGGACCGCGACTGTCCCATCAGCAGCACCGGCCGGGATTTGACGGGCTTTGCCTGGACCTACGACAACACCAACATTTAACTCTACGTGAAGCGCGTCGGAAGTTCCAGCAATACCGACACGTTCATCTTCGCCATGGATGTGGATCAGAACAAGCTCATGGACTCGGGCGACTATGTTCTGGAAGTGGCGTGGCAGGGCAGCAACCGGACCACGGGCATCGTTCTGTACCGTTATATCCCGGCGAATCCGGGCGGCGATCCCCTGGTGGACGCCAATGGATACGCAGACGGTTACAGCCTTCCGGGGTCCCTGGGCGCACAGGTCTGGTCCGACTACGCCCACAACGGCGGCAGCGCTTCCGGCACAGAAATGGAAACTTACGTGCCCTGGGCTCAGCTCGGCGTTCCTACGGGAACTCCCATTTACTATCACGTCGCCTCTTCCATCAACAGCCACCTGAACAAAGTGGTGGACAACCTTGGAGGGCAGGGCGGCGGCATGGGCGCCTTCGGCTATTACCAGGGGCGAATCACTCCGGACCGCACCGGCTCGACCCAACCGGGCGGGTCGGTCAGCTACAGCCATACCCTTACCGATTCGGGAACCTTCGCGGACACCTATGACCTCAAAGTCCATTCCAGCATGGGCTACCGCCTGGATCTTTACGTCAACGGCACGCTGGTCGGCACGGACGCCACCGGCAACGGTTCCTTTTCCGACCCGGGAGACTACCTCGCGCCGGGCTGGGACTCGAACGGCGACGGCTATCCCGATATCAGCCTCGCTTCGGGGGGAACCGCCGCCGTAACCTTGAAGGTCACCAGCGATTCCTCGCCGGCGAGCGCGGCGGACGCCGCCACGGTCACGGAAACTTCCGAAGGTGACGGATCCTCCACAACCGCCACTGACACCACCTATGTGGGAACGGTGACGCTCTCTCCCGACCATTCGGGCGACGCCGCCGCGGGCATGACTGCGACCTACACGCACACGCTGACCAACCTTCTCGCTCCCGGCAACTTCAGGATCACGGACCAGAGCACCGCCGGATTCAGAGTTGATCTTTACCAGGGAAGCACGTGGATCGCCACAGACCTCACGGGTGACGGGCCGTTGACACGACCACGGTCATGAACCGCCTGACCCTGTCTCCTTCTTACCTGATCAGCAACGGCACCAACCATTACGGGGCAGCCGGCACGGCCGTCTATTTCGCCCACACGCTCACCAACGCCGGCCCGCAGGCGGACACTTTCGACTTTTACGCGGCCGGGTACGCGCCCGTGAGCAGCGCCGGCTACACCGTCACGATTTACAGCGACCCGAACGGAGACGGTAATCCCGCGGATGGCACCGTGATCACCCATACGCCTCCCGTCACCGCCAACGGCGGCGTCTTCCACTTCGTGGTCGAGATCGACGTTCCCGCCGCCGTGGCTCCGCCAGCCACCGACAGCACGCAGATCACTGCGGTGCGGTGCACGGACTCTTCCTGCTCGGGATCCGACACTTCGGTAGCGGCTTCGGTGACGGACGAGACTAAAGTCGCCTACATCATTCCCTTCCAGGACAGCTTGTACAGCATTCAGGGAAGTCTTTTCGCTCCATGCTCGACCGTCTACCCCGAGGGGGTCAACCTTGTACCGGACCAGTACAACCGGTACGAGCTGGTTTACAAGACGCCTTCGGGCGCCACGGCTGCGACCCGGGTTCTGCAGGATGACAACACGGGAACGCTCAGGGACAGTTTCACCTTCCCGGCAACCGCGGCGCAGGGGAAGTGGACCATCACGTTAATGGACACCATCACCTCTCCAGCCACCCAGCTCGATTCTGCGACGGTCACATTGGAGCGGAACACGTCGATCTCGGCCGTTCCGGCTCCTCTCGGGCACCCGGCTTCGGGTGCGCCCCTCGTGGCAGCCGTCTCCCTGGTCAATGGAAATTCCGGAGCACCGCTGACAAACACGCGGGTCAACTACCTGGTTCTCGATCCATCTGGCACGGAGTATCTCCAGTCGACCGGGACCTTCACAACTTACACCGGAGGCCTTACCGCCTCTCACGGCACTTTCGACGTTGCACAGCAAACCAGCGGGGCCGACACGCTGTCCATCCCCTCGGTGACCTATCCTTCCTACGGAATTTACACCCTTTGCGCCATCTGGGAAGCCGAGTGCGGCTCCGACAACAATCCGGCCGACGACCTGGCCTCCCAGTGCCTGAACATCTATGTGGTGACCTGGGCGTCTTACAGCGATTCGGGCCACACGGCGCCGTCTTCCAGTTTCGAGGTCCCCGCCGCGGTCTACCTGGACGGCGCAGGCTTCGGCGCCTCCATGCCTTACGTGGAGGCGGTCTATGGTCCCGGCGGTACTCTCATAACCACGAAGGCTTTGACTTCCGGAAGCAACCAGCATCTCTCGGATTCGCTGGCTTCGACTACCTTGGCGGGAATCGGCACTTATCACGCCGTGGTCTACCCGCCCTCTGCGACGCCGCCCGCCGTATACACACCTTCCGATCCCCATATCATTGCAGAGACGGCTTTCGGCGTCACCCTTTCCCCACCCGCACTCCAGGGACCGGCTTCAGCGGGCGATACGCGTGTCTCCGGCACCTCCACCAAACCTGCGGGCACCCCTGTGACGCTCTATCTCAACGGAACGGCTGTGGGAACCGGCACGGTTCAGTCGGGAGGCGGTTTCACCATCACTTCGGACACCCCCTTCAGCCAGGGCAACGTTCTGACGGCAAAGCAGACCGTGAGCGGTGTTCAGTCAAGCCCTTCCAACAGCCTGACCGTAGCCGCCGATACCTTCGCTTTTTCAACTCCCGCGACGAATACGCTTCTCAACCGCGTGGCCGATCGTAACCTTCAAGCACCGGGATACCAGACCTACATCAGCGGGACGGGAAAACCCGGAGCGTCCGTAACCGTTACTGACGGGGCGGGAAACCTTCTAGGGAACGCCGTGGTGCAGTCTGACGGGACCTGGGCCGTAACCGTCACTTTAACCGTCGGAAACAGCTACAGTTTCACCGTCACCCAGTCGGATGCGGCGGGGAATACGCGCACCGCCACCCACACCGGCATTTCTTTCGACCCGCGGCCCAATTTGCTGAGGAGCGACGCCATCTCCACTCTGGCGCCCACCACTCCCACCTTGTCCTCCATCCTGACCACCCATTCGCCTTCCCTGCTTATCTGGGGGCCCAACGGCGTAGCCGACCGCGGGGAGGGCGCGCTCCTGAATGGGAACGGATCGTCGGACGATGACGACTTCTACATAGCGTCCATCGATTCGGGCCTTCTCGACCCCGACGTACCGGTGGCCTCGGACACGAACCGGCCGCTGGTCTTCTACCAGCTCGATACACCGGGAAATACGCTCCGTCTCACCAAGGTCAAGGACTCGAGCGGGAACATCCGGATCAAAATCAGCTACTGAGTGGTTGACGATGTTCGCGGCCTGGCCCGCCCTCCGGACCGAAGCCTTTCCGCCAGAGGCGGCGTGGCGTAGAGCACGTGGTTG